>SXIE01000015.1 GCA_005772945.1 Pseudomonadota bacterium
GCGCACCGCTTCGCGATCGAGTTTCATCGACGGCTGCGGCGGCGGCGCACGCTGACGTCGGCGCTGGATGCGATCCCGGGGATTGGGCCCGCGCGACGCAAGGCGCTGCTGACGCATTTCGGATCGGTCGCGAAGGTCCGGGCGGCCACCATCGACGAGCTGATGGCGGTGCCGGGGATGGCGAATGCCGTGGCCGAGCGGCTGGTCGCGTTCTTCGCGGCGTCGACGCCAGGGTGAGGCGCGCGCCCCGCGCGGCGAGAATGCGTGTGAATGCGGGACGGGCTCGCGCGTTCGAGCCGCGCCCACTATGATCGGTCCACGATGATCGGCCCACTATGACTCGGACCGGTCGCACGCGATCCGTTGTTCGTTCGTTCCTCTGCTCCGGAGCCATCTATGCTGCACGTCCTCGCGCTCATGTTCTCGCTCGCGCTGCCCGCCATCACGACCGAGCCGACGATGGGCGATCGGCCGGACATCAAGAAGGTCGGGTTTCGGTACTGGAACGGGTCGGATTGCAGGGCGATCCTGCGCGGCAGCGACAGCTACTGCAAGACGGGCGATTGCAAGGCGATCCTGCGCAAGAGCGACAGCTACTGCGACACCGACGACTGCAAGGCCGTCCTGCGCGGCAGCGACAGCTACTGTAAGACGGGCGATTGCAAGGCGATCTTGCGCGGCAGCGACAGCTACTGCGACAGCGGGGATTGCAAGGCGTACCTGCGCGGCAGCGACTCGTACTGCGACACGAGCTCGTGCAAGGCGTTCTTGCGTGGCAGCGACAGCTACTGCGATTGACGACGCGGTGCATGCGCGTGCGGACATCGAACTCGTAGGAAACCTGTGCGAGGCGCAGGTCGTGACGGGCGTGCCGCGCGGGCCGTTCGGCCTCTGCCAGAGGCGGGTGCGCGCACGGGTTTTCGGTGAGCCACCCTTCGCGTGCGAGCTGGTGCCAACCGACATCGCACCGGCCCGGCCGCACGTCTTCGCGTATGCGGCGTGGCGGCCGATGCGCGAGGCGGCGGTCGCGGGCGGCGTCGATCCGGCCGATCTGGCGATCCACTCGGCCTATCGCTCGGTGGCTTTGCAGGCTGAGGTGTGGGCCTATCGCCTCGCCGAGCGGCGACGAATGCGCGAGGCGGCCGGACTGCCGCCCCTGGCGGAACGGGACCTCGCGCGTCTTCAGATGAAGTGGACCGCCAAGCCCGGGCAGAGCGCGCATCATACGGGATTCGCTCTGGATCTTGGACTCTATCGGCACGGGAAGCGCGGCGCGAAAGAGGCGCCGGCCTATCGGTGGCTGGCCGCGCACGCGCGCCGCTTCGGGTTCTATCCGTATCTGCCCGAGGGCTGGCATTGGGAGTACAACCCGCCGGGCCTCGTGCCGCAGCTCGCGGCGCTACGGGCGGCCTTGGAAGCGGGTCGCGAGCCCGGTGACCTGTGGAAGATCCCCGAGCCCATGCCCGTCGCGTAGAAGGTCGGGTACACTGGCGCGATGGGCCTGACGGGTGGTCTCCTGGCGATGACGTGCGTGGCGCTGCTCGGCCAGGGCGCCTGCGGGGACGCGGGCTCGGACGCGGACTCCAGCTCGGACTCGACCTCGACTTCGGACTCGACTTCGGAGGACACAATCGAGCCCGAGACCGTTCTCGAGCCCGATACCGCGCTTGATCTCGCTCCCGAGACCGAGACCGATCTCGCGCCCGAGTCCGAGTCCGAGACCGAGTCCGAGACCGAGTCCGAGTCCGAGACCGAGACCGAGACCGAGACCGAGACCGAGTCCGAGTCCGAGACCGAGACCGAGTCCGAGTCCGAGACCGAGACCGAGACCGAGACCGAGACCGAGTCCGAGACCGAGACCGAGACCGCGACCGATACCCCCGAATCCACGCGCGACTGCTCGGACCTCCCGACCGCATCGACAGCCGATCAGATCGCAATCGTCCGCGCCGATCCCACCGGCTGCGCCCCCGTTCTCGTCGCGGCACTCGAGGCCGACCCGAGCCCCCACCTCGACGCGTTCTTCGCGCTCGTTGCGGACCCCACCACCACCGATGCGCTCTTCGGCGCCCTCTACGACGAGATCCGCTTCCACCGTTTTCGCTTCGAGCGCCCCGCCGTCGACGTGCTCTGGACTGGCCTTCCAAGCGCGGTTGCGCAATGCAGCGGCTCCTTTCGTTGCCCCGGCGACTGGACCACGTTCGTCCTCGGTCCGCTCGCGCGCGGCGAGATGTTCGCGTGCCCATCGCTTGACTCGGCAACCCTCGACACGCTCCTCGCGACGCTCCCCTACGGCGACTATGCGTGCACCGAGCTGCTCGCCGCCGCTCTCGTCCCGATCGCCTCCGACGCGGCTCTCGACCAGATCCTCGCAACCATCGCCACGCATCCTTGGGACTGGTCGCGTCGCAACGCCCTGCGCGTCGTCGGCCGTTTCACCGAGGCGTCCCCCGAGAGTCCGGCCCATCCGCTCGTCATGACTCTGCGCAGCGGCGACGTACAGGCGGCGGTCCACGATCGCGTCGCGCACGACCTCGCCGAGGACGTCTTGCAGGACGCGATCTGGATCCTCGACGCCCGCTACTACCCATACCCCGCGATGGTGTCGGACCTCGCGCGCATCGCGGCCGACCCGCAATTCAGTTCGTCGCTCCGCTTTCGCGCCATGACGGCCTACGCCCGTCTTCTCTATCTCGGCGCGACGCTCCTCTCTGCCGCCGAGCGCGACTTCCTCCTCGCCTCGCTCGCCTCCGACGACCCCTGGGTCCGCGCCGAAGCCGCCTACATCGTCATGTCACTCCACGACAGCCAGCTCGACGATGCGCTGCGTGCCACGTTGGTAGCGGCCCTCGAGACCGCCTACGACGTCGAAACCGACCTCGCGCCCCGTCTCTACCTGGCCAAGGCCCTCGACCACTTCCACGGCGACACCGCGCTCGCGGACGCGATCCAGGCCGACTTCGAGGCGATGCACCTGCCGCACACCGGCACGTCCGGCGCGTTTGTCGTGCGCTCGGGCCTCACCCTGCCCGAGATCGACGCGATCCTTGCGCTCCTCCTTGCCGAAGCGGACGCCTTCGCCGACCTCATGGGCCCGCCCTTCGCGACCCCGGTGCCAGGCGACACCAACGACGGCATGACGCTCGTCCTCTTCGCCACGCGCGCCGAGTACATCGACTACATGGGCAGCTTCGTCGGCTACGGCGCGGCCGCCGGCGGCCTCTACCTCGAGGGCGACGGGATCCTCTACACCTACCAACGCACCGCCGCCGAGAGCGTCTTCACGGTCGAGCAGCTCATTCAGCACGAGTTCGGGCACTACCTGCAGGGACGCTTCGTCTACCCGGGTCTCTGGCAGGAGGCGGCCACCCAAATTCAGCCGCGCGCCTGGGCCGACGAGGGCTTCGCCGAGCTTCTCGGCGGCCTCGCGTTTCACGCCCCCGATGCCGGCGGCAAGGCCTACACCATCGCGCTTCGCCCCGAGCACCTCGCCACGCTCTGCCCGGTGACCCCCTACCGAGAGCTCGGCGCGCTCATCTCGCAGCGCGTCGGCTACACCGAGTCCGGCGTCTTCGATTACCCCAACGGCTGGGCGCTCTCGCATTACCTCTTCACGACGCGCCGCGCCGATGCGTTGCGCCTCTACCTCGCCTTGCGCGACGCGACCTACACGACCGACACCTTTGCCGCGATCCTCGGCGACGCGTCGCTCGACGGGACCCAGAGGGCCTGGCATGCCTCGCTCGCGTCCTGGTGCGCGCCCGCGCCGTTCGCGGCCCCGAGCCTCATGCCGCTCCCGCGCGGCTCGGTCTGCGAGACCGTCGCGCGCCTTCGCGACGTCGCTGTGGCGCCTCCCGCGGGTCCCATCCCGCCCACGCGCTGAGCCACGCACCCACAAACAGAAAAGGGATGCGGCGCCGCATCCCTGCGCTGGGTCGCACGAGCGCCTCGCAGGCGCCCCGCAGACGTCAGTACGTGAACTCGATCTTGAACGCGTTGATGTTGCCGGTGTCGGCCTCGCGGTCGGTGTCGCGCACGACCAGCGTCCAGGTGCCCTTGGTCGAGCCGCCGTTGAACTCGCCGACGTCATAGGTGCGCTGGATGGTCGTGCCGCTGCCGCCTTCCTTGTTGTGCAGCGTCTTCTTGAGCGCGCCGTTCTTGAACTCGACCTGCAGCGCCCCGATGTACGTGTGCGTCACGTCGACGGTGACCTTGACGCCCTTGATCGTCTTGGTGTCGGCCACCGTGATGGTGCTCACGCCGCCCGTCGTCTTGTTGTTCGGGATCTTGATCACCTTGACGTTCTCGACCTTGAGAACGGTCGGCGCCGGCGTCGTCCCGCCGCTCGCGACCGTGCCGATCTTGAGGCCCCACGACACGATCGTGCCGCTGTCCGCCGACGCCGTGTCCGTGACCGTCAGCTTCCAGGTGCCCTTGGTCGAGACCCCCTCGAGCCCCGTCACGTTGAACGTCTTCTTGAGGTCGTGGTCCCCGCCGCCCGCCTTGTCGTGCACCGTGATGGCGGGCGAGCCGACCTTCTCGAGCTTCACGACGAGGTCGCCAACGTACGTGTGTGTGATGTTCACATCGAGTTGGAGCGTCGCGACCTTCGCGTCGTTGGTCACCTCGATCGTGCTGCTCACCCCCGCCGCGCTATTGTCCGGGATCGCCGCGCCGGGCGTCGCCGAGAACGCGATGGTCTCGCCGACCGCGACCGGCGCCGGGCGCGACTTGTCGAGCAGCATGCGGACGCTGGCAGCCGAGATGCTGGGGTTGCTGCCGATCGCCTTGGTCGGGAGCCACAGGAAGTCGGGGTGGTTCGCGTTCGACTCGCCGATCCACTCGCCGCCGGTGATCTTGCCATCCTTGTCGACCTCGAGGATGTAGTGGTAGGCGTCCGAGGCCGTCTGGAGCTCGATACGATCGGTATACGGCAGGGTCCCCGGGCTGCTCTCGGTGATGTAGTAGCTGGTCGCCCGCACGTCGAACCACTTCACTGCGGTCGTGTTGTACGGGTACTTCGCGGTCGTCGCCGGGAGCCCGAGTGCCGCGATGGCTTCCTTCTCGGTCACTTCCTTCATCGCGTCGACCTTCCACTCGATGATCGGCTGGTTCCACACCTGGTAGTCGAAGGTGCGGTCCTCGGCGACCGAGCGCTTCATCGTGCCCAGCAGGTTGGCCATAACGACGTGCCACGTGCCGGCGTTCGTGTCGCGGCACTCCTCGTCCATGATGCGTCCGGTCGTCGGGTCGCGCTTGGCCTCCTTCTCGTTGCAGCGGCCGCCGATCATCATGGCGCTCGCCGGATCGTAGAGCGCGATGAGCAGCGCCTTGATGTCGGAGATCTCGAAGCGCACGCCGTTGTAGTCGACGGCCGTGAGCGGCTCCTCCTCGAGCATCGCGGCTGGTACCCACGCGTGGCAGAGGCCCCACCATGTCTCGATGCCGTCGTGGTCATCGCACTCGTCGGTCTTGCCGTCGCCGTCCGAGTCCTTGCCGTCGTGCGACTTCCAGTGCCCCTTGTTCTTGGTCGTGTACTTGGCCGCCGGGCCGAGCTTGTCGTAGTAGGAGGCGTCCCACGCCTTGGACTCGCAGGTTTCCTTCGTGAAGGGGCGCAGCTTGAAGAAGGCCTCATCGGGCGCCCAGCCATTGAACGCGAGGTCGTACTTTTCGGCCGGCGAGAGCCTGTTCTTGTCGGCCGCGCTGGCGACCGTCCCGTCCTGCCATCGCACGTTGTAGCTGTCCTCGTACGTCGGCCAGTACGTGTCGGGCCACGGGATGTGCGTCGAGCGTCCACCCGTCGGCAGCAAGCTCAGCTTGTACTCGAGCGCGACCCCGAACAATGCAGGATTATTGGCGTAATTCCACTGGTCGGCCTTGCCGTCGATCTTGCCATCCCCGATCGGGCGGTTGTCGACGGGCTCTGCGTCCGTGCAGGCCGCGGAGCCAAGGGCAAAGGTCACGCACGATAAGATTGCGGCACGCGAAAGAACCATGTGCTTCCTCCTGCGACGGGCTAGGCCCGCGCCGGGTGGCGACGACAAAACTGTTGGGAATGCCAGGCTGACGAACCAGGCGGCGGGAACCTAGCCCAGGGCGGGTGCTTCGTCAACGAAGTAGCGCTTACGGGGCCTCGGCCGCGCGGCAGGCTGTTCGAACTTGCACAGAAGGGCGGAGCCCGCGATGGTGGGCGCCGGAGGAACCATGCTCGTCACCCATCGGCTCGACGCGTTCGCGTGCGCGTCCAAGGCTCTCATCGCTGTGTGCATCCTGGCCGTCGGGGGGCAGGCGCGAGCCGTCGCCCCTGCGACCGGCGACGATTTTGCGACGGATCTCGAGGGATGGAAGCAGGGGCAGGCGGCGGCGGGCGGGTTCGGCCTCTTCTGGCGCTCGGGCGGTGGGCCGGCCGGGGCGGCTGATGGCTACGCCGAAATCGTCTCCGACGGCGCGTCCTCGTTCGGCAAGATCGTCATGTTCAACGATGGCGCGACCTGGGCCGGCGACTGGACGGGGGCCGGCATCATCAAGGTCACGGCGCACCTCAAGAACACCGCCGCGGTCGGCCTGCAGGTGCGCCTCAAGCTCGAGGACGGCACCAGCTCGGGCGCCCAGTACGCGACCACCACGACCGCGGTCGCGATCGCCGCGGGTAGCGGCTGGGTCACCGCCGAATGGAGCGTCGCTGCGAGCGCGCTCACCACGCCCAACGGCCAAGCCAAGAGCGCTGCGCAGGTTCTTGCCAGCATCAAGCGGGTGCGTGTCCAGCACGACACCGACGCGCTCGATCCAGTCGCGGCGCAGGTCGGAACGCTCGGAATCGACGACCTGCATTTGGTCGGCGCGGCATGCGGCGATGGCGCATGTGATCCCGGCGAGAGCGCCGCGACGTGCGCGAGCGATTGCCCGGTGGTTTGCGGCGACGGCGCCATCACCCATGGCGAGACCTGCGAGGGAAACGACTTCGCGGGAGCCACCTGCGCGACGCTCACCGACAAGAGCGACGGCGCGCTCGCGTGCGTGAGCTGCGCTGTCGTCACGAGCGGGTGCCGTCAATGCGGCAACGCGATCTGTGAGAGCGGCGAATCGATCGCAACGTGCGCCGTGGATTGCCCGTCGATCTGCCAGGACGGCGTCGCGACCCACAGCGAGGCCTGCGACGGCAGCGATCTCCGCGACAAGACGTGCGCGAGCGAGGGCTTCGCGGGCGGGACGCTCGGCTGCAACGACGCGTGCACGGCGCTCGTCACGACGGGCTGCTTTAAGTGCGGCGATGGCGCGTGCAACGGCGGCGAGACGAGCTTGACGTGCGTCGGCGACTGCGGCAGCACGTGCCAGGACGCGGTCGCCAACGGGCTCGAGGCGTGCGACGGGGGCGACTTGCGCGCGGCGACCTGCGTGACCGAGGGCTTCGAGGGCGGGGCGCTCGCTTGCCGGGCGGACTGCGCGGGCTTTGTCACCAGCGGTTGCTTCAAGTGTGGCGATGGTGCGAAGAACGGCGCGGAGGCGTGCGACGGCGCGGATGTGGGCGGCGCGACGTGTGTGTCGGCGGGGTTCGATGGCGGCACGCTGACGTGCGGCGCAGCTTGCGGTCTCGACACGGCCGGCTGCTTCAAGTGTGGCGACGGCGCGAAGAACGGCGCGGAGGCGTGCGACGGCGCGGATGTGGGCGGCGCGACGTGTGTGTCGGCGGGGTTCGACGGCGGCACGCTCGCGTGCACGGCCGGCTGCGGCCTGGACACGAGCGGCTGCGACGATTGCGGCGACGCGCGCTGCGGCGCGTCCGAGACCTCGGCGAGCTGCCCGGCGGACTGCCCGTTGGCGTGCGGCAATGGGACGATCGACGTGGACGAGGTCTGCGACGGGGTCGCGCTCGGCGGCCAGGACTGCGCGAGCGAGGGCTTCGACAGCGGCACGCTCGCGTGCGCGAGCGACTGCGCCGAGGTCGATACGGCCGGCTGTGGCACGTGCGGGGACGGGACGCGCGCCGCCGCCGAGGCGTGCGACGACGACAACGACGCGGCGGACGACGGCTGCAACGATTGCATCATCGAGCAAGGATGGTCGTGCGCGGGCGGGGTCGGCGCGGCGAGTCTCTGCACGCCCGACGAGGTGTGCGGCGACGCGGCGCTTGGGGGCAGCGAGGCTTGCGATGATGGGGACCTCGACCCCGGCGACGGCTGCGACGCGGGGTGCGTCGTCGAGGCCGGCTGGCGCTGCGACGGCAGTGGGTGCACGCGTCTCGATGGCGACGGAGACGGCGTCGCCGACCTCGCCGACAACTGCCCGAGCACCGCGAACGCGAACCAGGCCGATGGCGATGGGGACGGCCTCGGGACTGCCTGCGACGGCGACGAGTCCGCGCCGAAACCGCCCGCCGAGGGGGGCGACGAGGGCTGCGCGGGCGGGCGCGACCTCGGGGCACTGGCGGGGCTCCTGGCGTTCCTGCTCTGGGTGGCCCGGCGGCGCTGAGGAGCGGGGGCTTCCCGCGGCCGCGTGACGCGCGGAGTGGCGTTCGCCGTGCGCGGACGGGTCTTACTCCAACGCGGCGCGTCGCGTGGCGGCGGGGGCTGCGGGGAACGTGGCCTGCGCGTGAGCGCGACACGTGGCATGCGCGCTGCACCAAGCGCCGCGTCTCTGAACGCGAGGGTGACATGCGGCGCAGGCTCGGTCGTACGTGGATGGTTGGCTTGTGCATGGTTGTGGGCAGCGCCTCTGGGTGCGGCTGGCAGGACGATTCGCCGTTCGGCACCGATGCCCGAACGGACGACCCGACCGGCCTCGACACGCGCGTGCCGCCGATCGACGGCGACGCGCCTCCCGACCCCGACGTCGACATCGAAGTCCGCTGGGCGCCGCTCCAGGTCGACCCGTACCTGGCCTTGTTGGTCACCACACCGAGCGCCCCGCAGCGCTTCACGGTGCGCCTGGAGCTCGAAGCGCGCCGCACGCACGCCATCGTCGGGGTGACGCGCGAGGGGGTCGACGGCGAACCGGAGGCGCTGGTGACGGACCCCTGCGAAATCGGCGATTCGGAGTCATGCGTGAGCCTCCCGGCGCGCGCCGTACACCCGGGCGAGTTGCTGGCCGTGCGCGTCGCGGGGACAACCGAGGCGCACACCGAAGAGGTCCGCGTTCCGAGCGCAAGCGACTTCCGTCACCACGCGATCGCGCTGGCCCAGACGTCCGACGGCACGCTCTGGACCGGGACGCCGCACAACGGGCTGGTCGGCGTGACGGCCGCGGGACGGTCGGTGCGCTACGTCGGGGTCGACACGCGCGACCCGTGGGATCCGTTTGCGCGCGGGCCGCAGTCGGGCCTCGTGCTTGCCGTCGAGCCCGCGCGGGCCGCCGCGCCAGGCGAGGTCGCGCCCGGCGACGTCGCGCGGAGTGAGGCGCTGTGGATCGGCTCTGCGACCACCGGCGTGTCCTATTTCGATCCGGGCCCCGACGTGGTCGCGAGCAGCGACGACCTCTGGATCCACGGCACCCCCGGCACCAGCGCCGCCGGCACCGCGGTCGAGCTGGCGGAGACGCCGGTCGTCCTGCGCGCGACGCGGGCCGGCGACGGCGTCTGGGTCGGGACGCTGAACGGCCTCTTTCACGTCGCGCGCGACGGCTTCGCCCTGCGCTGGACGCTCCTCGCGGAGGGCCCGGTGTTGGCCGTCGCCGAAAGCGCGGACGGCGTCGTGTGGGTTGGGTCGACGACCGAGGTCACCTCCGAGTCGCGCGTCGCAGGCTGGCCGTCGCCGGGGGGCGCGCTGCTCGCCGTCGACCCGGCTGCGGGTGCGTCGCCCCCGATTCGGTCCTACTTGGCCGACACGACCGCGGTCCTCGCGATCCTGCCGCGTGCTCCGGTCGTGCCCGTTGACGGCGACGACGGTGACGGCACGCTGTGGCTCGGGACGCCGCGTGGTCTCTACCGCTTCCACCCCGCGAGCGATGCCGGGCTTCCGGTGACCGAGCGCATGAACGCCGCCGTCGGACTGCGCGACGGTCTCGCGGTCGTCCAGCTCGCGGCCGACGGCGAGGACGCGTTCTGGATTGCGGCCCGCTCGGAGTGCGCCTCAGACGAGGGCCAGCTGATCAAGGTCGCGCTCGGCGACAATGGCGCGATCGCGTGGGCCACCGACTACTCCGACGCCGGCTTCGGTGAGCGCGCCTTCAACGTGGTCCGCGTGCTCGCGGGCGGGGAGGTCGCCGTCTCGACGCTGGTGCCGCGTCTCCGCCTCTTCGCCGCCTCCGAGATGGTGTCGGGCGACGCGCCGTGCGACGCGCCCATCGCGGACCAGGCCGCGACCGCCGACACCTACCTGCTCGCGCCGAGTTCCGGCGCGCTCGCCCGGCGCCTCGGCGAGTAGGGGAACGGGGCGCGCGCGCGTGAATGCCGCTTGACCGGCGCGTCCGGGCCTCTATGCTGCCGCTCCCCAACGCCTCTGCCTTCGTATCGCAGACGCGCGCAAAAAAAACCGGAGCGCGATCATGTCCATCGAAGTCGAAGTCTCGCTCGAGTCCGAGCAGTTCCAGCCCCGCGAGCTCTCGCCGGTCGAGACCATCCGTCACTCCACCGCACACCTCATGGCGTCCGCGATAGCCGAGCTCTTCCCGGGCACCAAGTTCGCGATCGGGCCGCACATCGACCACGGCTTCTACTACGACATGGAATTGCCGACGCCGATCTCGGACACCGATCTGCCGCGCATCGAGGAGAAGATGAAGGAGATTGCCAAGGGCAATCACCGCTTCGAGCGCTCGGTCATGTCGCGAGCCGACGCGCTGGCGTGGGCCGAGCAAAACGGCCAAAGCTACAAGACCGACCTCATCAACGGCTTTGCCGGCGACGCGTTCGGCTTCTACAAGCATGGCACATTCGTCGACATGTGCGCCGGGCCGCATGTCAATTACACGTCCAAACTGAAGCACTTCAAGTTGACACACGTCGCCGGGGCCTACTGGCGCGGCGACGAGAAGAACGCGATGCTGACCCGGATCTACGGGCTCGCGTTCGAGTCGAAAGAGGAGCTCGAGAACCACCTCAAGCTGCTCGAGGAAGCCGCACGCCGCGACCATCGGCGCCTCGGCAAGGAACTCGAGCTCTTCTCGATCACCCAAGAGTACGGCGGTGGGCTCGTCCTGTGGCTGCCGAACGGCGCGATCATCCGCAAGCAGATCGAGGACTTCTGGCGCGCCGAGCACATGAAGGGCGGTTACGAGATCCTGTTCACGCCGCACGTGGCGCCGCTGTCGCTCTGGAACCGCTCGGGTCACACCTCTCATTACAAAGACTCGATGTTCGCGCCGATGGAGGTCGAGGGACAGCCGCATCAGCTCAAGCCGATGAACTGCCCGTTCCATATCGGCGTGTACAAGAACAAGCAGCGCAGCTACCGCGACCTGCCGGTGCGCTACGCCGAGCTCGGGACCGTCTATCGCTTCGAGCGCTCGGGGACCCTACACGGCCTCA
>SXIE01000117.1 GCA_005772945.1 Pseudomonadota bacterium
GAAGAACGGATCGAAGACGCGCGCCCGATCCGCGTCGCCGATTCCCTCGCCGGTATCGCGCACCGACACGACCGCGTAGTCGCCCGCGCCGACCCGTTGCCGCGCGGCCTCGTCCGCGTCGAGGGTCGTGCGCCCCGTCACCAGCGTGATCGTCCCGCCGCGCGGCATGGCGTCCCGCGCGTTGACGACCAAGTTGATGAGAGCCTGTTCGAAGAGTACGGGGTCGACGCTGACGGTGCCGCATGCTCCATCGCGCATGTAGCTGAGCTCGATGCTCGCGCCGATGAGGCGTCGCAGGAACGGAAACAGCGCCTGGACCACGTGCTCCGCGTCGATGTCCTTGGTGCTGCCGGGCTCTTGGCGGGCGAACGCGAGCAGCTTCTTCACGAGCTCCGCGGCGCGCTCGACGCTGTGTTCGATGTGCTCGACGGAGGCCGCGCGATCGTCAGCGCTGGACGCGTCGTCGCGCAGGGCGTCGTTGCTGGCCCGGATCGCCGCCAGGTGGTTATTGAAGTCGTGCGCGACGCCGCCTGCGAGCAGGCCGATCGCTTCGAGCTTCTGCCCGTGCTGCATGCGCTGCTCGTACTCGGCGCGTTGCGCCTCGGCGCGGTGAACGGCGGTCAGGTCGACCGCCGCGCAGAGGGCCCGGCCGGTACCGCTCTCGTCGAAGCGGGCTGCCTGGATCCGGAGCTCGAGCTTCGTGGCTCCCGCGCCCGCACGCACGACCGTGACCTCGATCGCCTCGGGCTTGTCACCGGCGGCGCAGGCCGCGACGAGGCCACGGTAGGCCTGCCACACGTCCGGCGTCATGACCTGCCCCAGCCCACCGGCCAAGAGCGCCGCGCGCTCGAGTCCGAGCAGGTCACAGGCGGCGCGGTTCGCCTCGAGCAGGCGTCCCGTCGCGTCGTGCAGGAAGAGCCCGTTGGTCGTGCTCTCGAAGAGCGTCCGATAGTGGCGCTCCTCCTGCCGCGCGCGTTGCTCGGCTTGCTGCCGCTCGAGGACCTCGGCCTGCAACGCGCGATTGCGTTGTGCGACCCCGCGGAGGCGCCACCGCACGAGCGCCCACGCCAGCGCGATAAGGCCGGCGCCCGCGACCACTCGAAACCACGTGGTCTCCCAGAGGTGCGGCTCGAGCGCGAGCGCGATCCGCGCCGGCTCGCTCCACGCACCGCGCAGGCTCCGAGCGCGCACTTCGAACGTGTAGTCGCCCGGCGGCAGGTTCGTGTACGCGACCGTGCGGTACGTTCCATCGTCGATCCAGTCGCTTTCCCAGCCGATCAGGCGGTGCCGGAATCGGATCTGCGCGGGCGCGTCGAACGCGATCCCCGTGACGTGGAACGTGACGTCTCCACGCCCCGGAGGCGCGATGACAGCGGCCGGGCCGAGCGCAAGCTTCGCCCCGTCGATCGCGACCGTTTCGATCACCGCGAGCGGTGGGACCATGCGCATGAGCGCCGTCCGCGGGTCGAGGGACACGACCCCGCGCACCGTCGGAAACCAGAGCCGCCCGTCGGCGCCGTGCCACCCTGCCGGCTGGACGCCGCCGTTGCCTTCGCCGCTATCGAACAGGGCGCACTCGACCTCGGTTCCCGACCCGCGCGCGACCTCTTCGAGGTTCGCGATGAGCACGTGCGACACGCCGCGGTTGCCGTTCATCCAAAAGCCGCCGGCGCCGTCGGCGAGGATCCGGGACACGGTGTTGTCGCAGAGCCCGTTGGCAGAGCTAAACGTGGAGACCGCGCCGCCACGAATCCGGCTGAGCCCGCCGCCGTAGGTTCCGACCCACGTCGTGCCGTCCGCGAGCGGCAGGATATCGCGCACTGTGCCGCGCGCGAGACCCTCGTTCGCGGTCCAACGCGCGAACGTGCGATCGGGTGCGAGGCGCGCGGCGCCCTGGTTGGTTCCGAGCCAGAGGCCGCCATCGGGCGTTGGGACCACGGCGACGACCGTATCGCCGCCGAGTCCGTCCTTCGCCGACCAGACGCGGCGGACCGCGATGCCGGCGGGCGCGTGGGCGTCGACTTCGGCCAGGCCGTGCCCTTCCGTTCCGACCCACAGCGTGCCCTGCCCATCGAACGCGAGCGCGTTTGCGGGTTTCGGCTCCGATGGCATGAAGGGGTGCTCGCGCCACGCGCCGTCGTGGCGGCGCAGGAGTCGCCCGTGGTCCGAGGCCCAGAGGGCGCCGTCCGGGGCGACGGCGAGGGCGCGGATGCAGCGTGCCCGATCGGCGCCGAGCGGGTCGCGCGCGAAGGCCCCGCCCGCCTCGCCCCGAAAGAGGCCGCTGCAGTACCCCGTCGCCCAGCGTTGTCCGTCGCGGTCCTCCAGGATGGCGACGGTCGGCACGTCGATGCCCTCGGGACGGTCCACGCGCGCGAAGCTCGTCGCGTCGAGGCGCACACGCAGGAGGCCGCTGCGATCGGTACCGATCCACAATCCGCCCTCGCGGTCGACGAGCAGCGTGCGGATGGTGTCGGGCTCGTCGCCGAGGAGCGCCGTGTGCTCGGACCAGCGAGGCGGCGCCCGCGGCTCGGGGCGCGAGCGCATGAACAGGCGGCGATCGGCCGCGAACCAGACGCGCCCGCCGTCCTCGTCGAGCGCGATGCGGCGCATCAGCGGGGGGCCGTCGAGGTCCGGCAGCGGGTATTCCGAGGCGAGCGCCGCGCCCGCGGGCGGGAGCCGCCAGAGGCCGCTGCGAGTCCCAAACCAGAGCTCGCCGTTCGCGGCCATGGCGCCCTCGTCGAACGTGAGGTCCCAGTCGGGGTGCCCGAGAAGATGGGGCGCGAGCGCGGGGATGCGCGGGCAGGTGGCTCCCACGCAGGCCGGGCCGGCGGGCGCGCTGAGCCAGGCGTGGTCGCCCGCGATGAGGACGCCGGTCAGCGGCGAGAGGTCATCGAGGGGCGTCGGTACGCGCGTCACGTCGTCGCCGCGGACGACCACGAGACCGACGCTCGTGGCGGCCCAGACGGTACCACGCGCGTCGCTGGCGAGTCCGAGGACCGACGCGTGGGCGATGTCGGGGGGCGCGGACAGCGCCTCGAACCGGTGGTCCCGGAAGCGCACCAGGCCGTGCTCTTGGGCGCCGAACCAGAGCGTGCCATGGACGTCCTCGTGAACCGAGAGCCAGCGGTTGCCCGGTAGGGCCGGGGTGTCGGCCATGCCGAAGACCGCGAAGCGCACGCCGTCGAAGCGCGCGATGCCGCCGAACGTGGTGATCCAGAGGTAGCCGTCGCGCGTTTGTGCGAGGTCGGTGACGGAGCTCTGCGGGAGGCCCTCACCGGTGCCCCAGCGGCTGACGGCGAGGTGGGGGTCGTTGGGCGTCCGCGACGGCTCGGCGCGCGCGAACGCGGGTGCAAGAACGTGGCATGCACAGACGAGCGCGGCGGACAGCGTGACGGGGCTGCGCCTGCTTGGGTCCCTCGGGGACATCGGGCGCCATGCTAACGCGAATCGGCCGGGACCGGTATGCGCGGGATTCCACGCGCGCATACCGGTCGAGGTCAAGGTCGAGCCCGAGCCCGTATCAGGGGTGCGGCTGGCTCGGCGAGCAGGTGCCCACGACCGACGCGCCGACGCCCGCTTCCTGGCGCATGCAGTCGTTGCCGTAGGTCACGCCGTCACAGCCGCACACGGGCCGATAGATCTCGAAACATCCCTGCGGTTGGACGGTGCAGGTCCCCGGCACGTCGGCCTCGCCGCACGCCATCGTGTCGAACTGGCAGAAGAGGCCGTCGGCGCACGGCAGGAGACCGCGGCTGCCGCAGAGCGCGCCCTCGTCCCCGCCAGCGGCCGGCTGGGCGGTGACCGAGAGGTAAAACTGCGAGGCCTTCAGGCCCTTCTTCGTGCCGGCAGGCCCCGTGACATTGTAGGTCGTCGCCGCGATGATGATGCCGGTCTCGCTCGCGTAGGCCTCCCAGGCCTTGGCTTCGGTCGCCTCGTCCGCGTTGGCGGGGGAGAGATTCAGGCCACTGAAGACGCTGAAATAGCTCGCGTTCTTGTCGAGCTTGACCGCGTCGACGGTCGGGCACGGGAACGTGATGCAGCGGGTGCCGTTGTCCCACACCTGGTAGAACGTGGCGCCCGGGGCGTTGTCACCGCCAGCCTGCCACGCCTCTTCGGCGCGCAGCACCGCGACCTCGGGGAACGCGCTGTAGGTGCCCTTGACCTGCTCGCCGCGGACGACGACCTGGCCCATGTGGAAGCGGTACGCGAGCTCCGAGCTGTCCTTCAAGCCGAGCGCCGAGAAGTCGGCGCCGAACACGTAGCACTCCTTGCGGCGCACGCCGTCGGCGCACTTCAGGTCGGGCTGGTTCAGGCGCTTGATGTAGACCCCGCCGCAAAGCGGGGAGACGCAGCGGCGCGTGTCGGGGCGCGTCACGATGAAGTAGGTCCACTGCGGAGCGCGGCCGGCGTCGGCCTTGGCGGCCTCGAGGGCGCTGCCCGCTTCGTCGTAGGACTGGACGCTGTCGTCGGCGCACGCGGGTGCGAGGGCGAGCACGGCAAAGGCGAAAACGCGAAGCGATCGGTTCACGAGCGACTCCTGGGAGCAAAGGGGGAAACGAGGTTCGAGCGAGCGGCCCTCTATCAGGCCCGATCCCCCCAAAGCAAGGGTCGTTCGAAGAAAATGACGCGGCGCGTCACATGGGTCGATCCGCTCGCGAAGAGCGCGCCCAGCGCTTGCCCGCGACGGATCCGCTCGCGAAGAGCGCACCCAGCGCTTGCCCGCGACGGATCCGCTCGCGAAGAGCGCACCCAGCGCTTGCCCGCGACGGATCCGCTCGCGAAGAGCGCACCCAGCGCTTGCCCGCGACGGATTCGCTCGCGAAGAGCGCACCCAGCGCTTGCCCGCGACGGCTCCGCGCGCGAATCACGCTTCGAGGCGACCCCCGGACTGGCGCGCGATGCGCGCCGCGTAGGACCCATTCGCGGCGGCGAGCACCTCGTGCGTGCCGCGCTCGACGATCTGCCCGTGGTCGAGGACCAGGATGAGGTGGGCGCTGCGGATCGTGGAGAGGCGGTGCGCGATGACCAGGGTCGTGCGCCCCACCATCAAGCGCTCGAGGGCTTGCTGGACGAGCTGCTCGTTGGCCGCGTCGAGGTGGCTGGTCGCCTCGTCGAGCACGAGGATGCGCGGGTTCGCGAGCAGCGCGCGGGCGATCGCGAC
>SXIE01000118.1 GCA_005772945.1 Pseudomonadota bacterium
ATCGCATCGCGGTCATGTACCTCGGCACGCTCGTCGAGCTCGGGCCGGCCGCGGACGTCTACCACGCCCCGCTCCACCCCTACACGCAGGCGCTGATCGCCGCGGTGCCGGTCCCCGATCCCGAGGACCGCAATCGTCCCCGCCTGCGCCTGGCCGGCGAGATCCCGAGCCCGCACGATCCCCCGAGCGGCTGCCGCTTCCACCCGCGTTGTCCCTATGCCGAACCGGTCTGCAAACGCGACGCGCCGCCGCTCGCCGAGGTCGAGCCAGGCCGCAGCGTCGCATGCCACCTCATCGCCAGCGGTCGCCGCTTCACCGTGCGTGACGCCCCTTGAATGACGATCACCGGGACGCGGTGTGCGTCTTCCAGGTGTCGTAGAGCCCGAGCATCCACTTCGCCATGAGGTCGCCGAGCGCCTTGTGGCCCTTGGCGGTGAGGTGCGCGTAGTCGCCTTCGAGCCATTTATTCTTGCGCCAAGATGCAAGTGCGCTCTTGCCGCCCATGGCCGCGAGCGTGTCGAAGAACGCGCAGCCCGCCCGCTTGGCGGCCTCGCGCTGGGCCGGGTAGATGTCGTCGAGCGACTTGTCGTAGACGATCTTGCCGCCCTTTTCCTCGCCCTGGGCCAGCGGTCCGACGATGAGGCATGCGGCGTGTGGGGCGCCCGCTTTCAAGAGCGCGACCGTCTTCTCGATGTCGGCCTGATGGCCAGCCTTCGAGAGGTTCTCGTCGACGCGCTCGTTGCCGCCGAAGTGGAGCACCACCAGATCGGGTGAGCGCGTCGCGACCTGATCGCGAACGTGGTCGGCGTCCGCGTTGAGCCAGCGGCGCGCGCGCATGCCGAGGATCCCGAGCGCATCGAGCTGCACGCCCTTGCTCTTGCCGTTGAGGACCACGCCGTAGACCTTGACGAGGCCCTCGCCGCCGGCGCGGATCCGGACCTTCTTCACGCCGCCCTCGGGCGTGAAACGCCAGACGCGCGGGGTCGGCTTGTCGGCCGCGGTCGCGATCTGATCGGCCGACTTCTTGGTTTCGCCGTTCAAAAAGACCTGGAGATTCCCGCCCTTGGGGATGGCCTCGTAGTAGACCTCGATCGAGGTGATGAACTCGCCCTTGCTCTCGAAGCTGGTGGCCGCGCCGCCGAAGCTGGTGGCCACGACGCCGCCGTAACCGTAGCGTCCTGACTTCACGTCGCCCGCGATGACGGCCATCGAGGACCAGCCCTTGCTGGCGTATTTGAGACCCTGGTGGCGGTAGTCGTCGAAGGTCGGTCCCGCCAACAGAAACCCGGCGCCAGCGTCGCCGAAGCGGCCTTGCAGGCGGCTCCGGAGCTCGCCGGTGAAGCCATCGCTGATGATCGCCGAGTCACCGTAGTAGGCGATCTTGGAGACGCGGGCGGCCTTGGGGTCCTCGGCTTTGCGCAGCGAGTCGAAGAACGCGTGGAGCGGTCGCTCCATGGGATCTTCGGCGCGGGCGCTCGCGGTCATCGCGAGCGGTGCGAAGACGGAGGCTGCCAACAGGAGGGGGGCCGTCCATGGTACGCGCATGCGGTCGATCCTTCTTAGGTCCTGCACCTGGGGTGCATAGCCCCGGGACGGTGGGGAGGCAAAGAAACGCGTGACCACCGCGGATCCGTCCTGCGGTGCCGAAGATCGCAAGATCGGTCGCGCGGATTGCTGTCTCGATGCGACTAGAGTATGGTCGTCGCCAACGGGCGAGGGGTCTGCCTAGTGGTGCTTCCGAGGAGCACTCGACGATGACGTACGAGTTTGGCCTGAGCAGACGAATCTACGGCGTGGTACACGGCGTCGTAACCGATAACAAACACCCCGACGGCGCGTATCGCGTGAAGGTGAAGTTTCCTTGGATCCGCTCGACGGACGCCGGGGACGACTCCGACTACGTGAGTTCGTGGGCCCGCGTGGCCAGCTCCATGGCGGGAAACGGCCGCGGCATGTACATGCTGCCCGAGGTCGACGACGAGGTCGTGGTCTCGTTCATCCATGGCGACATCCGCTGCCCCGTGATCCTCGGCTGTGTCTGGAACGACACCGACAAGCAGCCCGTCGGCGGCTCGGCGCCCAAGGCGTCGACCGATCCGCTCGGCAACGACCTTGGAATTGGGGACGCCGCCAAGGACAACAAAGAAGCGAGCGGCAAGAACAACGCGCGCTTCATGATCAGCCGCGCCGGCAGCGTCATGATGTTCGACGACACGGCGGGCAAAGAGAAGATCATCTTCAAGACCGCGAAGGGGTCGGCCCTCATCATCAACGATGAGAAGGAAGTCCTCGCGATGTACGACCACACGAAAGAGGTCTACCTCGCGATGGATGCGACCAATAAGAAGATCACCATGGAGACCAAGAACGGCGAGATCCACATGCTCTGCAAGAACGGCAAGTTCTACGTGGAGGCCAAGGAGATCATCACCAAGGCCAGCACCAAGCAGGAGCACAAGTGCGACACGACCTGGCATCAGGAGTCAGGTGGCAAGATGACGATCAAGGCGGGCGGCACGATGGACTGCGACGCGCCCAAGATCGAGCTCAACTGACCGTCTGGCGCGGTTTTGCGGTCCTTGGACCGAACGGATTGCACACGAAGCCCCGCCCTGCGGGGCTTTTTCTTGGCCTCGGGTCGCGCGCATACCCGACCGCGGAATCGATGGAACCGGCCAGGAAGCGTGCAAAGAAGGCGACCTTGGGATAGATGCGCGTCTCGGGGCGTCGTGATTGGCGTCTGGGCGCAGCCTCCCGCGAGCCGGCTCGCAGCGGCCCCGCGTGTGATCAATCTGGTGGGCTGCGGCAACCCACGTATGTTCGCCTGGATTGAGGGCTCGAACCCCGCACGGTTTCGGGGCGCGCAGGCAAAGGGCATGGCCGGATGACGAGTTTCGTCGTGGCGTTCTTCGTGAGCCTGGGGGTGGCGACGGTGATGACCGCCCTCGTGCTCCGGTTCGCCTTGACGCGCGGCCTCTACGATCAGCCCGACCACCGCAAGGTCCATGCGCGGCCGATTCCGCGCCTCGGCGGGGTGGCGATCGTCATCGGATTCTTCGTGCCCGTGACGGAGCTGCTCATCGTCGAGGCCGGCGCGCGCGACGCCCTGACGCGCGACACGCTCCAGCTCGTGGGCCTGTATGTCGGCGGATTCCTCATCGCCGCGCTCGGGCTCTTCGATGACCTGCGCGGCGCCAACGCGCGCCAGAAGCTGGTCGTCGAGGTGGCTGTCGCGTTGCTGATGTACGGGCTGGGCTATCGGATCGAGGCGATTTCGAACCCGTTCGGGGGCAGTGTCGAGCTCGGCGTTCTTGCGTTGCCGGTGACGGTCCTCTGGTTTGTCGGCGTCATGAACGCGGTGAACCTCATCGACGGGCTCGACGGCTTGGCGGGCGGAATCGGGCTCATTTCGGTCATGACGTTGTTCGCGCTCTCGGCGATCGAGGGCGATACGCTCGGCTGTCTTCTCTGCGCGTGTCTAGGCGGCAGCCTCGTCGGTTTTCTGATCTTCAACTTCAACCCGGCGCGCATCTTCATGGGCGATACGGGCTCGCTCTTTCTGGGGTTTGTGCTGGCGTCGTTCTCGATCGCAAGCTCGAACAAGGGCTCGACGGCCATCGCGCTGGTCGTGCCGATCCTCGCGCTCGGGCTGCCGATCGTCGACACGATGTGGGCCATCGGACGTCGCTTTCGCGCGCAGCGCCCCATTTTCTCGGCCGACCAGGAGCACATCCATCATCGATTGCTCAAGGCCGGCTTCTCGCATCGTGGCGCGGTTCTGACGCTGTATGGGCTCGCGCTGGCCTTGGCCGGCGCGGCGCTCTTGACGCGCGCCGTGAGCCAGCCGGTGGCCGGCCTGGTGGTGCTCGCGGCGGCCGTCGTGCTGTTCGTCGTCCTCAGACTTCTGACGTCGCGGCCGCGGCTCTCAACGGGCCTGGCCGATCCGTTCGGCGCCGAGGGGCTTTCGGCGCGGGCCGCGCTGGAGGCGGCCGAGCGCGCGATCCTGGCGGCCCCGACGCCGGCGGCCCTCGGCGTGCTCCTCGACGCGCTCGCCGACCAGAGCCGCGTCCTGGCGGCGCTCGTCCTCGATGGCGATCGGCCGCTCTACGTGCGGTCGCGCGAGGCCAGCGCGCACGAGGCCATGCGGCCCATCGTGAGCTATCGGATCCCGCTCGCCGAGCGCGGGGGCCACCAGGCCGTCTTGGAGATCCGCTTCGCGCGCGCCGAGGTGCATGCGCGGGTGACGCCCGATCTGGCGGCCGATCTCGGCGTCGTCCTGCCCTGGGAGCGTCTCGCGACAGCGATTCAGAAGGTCCTGGTCGAGCTCGACTGGCGCCCGATGCAGACGCCGGTTCCGCCGGTTCCGCCGGCTCCGATCGGCACGCCGCAGCTCCAGCCCGCCACGGTGCTAGGGCGCGTCCTCGGCGGCGGGGCCGCGTGATGCACATCGTCGCGCTCAACCACGCCTACCCGCCCGGGCAGGCCGCCACCGGACAGCTCCTTGCCGAGCTTGCCGAGGGCCTGGCCGAGCGCGGCCATCGCGTGACGATCATCACCGCGGACCACGCGGGTGAGCGGCCTGTCGATCATGCTGGCGTCGCGGGCAGCCCGGCAACGGCCCTGGCGGGCCATGCCGGGCCTTCGCGAGAGGGTGTCGCGGGCAGCCCGGCAACGGCCCTGGCGGGCCATGCCGGGCCTTCGCGAGAGGGCGTCGAGGTTCGCCGCGTGCGCACGACTCACCTCGGCAAGGGCCGTCTTTGGCAACGCGCGCTCGACTACGCCAGCTTCTACGCGGGTGCCATGGTCGAGCTCGGGCGGCTCGAGCTCGGCGGGGCGCGCCCGGATGTCTTCATGCCGCTGACGACGCCGCCGCTCATCGGGGTCGGGGCGCAGCTCGCGGCCGCGCTGCGCGGGGCGCCGGTCGTTCAGGTCGTGCAGGATCTCTACCCGGATTTGGCGGTCGAGCTCGGCGCCGTGTCGCGTCGCGGCGCGGTCCATCGCGCCTGGCGCCTCGCAACACGCCTCTCGCTTCAGCGCGCGCGCCGCGTGGTCGTCTTGTCCGAAGGCATGCGCCGGCGCGTGCGCGCGTACGGCGTCGCGGACGAGGCCATCGACACGATCCCCAACTGGGCGCTCAGCGAGGTGGAGAGCGCCCCAGCGAGCGGGGTCGAGGCTCGGCTCGCGTACGGACTCGGCGAGCGCATGGTCGTCATGTACTCGGGCAACCTCGGGGCGGGGCATGCGTTCGAGACGATCCTCGCGGCCGCCGAGGCGCTCGCGCACCGCGGCGACATCGTCTTCGCGTTCGTCGGCGACGGCGTGCGGCGCGGCGAGGTCGAGCGCTTCATCGCGGCGCGCGGGCTGAGCAACGTGCGCCTGTTCCCGCTGGCCGCGCGCGCGCGCCTCGCGGAGAGTCTCGCGGCCGCGGATCTGCACGTCATCACGCTGCGCGACGAGGTCGCGGGGATGCTCGTGCCATCGAAGCTCTACGGGATCCTCGGGGCCGCGCGGCCGGCGCTCTTCATCGGTCCCATCGGCTCGGATGTGGCCCAGTTGGTGGCCGAGGCCGGGGCGGGTTCGGTGGTGCCGAACGGGGATGTGGCGGGCGCGGTCCGGGCGATCACGGCGTTGGCCGACGATCCCGAGCGTGGTCGCGCGGCGGGTGCGGCGGGACGGCGATTTCTCCTCGATCGGCTCTCGCGTGAAGCGGCGGTCACACGCTATGAGGCCACGCTCGCGCGAGCGATCGAAGCTGGCGGCGCTGGCGGCGCTGGCGGAGCGGCCGAGGGAATGGACATGCGGCGGAGGTCGGGGCGATGAGTGAACGGCGATCACGCTCGGATCTGGTGCCGAAGTCCGAGAGTTCGGGCATCGAGCCGCTCCCGACGATGCGCGGCTTCAAGGGCACGCCGCTGCGTCAGGACGGCGAAGAGCGCGAGCGCGACTCGCTGCTCGCGCTGCTGGGCGGCTATTGGTTCATCCTCATTCGGCGCAAGCTGGTGGTCGCGCTGGTGTTGGCGCTGGCGGTCGGGGCTGGCTACCTGTGGCTGCAGCAGCAGGTGCCGATCTACCGCGCGACCGCCAAGGTCATCATCAACTACGATCCGCCGAAGGTTCTGCAGAACGTGCGCGACGTGATCGAGCTCGGCTCGCCGAAAGAGTACCGCGGGCAGCTCGCCTACTTCGAGACGCAGTACCGCATCATCACGAGCTTCGAGGTCGCGATCCTGGTCCTGAATCGCGAGGGATTGTGGAATGATCCTCATCTCTTGCGGCTCGACCGCGACAAGAGCCTTAGCCAGCCCGACATCGATCGGGCGCTCGCGACGATCCATCAGCCGAGTGTGTTGGCGGGGCGGATCGGAGTTCGCCCGGTGCCCAACTCGATGATGGTGCAGATCGACTTCGATGATTCGGATCCGAAGTTCGCGCAGCGCATCGTGAATGCGGCCGCGAACGCCTACAAGGACCAGAACGTCCTCTACCGCGGCAAGATCGTCGACAAGGCGATGGCGGACCTCGAGAAGAACGCCGACGCCAAGCGCAAGGAGGTCGACGCGGCCTCGCAGGCGCTGCTCGACTTCGAGTTGAAGCACAACCTCGGGAGCATCGAGGCGACCAAGGGCGCGTCCGACGACCGCACCAAGCGCCTGAACGCGGAGCTTACGGATGTGCGCATCCTGCGCAACCAGCTCGAGGCCGAGTGGAAAGGGATCGCGCCGTACGCCAAGGGGAGCGACCCGCTCAAGGCGAAGGCCACGCAGATCCTGGCCAGCGACATCATTCGCCTGCTCAAGCAGCAGATCGTCACGGTTCAGGCCGATCTGGCCGAGCTGACCGCGCGCTACCTCGACAAGCACCCCGACGTCATCGCCAAGCAGCAACAGCTCGAGACGTTGATGGGCGCCGCGCGGCGCGAGGTCCAGAACATCTCGGAAAGCGTCAGGCGCAAGCTCGAGGAGATCAAAGACATCGAGGCCGGCATCCAGGCGAACCTCGACCGCGCGCGCGAGGTCCAGCAGCAGGTGTCTGCGCTCGCGCTCGAGTACCAGCGCAAGGTCGAGTCCAAGACGGCGCTGCAGGAGACGATGCAGCTTGTGTCGAAGCGGCTCTCCGAGATGCGTGAGAACTCGAAGTTCGAGGAGACCGCGAACAACGTGCGCGTCCTCGACGAGGCCATCACGCCGACGGCGCCGATCTCGCCGCGCCGCACGCTCGTCCTCGCCGGTTCGTTTCTCCTCGGGCTCTTCCTGGCGCTCGGCGTCGCGCTCTTCATCGATTACGCGGACTCGACGGTCAAAGACTGGAAGGACATCGAGGACCGCCTCGGCCAGAAAGTGCTGGGCGTGGTGCCCGTCATCGGCACGCGTCCGGGGAGGCAGATCACCCCGGAGGAGCGCCGCGAGCGCGACCTCTACATCCATCGCAATCCGACCTCGACGGCCGCCGAGGCCAGCCGCTCGTTGCGGACGAACCTCCTCTTCATGTCGACGACGCGCAAGCTGCATACGCTCCTCATCACCTCCGCGAGCCCCTCCGAAGGCAAGTCGATGATGGCCGCGCACGTGGCGACCTCGGTGGCGACGTCCGGATCGCGCGTCCTCCTGGTCGAGGCCGACATGCGTCGACCCCGCCTGGCAGGCTCGTTCAAGGCTCGCGGCGACATCGGCCTCTCGAACGCGCTGGTCGGCACCGAGCCGGTCGATCGCTTCGTCCAGAAGACCGAGGTCCCGAATCTCGATCTGCTGGCGTGCGGGCCCGTACCTCCGAACCCCGCGGAACTATTGCACACGCCGCGCTTCTTCGAGCTCTTGAACGACCTCAAGACCCGCTACGACACGATCATCTTCGACTCGCCGCCGATCCTGCCGGTCGCCGACGCGCTCGTCCTCGCGCAGGAGGTCGACGGCGTGCTCGTCATCGTGCGCGCCGGCCAGACGAGCCGCCACGCGCTGCGCCACGCGGTGCGTTCGCTGAGCGCGGTCGAGGCGCCGATCCTCGGCATGGTCCTCAACTACCAAGTCCACAAGAGCGGCGGCTATGGGTACGGCTATGGCTATGGCTACGGCCACAGCTACGGCTACACCTCGAAGGCCGCCGAGCAGACGTCGGGAAGCTAGGCGATGAGCGACGCCGGATCCTCCACCCAGGCCCCGCCGGCCGAGCCGCCTGGGCCGCCCGCTACGCCCGCGCCCGCGGGTGCGAAGGCGGCGCGCGGTCAGTCGTCGCGGCGTCACGCGAAGGTGAAGGCGCGCCATCGGGCGCCCAGTCAGGGCGCGCGCGCCGTCACGTACGTGCGTGCGCATCTCCCCGAATGGCCGCGCATCACGGGCCCCGAGGCCGCGTTGGCGCTGGCCGTCGTGCTCGGGCCGCTGGCGATCGGGGCGGTGCATGTGCCGACGCGGATCGTGCTGGCGGTGCTCCTGACCGTCGCGCTTGCGTGGGCGGCCTTTCGCATGCACCGCGATGAGCAGCGCGTACGCGCGGGCTGGATTGGGCTAGGTCTCCTGGCTGCGCTCGGGTGGACGTTCCTGCAGTGGGTGCCGCTGCCGATCGGCCTGGTCGAGGCGCTTCATCCGCAGGCCGCCGAGGCGGCGCGCCGGGCGAGTGAGGTCACCGGCGCCGAGGCGCCCAGCTGGCTCCCGCTGACGCTCGACATGAGCCGCACGGCGACCGCGTTCGCCTCGCTCATGGCCGTCACGGCCGCGTATCTCCTGGCGGCCAGCCTGCGGCGCGACGCCGACGTCAAGGCCCGCATCGTCATCTACGTCGAGCTCGCAGCCCTCGCCGTGCTCGGCGTCGGCGCGCTCCATGAGGTCCTCGGGCTCCACCAGATCTACGGCGTGTACAAGGGCTCGGTCGATCTGGGCGGCGTTCCGTTCCTGACGTCCTTTGTGAACCCCAATCACGCGGCCGCGCTGATGCTGCTCGGGTCGCTCACGGCGCTCGGGACCTCGCTCGCGCCCGATCGCCATCAACGCTGGCACCTCGCGGTCGGCATCGCGTTGGCGATCGGCGTGGCGCTGTCGATGTCGCGCGCGAACGCCATTTTGCTCGTCGTCGGCCTCGTGCTCGTGACGCTGCCGGCGCTCTTCATGCGCCGCCACCGCGAGATGCGCGGACGCGCGGTGCGGCTGGTTGTCGGTGCCGGTCTGTGCCTCTTCGTGGCGGTCATCCTGATGGGCCCCGAGCGCTGGATCGCCGAGTTCAGCGCGCTCGACTCCGGGGGCTTCGGGGCCGTCGGAGTCGTCACCCACTGCTGGAGCACGGGCCTCGAAGCCGCGCTGGCGGCGCCCTGGACGGGGGTCGGCAACGGCGCGCTCGGGCTCGCCACGGCGGTCCACATCACCGACTGGAACGGCGGACTCGTCACGCACGCGCACCAGGGGTTCATCCAGGTCGGCGCCGATCTCGGCTTCGTCGCGGGCGCGGGCGTCGTTCTTCTCGTCCTCGGCGGGTTCGTCGTTTGTGCGTGGCGCGCGGCCAAGGACCTGGCGGCGTGGGGCCTCGTGGTTGCGCTGCTCGCGGTCGGGCTCCAGAACATCGTCGACTTCTCGCTGTGGATTCTGGGCGTCGGGATCCCGGCGGCGGCGATCCTAGGCGTGCTCGTGCACGCGACCTGGCCGTCGGCGCATTTTTCCGGGATCGGTCCCCAGAGCCCCGAGGGAGAAGCGCGCGCGCGCGTGTGGCACGGGTGGGGCGTGCGTTGGCACTGGCGCTGGCCGCTCGGCGCGAGCGCGGTGCTGCTTGGCGCGCTCGCGCTGACGCTGCCGTTCGCGTGGCGGGATCGCCCCGACGCCTGGCAGGGTGCGATGGAAGATGCGCTCGAGGGGCGCACGCCGAGCGCGGTCGATCGCGCCGCCGTGGCCGCCGCGCATCCGGCCGACTTCATGGCGATGGAGCTCGCCGCCGCGCTCGCCGACGCGCAGGGAAGCAGCGACGAGGCGTGGCGTTGGGGTCAGCGCGCGCTCGCGCTGGCGCCC
>SXIE01000119.1 GCA_005772945.1 Pseudomonadota bacterium
AGGCTTCATGCGACACCTCCAACACCGACCGGAACGCCCGGTCGGGTGCCAGAGGATCACAGCGGGGAACCGCTGTCGATCGACGCAGCGAGCAATGGCGGCTCCCCCGCGCGTCTCGCTTCATGATCGGCGTCCTAGGCCTCGCGGACCATCGCGTCGAGGCGCAGGAGGCCCTCGCGCACGGACTCGTAGCTCGGTCCGAAGGACAGGCGCACATAGCCGCGGAGGCGCGACGGAATGTGCCGTCGGCGCTTACCGGGGTCCACGTCGAAGAACTCGCCGGGGACGACGATGACCTTGCGCTCGAGCGCGGCCCGGAAGAAATCCATGCCACCCCGCAACGGCTCGGGCAGGTTCGCGAGCGAGACGAAGCCGTAGAACGCGCCCTGCGGCGAATTCGTGAGCTGCATCCCCATCGACTGCGCGCGGTCGATCAGAAGGCGCCGCTTGAG
Organism: Pseudomonadota bacterium; assembly: GCA_005772945.1. Next base: position 453 of record SXIE01000119.1, read on the forward strand.
GTCGAACGTCTGCTGGATGGCGCGCGCCTCCTGGTCGGCCATCGAGCGCTCGAGCAGCGGGATCGCGGCCATCTGGAGCGGGTGCGGGGCGCCGCCGTCGAGGTAGGAACCCGCGGAGGTGACGCGCTCGATGAGCGACTTGGGGCCGACCGTCCACGACAGGCGCCACCCGGGGTAGCGCCAGTTCTTGGTGAGGCCGTCGATGACGACGACCGGATCCTGATCGACGTCTTCGACGAAGCGACAGGCCGAGTTCGAGGAGCCCTCGGTGAGGGCCACATCCTCATAGAGGTAGTGCGAGTAGAACTCGTCGAAGATGAGCTGGCAGCCGAGCTCGCGCGACAGGTCGATCCACGCGCGCAGCTCGCCGCCGCGGACGACGCGCCCCGTGGGGTTGCACGGGTTCGAGAGGAGGACCGCGCCGAGGCCGCGGCCGACGATCTCGTCGCGCAGGTGCGTGGCCGAGAGGTGGAAGCCGTCGTGCTCGGAGACGACGACCGGGATGGGGACGACGCGCGAAAACGTCTCGAGCAGCTCCGCGTAGGCCGTGTAATCGGGCAGGAGGTGCCCGAGGTTGACCGAGTCGAGTGCGGCCGCCACGCGCGTCAGGGCGACGCGCCCGCCCGAGGCGATGGCGACGTTTTCGGCCGAATACTGGCTCGGCATCCCGCGCCGATAGCGCGCGTTGTAGAGCGCCGCGACGGCCTCGCGCAGCTCCCAGTGACCGGCGACCGGCGAGTATTCGTGGGCCGCGTCGTCGATGGCGAGCTTGTCCAAACGCGGCGCGGAGCCGGGCAGGGGGCCGGTCTCGGGCGCGCCCTGGCCGAGGTTCACCCACTCGGGGTGGCCGTAGCGGAAGCCGCGCCCCTGCGCCTCGGCCATGACGTAGATGACACCGGTGCGAGGGACACTGCGATAGGCGCTGAGCGGCTTGGTACCGTGGTCTGGCTGACTCATGGACGGCTCATAACGGCCGCATGAGGGCATGTCAAACCTCGCGCGCGCCCGTCGCGCGGGCCGGTCGCGCGTCGCGATGCCGCTTGCCCGCCCTGCGCGAATCGGGGACAGTTCGCGCATGGTCCAGCTCTCGATCGTGCTCGTCGGCGTGGGGCCCGAGGCGGGCGGCAGGCTTCCCGAGCTTCCCGAGCCCCTCGTCGCGACGGCCCATCCGCGCGGCCTGCGCGTGACGGGCGCCTGGGGGGGCGACGGCGCGGGGGCTCTCGCGGCGGCGCGCGAGGCGCTGGGGACGTGGCTCGCGGCCGCGCTGTCGGCGGGTGTCGAGGTCGCCGAGGTGGTCGACCTCCTCACAGGGCTTCCGACCGATCCAGCGGCCCTCGCACGCCCGGTGACGGTGCAGAGCGTGTGCACGGCGCGCCATGCGATCGTCGATGGGCGGATCTGGGCGCGGCTCTTCGGGCTCTACGCGCTCGGCGCGTCCGACGTGGTCGCTTCGGCGGAGAGCGACGTTCCGGTCGAGGAGGTCTACCGGCTGCTCACGCACTACGCGCGCTGGCGCCTCGAGGTCGTTCGCGACGAGCGCTCTGCGCTTGCCCCCGACGAGGCGCAGGCGGGCACTGTGGCCTCCGACGGCGCCGAAAGCGAGCGCCCGATGCCCTACGGCTACGGCCTCATCGGCCTCGCGGACGCCGACGTCGGCGACGTCGCGTTCTGGGCCATGCTGCGCGAGCGCCTCGGGACCGAGCACCTGCGCGAGGCGTTCGACGCGCGCATGGCCGCGCCCGCGCCGATGGTGCTCTGCGAGGCCGAAGACCTGGACCTCCCCGACCCCGAGCGCTTCGTCGTCGGCGTCACCCAGACCTTGCGCGTGCGCACCCAGCAGCTCGTCGTGCGCGCGCGTTGGGGGATTGCCGCGGACGCGCGCATCGAGGCGCCGTGCGCGTGCGACGCGGCCGGCTTCTGCAGCCGCCTCGACGTGGTCGCCGACGTGCGCGACTTCTTCGCGTACCGCGAGCCGCCCAAGGGACCGCTCGACTCGGGGTGGCGTTTCGGCTGCCTCGATGAGGCCCATCGCCACGACGAGACGACGCTGCGAATTGCGCCGCTGGCGCGCCTCGAAAAACGCTTTCCAGGGCTGGCCGCGTACCTCGCGCTGCCGCCCGGGTGGCTCGTTCTGCGCGAGGACGACGCGTTCTGGGTGCAGCCTCCGGACGAGGCGCGCGCGCTTCGCGACGAGCCCGGAGCGGCGCCATGAGCCAGGCGTGGGATCGGCTTCGCGACCGCGCGAAGAACGCGCTGATGCTGCTGCGCGAAGGGCGCCTGGGCGCCCCCTACCGGGCCGCATACGACGTGCTTTGGTCGGACCGCACCGTCTCGCTCCGGCACTACCGCGGCTCCTCCGAGCCTGAGGCCTCGCCCGGCCTGCTGGGCCCGATCCTGCTCGTGCCGCCGCTCATGGTGACCGCCGAGATCTATGACATCGCCCCCGAGCTCTCGGGGGTCGCCGCGCTGAGTGGCCTCGGCTGCGCCGTCTACCTCGCGGACTTCGGCACCCCCGAGGCCCTCGAGGGCGGCATGGAGCGCACCCTCGACGACCACGTCCTCGCGATCGCGCGCGCGGTCGAAGACATCGCCGCCCGCAGCGGGCGCGAGGTCCATCTGGTCGGCTACTCGCAGGGCGGCATGTTCGCGTACCAAGCGGCGGCCTATCTCAAGTCCGCCCACATCGCGTCCGTCATCGCGCTCGGCGCGCCCGTCGACATCCGCCGCAACCTGCCGGTGCGGGTGCACGACACGCTCGCCGAGAAGATGATCGGCCTCGCGCGGCGCGCCATCGACGGTCCGCTCGAGGACCTGAAGGGCCTGCCCGGAACGCTCTCCTCGCGCGGCTTCAAGCTCATGGCGCCGCGCCAAGAGGTGAAGCACTTCATCCAGCTCCTCGGCCTCCTGCACGACCGGGACGCCCTCGCCGCACTCGAGCCCAAGCGCCGTTTTCTGGGCGGCGAGGGCTTCATCGCTTGGCCCGGTCCGGCGCTGCGCCAGTTCATCGATCAATTCGTCGTCGCCAATCGCATGAAGCAGGGCGGCTTCGTCATCGCGGGCCGCACGGTGTCGCTCGCGGACATCACGCGCCCTATCTGTTACTTCGTCGGCGAGCGCGACGACCTCGCCTGGCCCGAGGCGGTCCGCGCGATCGAGGTCGCGGCGCCCGCGGCCGCGAAGTACCCGATTCATCTGGCGACGGGGCACTTCGGGCTCGTCGTCGGATCGGCCGCGATGACGTGGACCTGGCCGACGATCGCCGCCTGGTGCGCGTGGCAGGATGGGGTTGGACCACGCCCGCCGATCCTCGACGAGGCCCGCGAGAAGGCGCCGCCCGAGCCGGCGATTGGGGCTTTGGGCGACGCGGACGCCAGCGACGGCGCGGCCGATCGGCAAGAGCGAGGGACGCCGCGCACGACCACCGACCGTCTCTATGACCTCGCCACGGACGTCGTCGACGGGCTCTGGAACAAGATGGGCGAGGTCGGGGTCGAGGTCGGCCAGATCGTCGATTCGATCCGCTGGCAGCTCCCGCGCCTCGCGAAGATGGGGTCGCTCACCGAGGCGTCGCGCGTCAGCTTCGCGCGCGTCCTCAGCGAGCAGGCCGCGGCCATCCCGGACCAGGTCTTCTTCCTTTGGGAGGGGCGCGCGTTCACCTACGCGCAGGCAAACCGCCGCGTCACGCAGCTGGTCGGCGCGCTCGCGCATTGCGGCGTCCGGCGCGGTCGCCACGTCGGTATTTTGAGTGCAAACCATCCCGACTATCTGTCCGTCGTCGCGGCCCTCAACCGCCTCGGCGCCGTCAGCGTGCTCCTCAACGCCGAGTCGCGCGGGGCCTCGCTCGCGCACGCGCTCGGGGCCGGCGAGGTGGACCTGCTGCTGGTCGACGCCGAGCATCGCGCGGTCGCCGCGGAGGTCTTTCGTGGCCCGACCTATGGGATCGGCGACGACCTCGAAGGGCTCGTCACGAGCGGCGCCGCCGAGCGCGCGGTGCCTGACGCGGCCGAGCTCGACCGTGCGCGCGGCGGCGAGCTCGCGACGCTCGTCTTGACCTCGGGGACGACGGGCCTTCCCAAGGCGGCCCGCATCACGAACCTGCGTTGGGTCTCCGCGGGCCTCGGCGCCGCGGCCCACACCGCGCTCACGTCGGCCGACACGATCTACTGCTGCCTGCCGCTTTACCACGCGACCGGCATGCTGGTGGCCGTCGGCGGCGCCGTCGTCGGAGGCGCGCGCCTCGCGCTCGCGCCGCGCTTCTCGGCGTCGCGCTTCTGGACCGACGTGCGCAACCTCGGGGCCACCGTCGTCTTCTACGTCGGCGAGCTGTGTCGCTACCTGGTGAACCAACCCGCGACCCCGGAGGATCACCTGCATCCGGTCCGGCTCTTCGCCGGCAACGGCCTCCAGCCGGACGTCTGGACGCGCATGCTCGAGCGCTTCGGCGCGCCGCATCGTCTCCGAATCCTCGAGTTCTATTCGGCGACCGAGGGCACCGTCGTCTTGGTGAATACGAGCGGCGACAAGATCGGCGCGATCGGGCGCGAGATGACCGGGGTCGTCAAGACCGCAATCCTGCGCTGGGACGCGGACGCCAACGCGATCGTGCGCGGCGCCGACGGACGTCCGGTCCCGGTCGTGGGCGCCGAGGCGGGGCTCCTCATCGCGCGGATCCAGTCGGCCTCGGGGGCACGTGAATGGCCCGGCGCCGACGTGCATCCGCTCGCGGCGTTTGCCGGCTACACCGATCCGGTCGCGACGGAAGCCAAGGTCCTACGCGACGTCTTCGCGCCCGGCGACGCCTGGTTCGACACCGGCGATCTCGTGTCGCGCGACGCGGACGGCGACCACTTCTTTGTCGATCGCGTCGGCGACACCTACCG
>SXIE01000120.1 GCA_005772945.1 Pseudomonadota bacterium
GCCAGCGCCTCGGGCTCGGCGGCACGCGCATTCCCCGGCGCACCGGCCCAAACGACGTCGCCTCCGCCGGCCCGCGGCACGTCCTCGCCGACGCCCGCCGTCAGCCCGAGCAGGAGCCCAGCGGCCGCCAACGCCCCGCCGAGGGACAGCACCGCGACGACACTTGCACGTCGGCGCAAGTCTGGCCGCGCGAGGGCCTCGACCAGCGCGCCCATGTCGGGCCACCGACGCGACGGGACCGGGTCCAGACCGCGCGCCAAGATGCGCATCAGGCGGCGCTCGCTGCCGGCCGGAATCGCGGGCGCCCGCGTCATCGCGACGGCCAGCGCCGCCACACTCGCCCCTTGAAACGGCCGCGCGCCGGTGAGGGCCTCCCACGCCGCGAGGCACCACGCGAACTGGTCGCTCTGCGGCGTCGCCGCGTCGCCGCGCAGCAGCTCGGGCGCCATGTAGCTTGGCGTTCCGACGAGCTGCCCCGTGGCCGTCATGCCCACGTCGACCTCGGCGCCGATCCCGAGTCCGGCGTCGCCCTTGGCCAGCCCGAAGTCACCGACCAGCACGCGTCCGTCGTCGGCGACGAGCACGTTGTCGGGCTTGATGTCACGATGGACGAGCCCGGCGCGATGCACCGCGGCGAGCCCCGCCGCCGCCGCGCACCACACGGCGAGCACCTCGGTCGGCGTGCGCTCGGCCGCGGCCCGCCAGGCCCGCGCGTTCTTCCCGCGCACGAGCTCGAGCGCCAGGAAGACCTCGCCATCGACCTCGCCGACGTCGTGCACCGTGAGCACGTTCGGGTGCCGCAGCTGCGCCAGCGCGCGCGCCTCGCGCCAGAGACGTGCACGCGCCAGCGCAGGCGGCGAAGCGCCGGCCCAAGGACGCGCCGCGGCGCCCGCGACCGCGTCGGCGGACACTTCGGGGCGGACCCACTTCAGCGCGACGCGGCGCCCGAGCTGCGTATCCTCCGCCTCCCAAACGATCCCCATCGCACCCTGACCGAGCTGACGCACGATGCGATAGCGGTCGGGCCGAGCGCGCTCGGTTGGCCCCTCCCCGTCGGGCACGCTCGCGTCGGCGGTTGCCAGCCACGCCAGCTCGGCCACGAGGCGACTGCAGCGCTCGCACCCATCCAGATGGCGCTCGAGCGCCTCGCGCGCGTCGTCCCCGACGCCCCCCTCGCCGAGCGCGCTCCACGCGTTCTCATCGGGGCAGTCGCTCACGCGTCGCCTGCCCCACCTGCCCCACCCGCGCGCGTCGCGAGGAGCTTGCCCAACGACAGATCCAGCCGGCTCATGACCAGCCCGAGCACGTCGTCGAGCTCGCCCGGCGGCAGCGCGAGCCGCTCGGCCACGAACCGCCGCGTGTCGCGCGCCAACTGTTCGCGCGCTTGCGCGATGCGCCGTGCCACGGTCGCCCCGTGGAGCCCGAGCACCGGCGCCAGCTGATCGATCGAAAGCCCGAGCGCCAGGTGCTGCCGCAGGAGGTGACGGTCGCCGCTCGCCAACCCCGCCGCCGCCGCCCGCATCGCGTCCGCAACCGCCGTGCGGTACTCCGCCTTGACGAGGTCGAGCGCGAGGTCTCCGGGTGCCGCGAGTGCCGCGAGCGCCTCGTCCGACGCGGCCTCCTCGCGCGCGCGGTCCTTCCGCTTCGCGAGATCCAGGAAGAGCCGTACCGCCGTCACACGCAGCCACCCATCGAGCGCGCCGTCGCCCCGGTAGTCGGCCACCTTGGGGCGCGCCCCGGGCGCTGCGACAAAGAGCCGCTCACGCAGGATCTGGCGGAGGTCGTCCGCGCTCTGAACGGGGCTCGCGAAGCGCCGGCACACGGCGTCGATCGTTCCGTGGTGGCGGCGCTCGAGCTCGGCGATGGCGCCCGGCGCGCCGCTCGCGGCCGCGGTGGCCAAGGCGAGTTCATCGGAGTGGATCATGACGGGCGCGACGCTAGCACTCGTCCGAATTCGCCGCGAGTCGCAAGCCCGACGCCCGCGCCGCCCTCCACGCCCCGCGGCCTCATGCCGCGATCGGCGCGCGCCGCGGGGTGCCCTCTGGTCACGGAGCTCGAGCACGATCCCTCCACGCCTCCAGACGAGCCTCGTGCGTCGGCGTCGCGCCGAAAGCGACGACGCCCCGACGCCACCTTGACAGCGCCCGGCCGGCGCGAAAGGGTGCGCGCGTGGCACCCACGACCGACACCTGCCCCATCTGTCATCAGCCTCTCCCACCCGCCTCCGGGTCCGACGTCGCGGCTAAGTTCCGGCCGTTCTGCGGCTCACGCTGTCGCCTCCTCGACCTGTCGAAGTGGCTCAGCGAGGACTACGCGATCGCCGGTCCGCCCGTCGGCGACGGCGGCGTGGACGCCTTCCCGGACGACGACGACGAAGGCAGCGGGTGACCATCATCCGCCGACTCGCGGCCGCGGCGCTCGCTCTCATCGGGCTGGCGCCCCTCGCCGCGTGTCCCGACGTGGCGCTACGGGCGTCCGAACCCGCGCCCGCATCCCCGCCCGCCCTCATCCCGCCGGCCACCGCGCTCGCGCCCGCGGTCACCACCCACACGCTCGCCAACGGCCTGCGCGTCTACCTCGTGCCCAATCGGGGCGCGCCGCTGGTGAATGTCCAAGTGTGGGTCGAGACCGGATCGGCCGACGAGAACACCACGCCGCATGGCGCGGACCACGCTCTGACGGGCCTCTCCCACTTCTTCGAGCACCTCATGTTCCAGGGGACGGCGCGCTATCCGAACTACGACGCCGCGCTCGCCCCGCTCGGCGCGCGCAACAACGCGTTCACGCACCCCGACAGCACGGTCTTCTGGGTGTCCGCCCCGCGCGAGCACCTCCGCCACATCCTCGACATCGAGGCCGACCGCTTCGCGCACCTGAAACTCGACTTCGTTCACGTCGAGCCCGAGCGCGAGGTCGTCAAGAGCGAGCGCCGCCAAAACACCGACGCGAGCCCTTCAGAGGCGGCCCAGGAACGCCTCCTCTACGACACGTTCGACGTCGGCCCCTATCGCCACGGGCCGATCGGGCGCATGCGCGACGTCGACGCGATCACGCTCGAGGAGATCCAGGCGTATCACCGCCAGCACTACGTCCCGGCCGCGATGTTCCTCGTCATCGCGGGTGACTTCGACGAGGCCGACGCCCTCGCCGCGGTGACCGAACTCTGGTCGAACGTCGGCGCGCCGGGCCCCGCACCGCAACCGGTGACCGCACCCTCCGAAACGTGGATCGGCCCGCGCACCGATCATATCATCCGGCCGGCGGCCCAGACGACGGTGCTCTGGAGCTTCCGCGCGCCCGCCCCCGGCGCTCCAGGCAACGCCCGACGCGAATTTGCCGCGCTCGAACTCATCGACTGGACCCTCACCGCGGGCAAGTCTGGTCGCCTCCAGCGCCGCTTGGTCCTCGCCGCCGACGCGCCGCTATCGAGCCTCGAAGCCGCGCTCGATCCCACCTCGCGCCTCCCGAGAGCCTACGTGTGGCGCGCCGAGCTGCTGCCGGGTGCCGACGTCGCCGCCGTCGAGGACGACATCACCGAGGAGCTCGCCGCCGTCGCGCGCTTCGGCCTGAGCGCCGACGAACTCGCCGCGGCCGCCCAGAACCTGCGCTCGGACCTCATCCGCCGCACGCTCTCCAACGCCAATCGCGGCGAGCTGATCGGCTTCGGCCTCCGCACTGACGGGTCTACCACCACGTTCGGCGAGCGCCTCGATCGCTATGGGAGCATCACGCCGGACGAGATCCGGCAGGCGGCCGCGACCTGGCTCGTCCCCGCCCTGCGCGCACGCGTCGTCGTCGTGTCGCCCGATCGCCTGAGCGCGCTCGTCGACGCACTCGCCTCCGCCAGCCCCGAGGCCTCGGCCATTGCGACACTCGCGCGCGACGCCGTCACGAACTTCCTCGAGCGCAGCGAGGCCGAGCGCGAGGCCACCGAGCGCGAGCGCGAGGACCGCGCCCTCGCGCGCCTGCGGCAACGCGCGGACGTCGCGCTCCAAACCGCCACGCCCGCGGAGGCCGAACGAATCCTCCGCCACCTCGAGACCAGCCCGATCGGGTTCACGCAGCGCTCGACCGCCCTCGCCAAGGCCCACGAGGCTCACGCCAAGACCCGACAAGAGCTCGAAACCCGCCGCGCCGACCTCCAACGCACGCTCGTGAAGGCCGTTCACACATCCGCCGCGCCGCTCGGACGCGCTCCGATCGTCCAAGCGATCGGCCTCTTCCTCGCCGCCCCGCACGCCTCGTTCGGAGTCCCGGTCGGCACCCCCGCACCCAACCCGAAAGCCATCGCCCTCGCGGTCGTCGAAGGCTGGGTGCTCGAAACCCGCGGCCTCGCCCAGAGTGCCAACGCTCGCTACCTCGCCGCGCAGGAGGCCGCCACGCACCTCGTCGAACTCGATCCGCTCGCCACACGCGCCAAGCACCTCGCGCACGACCTGACGATCACGAACCTACCTCTCGCCGATCGCCCGTTCTTCACCGTCCGCCCCACGACCCGACCGACACCCGCGCGCCCGCGCCCCGAGCCGCTCCGATGACTCTCGCCGTCCTCGCCTGCGCGCTCCTCCTCGGCGCCCCGACCCCGCTCGACCCAACCCCGCCCGGTATCCCCGCCGCGACGCGCCTGGAGTTCGCGAACGGCCTGCGCGTCGTCCTCCTCGAGAACCGCGCGAGCCCCTATTTCCAGATCGAGCTCGCCTTCGCCATCGGCGCGGCCGCCGATCCCGCCGACCAGATCGGCCTCGCGTCGATCACCGGCCGCCTCCTCACCGCCGGCATCACGAGCCCCTCCGATCTCGACGAGGACGGCCTGGCACGCGCCCTAGCGCGCCTCGGCGCCCACCTGAACGTCGACGTTTCGCGCGACACACTGACCGTCTCGGGACATCTCCCCGCCCTCCGCGACGCGGACGTCCGCCAATTCCTCGCGCTCTTCGTCGGAGTCGTCCGCCGCGCGACGCTCCCCGCTGATCGCCTCGCCCGCGAGCTCGCCCAGCGCACCGCCCAAATCGAAGCCGCCCAGGACGATCCCGCCACGCTCGCCGACGTGGCCATCCGCCTGGCCGTACTCGGCGACGGCCCCCACGCCTGGCCCACGTTCGGAACCCTCGCCACCCTCCCGAACATCACCCGCGCGGCCGTCCAGCGCTGGCGCGATCGCGCGCTCAACCCAGCCCACGCCGTGCTCGTCGTCGCCGGCGCCTTCGAACCCGCCCCGCTCGCCGCCTGGCTCGACGCGAACCTCGGCGATCCCGCCTGGGGCGCCGGTGTGAGCTGCCTGCCGGGCACGCACCCCGGCACCTGCGCCACCCTCTGTCTCGCGGGCAGCCCGGCCACGGCCCTGACGGGCCCAGCCGGGCCTTCGCGAGCGAGCCTCGCGACCAGCTGCCTCGCAAACCCGAGCGCCGCACCGCGCCCGCCCCCTCCCGCACCCACGGGCGCGCTCTACGTCACGACCCCCGACGAGGGCATGACGCAGATCCAATGGCGCGCCGGCGTCGCCAACCCGATCGCCGCCGCGAGCCCGGACTATGCGGCCCTGCGCCTCGGCCTCCACGTCCTCGGCGGCGACTTCGCCGCGCGCCTCAACGCGCACCTTCGGACCCGCGAAGGCCTCACGTACGGCGCCTACCTCGAGCCCGAATTCGGCGCCTGGGAATCGGCCATCGTCACGCTCGCCACCGACGCAACGCCCGCCACGCTCGCCCATGCCATCGGCCTCGCGCTCGCCGATCTCGCCGCCGCCACTCAAGCCCCGTTTCCTGCCACCGAGCTCGAGCCCTGGCGCCAAGCCCTGATCAACGCCTTCCCGTTTCGCTTCGAGACGGTCGCCGACACCGCGAACCAATACCTCTTCATCGAGTCCGCGCGCCTTCCCTACACCTGGCTCACCGGCTGGCGCGATGCCCTCGCACGCCCGAGCGCCGCCGAGATCCAGCGCGTCCTCACCCGCGTCCTCGACCCCGATCGCCTCGTCCTGGTCGCCGTCGGACCCGCGCGCCTCGCGCCGCTCCTCGCCCCCGATGCCCGCACGGTCCGAATCGTCAGCGCCCGCGACCTCCTGACGAGCGGCCTCCAAACCGCCACCCCCGCGCGATGATCCCGCCCGACCTTGCGGCACTCGGCCCCGTCCGCATCATCCATACCGACGGTCCCCTCATCGTCGTCGACAAGCCCGCCGGCATCGTCTCGGCCGGCCCCCCGCGCGACGGCCGCCTCAGCGCCGAGGCCTATCTCGCACTCGCCTTTGGCCGCCAGATCTACGCCGTCCACCAGCTCGACCGCGACACAAGCGGCCTCAATTGCTTTGTACTCAAAGCATCGGCCGTCGCCCTCTGGGCCGCTCGCCTCAAGGCCTTCGAGGTCAAACGCTACCTCGCGATCACCCACGGCCACCTCGATCCACCCGAGCAGCTTGTCAGCGCCCCCATCGGCGATCGGCGCGATCCCGCCAGCGGCAAGCTCTTCCCCGGGGTCGTGGCCGCCGACGCCCCCGGCGCCCGCCACGCCGAAACGCACCTCCTCACGCACCACGCCGGGGCCGCCTTCAGCCTCATCGAAGCCCGCCCCCACACCGGCCGCACGCACCAAGTCCGCGTTCACCTCGCCCACGTCGGCGCCCCGCTCATCGGCGAAAAGGTCCATCGCACGCCCCCCTGCACGCTCCATCCGCGACACGCCCTCCACGCCTGGCGCCTCGTCTTTCCGCCCGAGGATCTCCCGAGATCGCCGCCCTTCGCGGGCCTCATCCTCGAAGCCCCGCTCCCCGCCGACCTCACCGCGCTCGCCCTCCGCCTCGGCCTCCCAACAGCCTTGCCGACCGAGGGCCCATCATCTAAAGGATCGGGCGCGGGCTGACCTCGCCCAACCACGCGACCCCGGGCACCCCCGCACGCCCCTCGCTCTGGAGATCCGGCATGAACATCGCGTCCACCGTCGCCCTCGTCACCGGAGGCGCCTCCGGCCTCGGGTTCGCCACCGCCAAGCGCGTCGTCGCCCAGGGCGGCAAGGCCGTCATCGCCGACCTCGCCAGCTCGCGCGGCGCCGAGCTCGCCGCCGAGCTCGGCGACAGCGCCCGCTTCATCGCGACCGACGTCACGAGCGAAAACGACGTCAAAGCCGCGGTGGACCTGGCCTACACGGCCTTCGGCAGCCTCAACCTCGTCGTCAACTGCGCCGGGATCGCCATCGCCCAACGCACGCTCACCAAGGAAGGCGCCCACCCGCTCGACGCCTTCGCGCGCATCATGCTCGTCAACACGGTCGGCACCTGCAACGTCATCCGCCTCGCCGCCAACCGCATGCAGCACAAC
>SXIE01000016.1 GCA_005772945.1 Pseudomonadota bacterium
CGAATTGCCGATCGATCTCCAGCCCAAGCTCCTGCGCGCCCTCGAGAAGGGCGAGTTCAAGATGGTCGGCGACAGCGTGCGCAAGACCAGCGATGTGCGCATCATCGCGGCCACCAATCGCAACCTCGAGCGCGAGTGCGAGGCGGGGAACTTCCGCGAGGATCTCTACTACCGCCTGGCCGTCATCAAGGTCCGCCTGCCCGCCTTGCGCCAGCGTCCCGAGGATATCCCGATGCTGGTCGAGAGCTTCCTCGCGGCCTCGGGCTCGTCGGACGTGCAGGTCGGGTGGGACACGATGCGGCGCCTGCAGGCGCATCCCTGGCCGGGCAACGTGCGCGAGCTCAAGAACTACGTCGATCGCGCGGTGGTCCTGGCCGAGCACGGGCGCCTCGAGACGCGGCATCTCGGCACGCGCGGACTCCGCCAGGAGAGCGCGGTCGAGGATGTGTCGAGCAGCAACGGCGAGCGCCTGACGCTGGCGGTCGACATCGAGCTGCCTTTCAAGGACGCCAAGGCGACGTTGCTCGACACGTTCGAGACGCGCTACTGGCAGCGCCTCCTCGATGCCACCGGCGGCAACATCTCGGAGGCGGCGCGCCGCGGCGGGATCCACCGGAAGTCGCTCGAGTACATCGTCAAGAAGCTGGATCTGCGCGGATCGTGACGGCGACGGGGCCGCGCAGAGGAGCGCCGAAGGCCGTTCTCGCGGCATGCACACGTTTTTTGGACGACCCGCGGATTTGGCCCTAGGCTCGCTGTGTGCGCGCCGAAGTCCCCAGTGAAAGCCGCGATGCGACTCACCGGGGAATGATCGAGCGGCACGCTGATGGAGGACGAGACGTGACGAAAGTTGGAACACAAACGATTACGCGGGTCCGTACGCAGATCGGCGAGGCTTTCGAGCAAGCGGGTCTGACGCGGGAAGAGGAGCTGGTCCTCCGTCTACGCCATGGGATCAGCGCGCCGGCGGCGACGACGCTGTCGTTCCGGGGCGAGGGCCAGCCGGAGCTGCAGGCCAAGCTGGCGTTCATCGAGGCCTCGGCCATCGATGCGCTGCGCGCCGGCGGGGCCGAGGCGGATGCGGACGAGGACGCGATCATCGATCGCCTCAAGTCGATCTGAACTGGTTCGCGTGAGGGCCCGAAGGCCCGCCTCCCAGGCGGGTCCAAGGGGCGTGATAAGGGGCGACGTGCACGCGGGAGACCGCTGCCGGCGTCCCTTTTTGCGTTTGAAAGTCCGCTCTTGGGCAGCCTGGCTCGTCGTCAGGCCTGCCGCAAACTCATGGCTTTGGGCCGCGTGCGTCGCCCACGAGCGCCTCGTTTTGGCGCCTTGGGGCGGGTGACTTGCGACCGGGCGACGCTTCGCGGTAAGGGACGAGCAAGCCTGTGTATGGCAGGTACTCCGTCCAGAGAGGCCCCGATGTCGACCGCGTTCGTGAGTGTTCCGCTCTTTCACGGCATCGACGAGTCCGGCTTGCGGGGCTTGGGCGAGGTCTTCGAGCGCTTTTCGGCGCCCGCCGGCCACGTCCTCTTCTCGGCGGGCGAGACGGCCGATCAGCTCTATCTGCTGGTCGATGGGCGCGTGGCGCTGCACGAGGAAGGCGAGAAGACGATCGATCTGCAGCCGGTGTCGCTCATCGGCGAGCTCGGCGCGATGGTCGGTCTCATCCGCCGCGTGACCGCGGTAGCGCAGGCGCCGTCGGTGTTCCTGCGCGCCTCGGGCGCCGCGCTGCGTGGGTTCTTCGAGCGCAACGCGCAGGTCGCCGTCCAGTTCTATCAGAACCTGCTCGGCATGGCGGCCGACAAGATCCGGCGCGACGAGCGGCGCATCGACGACATGCGTCGCAACCTCATCAAGACGCAGAAGTCGCTGAAGGCCATGCGCGACCTCATCCTCGAGAGCCCGTCGACCGCCCTCTCGGGGCCGCTGCACGAGATCGTCGAGGGGATCATCGCGCAGAACCGCCGCGCCAACTACATCGTCGAGCCGCCGGCGGCCCTGCCCGTCAACGTGCGCCTGCCCTCGGGCCAGGTCCACACGGTCGAGCAGATGTCGCGGCAGTTCATCGTGGTGCCGGCGGCGGCTGCCACGACCGAGGAGGGCGACTGGCGCGGGGTCTTGATGCTGCCGTCGGCGCAGATCCCCATCGCGGGCGGACTCGAGCGCGCGTCGCCCGACAAGACCCGCATCAACCTCGATCTGCTCATCGACGAATACTCGCAGCTGCTCGAGGAGTACCTGACGCAGGCGCAGCTCCTCGACATCGTCCTGTAGCCGGGCATTCGTTTGTACACCAACGATCGCGCCCGGAGACGCCGCGTCGCGTCGTGAAGGCAGGTTGACTTTCGGCAGCGAACGGCTCCCTCGACAGCGGACGAGAGACGGCGTAAAGCGTCGCCCTCACGCCCATCGCTCATCGAGTAGGAGGAACCATGCGTCGTTTGTGGACCAGCTTGTCGCTCACCGCCGCGGTCGCCGCGTGCGATCCCTCGGGCCCCGCGCCCGGTCGGTCTCCCGCCGAGGCGCCCCCCGCGCCGGTCCTGACCGTCCCCGCGCCGGTCCTGCCGACCCCCGCGAACCCGACCCCGATCGCCGCGCAGGGCGCCGGCGCCGCCGCGGGCGGGGCCGACAAGCTCAAGACCTGGCAGGCCGTGCACGCGCTCATCTCTACCGGCATCGCCCAGGCGCGCGCGGTCTCGGGCACCGAGGCCATCGCCCTCACCAGCGACAACCTCGTCGGCGTCACCAAGGACGGCGGCTCGACCTGGACCTGGCAGCGCCCGCAGAACGGCACCGTGACGGCCATCGCCGGCGCCGCCGGCGGCCCCTTCGCGATCGTCGGTCGCGCCGGTTTCGCCGCGTTCTCGCCCGACGGCAAGGCGTGGACCGATCTCCCGCGCTTCGCCGACGAGGACCTCGTGGCGGTCGCCGCCGACACGGCGAACGGCATCGTCGCCCTCACGCGCGGCGGGGCCTGGATCCACTACGGCGCCGACGGCAAGAACGGCGTGACCGGTGCCTTCCCCGACAACGCCAAGCCGCGCGCGCTCGTGCTGCAGGGCGGCCAGTTCGTCGCGACCGGCGCCGGCAAGACCAACTACGGCGCGATCGATGGCGTCGCGTGGAATGCCCTCGCCCCCGCCCCCACGGCGGCCGCGCTGCGCGCCTTCCCGACCAGCCAGGGCGCGTGCGCGCTCGGCCGCGTCGAGAAGCTGACCGGCGTCGTGTGCGAGGTCAAGGGCCAGGCCTACGGCCTGAGCGACACCGTCACGGTGGTCAACGCCAAGGGCGTCGTCTTCACCACCTCGGATGGCGGCGGAAGCTGGCACGCGGCGCTGCCGCCGATCGCGTCGGTCAACGGCGTCGTCGCCGCCGGCACGTCGATTGTTGCATATGGAAACAACGGTGCGGTGGCAGTGTCGGCCGACGCCGGGACGACCTGGACGGTCGCGCAGACCGGGACGACCAAGGGGCTCAAGACCGCCTTTGTCGAGGGTGCGAACGTGCTCCTCGCGGGTGACGGCGGGACCATCCTGCGCTCGGCCGACAGCGGCGCGACCTGGGCGCTCGCGACGACCCCGGCCACGACCGGCGTGAAGCAGCTCGCGAACGTCGGCGGCAAGCTCGTCGCCTCGCTTGGGGCCAAGGGCTGGGAGAGCGCCGACGGCGGCGCGAGCTGGACCGAGATGCTCGATCCGGCGCCGCTCGCGACGCTGGTACCGCCGGCCAAGGCGGGCAAGTGCGAGGCGCGTCAGCCGGCCGCCGGCGAGGTCTGCAGCTACAGCAAGCTCGTCACGAGCCCGACCGGATTGCCGAACGCACGCGGTCTGTGGATGCAGGGCGACCAGGGGATCGCCTGGGGCGATTATGGGCTCGCGCTCATGACGGCCGACGGCGGCAAGAGCTGGAAGGTCGCGTCGGGCCTCGGCTCGCGCGGGGTCTCGACGTTCGATGTCGGCGGCCAGATCGTCGCCGGGACGACCGGGCGCTACTGGATCGCGTCGACCGATGCGGGGCAGACGTTCCGGATCGGCGAGCTCCCGAAGAACAGCGGTACCCCGTACATGACCAGGGTCGGCAAGGACGGTACCGCGTGGATCGTCGGTTCGAACGGCACGGTGCTGCGTTGGAACGGGACGGGCTTCGATCCTGTCGACGTCGTCCAGAACGGCAAGAAGGTCACGACCAGCTTCGTGGCCATCCAAGAGGCGGGCGGCGCCGGCGAGGCGGGCGCGAACCTCTATCTGTCGGGCCCGCGCGGCGAGCTCTTCCGTTCCGAGGACAAGGCCGCCAGCTGGACCAAGGTCCCGACCGGCGTCACGCAGCCCATCCAGCGGGTGGCCGCCGATGGCGACAACGTAGTGGCCGTGACGCTCTCGGAGCGCAGCGGCGGCAACCTCCTGCTCAAGTCCGAGGACGGCGGCAAGCACGTCGCGATCGTGCGCGAGGTGAGCCACGCAGGTGGGGTCGACGTCCTGAAGCTCGAGGGTGGGGCCCTGACCTACCGCGACCGCACGTCGAACGACTTCGGCGCGAGCTGGAACAAGCTCAGCGATAAGTACTGGAACGAGGCCATCGACCTCGGCGACGGCTCGGGCGTCCGGCTCGTGAACTTCGACTCGCGCTACACGCGCGACACCATCTATCTCGCGGGCGGCGAGAAGGACGACTTCGTCATTCTCGATGCGATCCAGACCCGGCTTGCGCGCTTTGCGTGCTCGAAGGATAGTGGCTGCTGGATGCTGTACGGCGGCGAGGTCTATCGTCCGCTGTGAGCACGCGGGACGCCGCTGCGCGGACCTGATCTGCGCAGCGGCCGTCCGGATTCGCGGAAAGCCTGGCCAAGCCAGGCTGCCCAAGAATGGGACACGAAACAGCGACTGATGGAAAGCGAGCTGCCGATGAGCGCGACGGGCAGGTTCCTGTTCCACGATTTGATGACGACCGATCTCCCCAAGAGCGCCGAGTTCCTTGCGGGACTCCTGGGCTTGGAGGTCGCGGTCGTCGAGGGGGAGGTCGCGTACTGCGTGCTGCTGCGGCCGGGCACGAACCAGGCGATCGTCGGGCTCGTGCCGATCATGGCGAACGAGGAGACGCGTAGCCACTGGGTTGGCTATCTGGGCGTGCCGGACGTCGTGGCCGCGGTCGCTCACACGCGCGAGGCGGGCGGCACCGTGCATGCGCAGCCGGGCGCGGCCGAGCAGGACGAGGGCGAGGACGCGCCCGACGTGCCGACGACGGGGCACGGCCCGGCGCTCGCGATCGTGACCGATCCGGCCGGCGCCGTCCTCGGGCTGGTGCCGACGCCGGAGGCCGAGCCGGATGCCGGCGGGGACGGCGGGGACGTCGCGCCCGTCGGCGAGATCGCCTGGGTCGAGCTCCTGACGGTCGCACGCGAGGCGGTCGGGGCGTTCTTCTCGACGCTCGTCGGGTGGGAGCTCGGGGCGGCGCACACGCGCTTTGGTGAGGGCGAGGCCCACGCGCTCTTCCACGCTGGGCGCGTGTTCGGGCTCGTGCGCGACCTGCCGGCCGGCAGCCCGATCCCGCCGCACTGGATGTACTATTTCCGGGTGTCGAACCTGGACGAGGCGCTCGCGGCGACGCGCCGTCTGGGCGGGTTCTATTACGAGGATCCGGGGGTCGTCGACGGTGGACGCCGGGCGATCGTCCTCGATCCGACTGGGGCGCCGATCGGGCTCTGGCAGCTCGGGTGAGCCGTTGGGTGGGGCGCGCGGGGCCGATTCGTCGCGGGCGAGCGCTCTGTGCTCTTCGCGAGCGGACTCGCGACGACAGTGCTTGCCAAGGGAGGGTCGCTGCGGTATCTGCCCGACGATCCTTACACCGGGCCAGAATCGAGTCGCGTTCGACGTGGACCGCCTTACGGCGTTGTTCGTGCGGGCGCGAGGCTGGCGCGCCGCTGTCCCTTCGGATGGACGCACACCCCTGCACCATCCCCCACCCTGCAAAGCGGCGCGCAGGTCAACTCGGCTTTGGGCCGGCCTTACCCTGGGCCTCGGTCGCGCGTGATGTGCGGCCCGGGTCCGCGTGCCGTGCGTGCGACGTGGGCGCGGCCGATGCGGTCCCGGCGCCGCTGCGATGACCGGCGTCGAGCTCGGTGCGGGCGCGGCGGCGGGGATCTGCCGAGACTGTAAGACGCGCGATTGCTGTTCGAGCGAGGTGGGGTTGAGCGGCGCCGACGTCGTACGGATCGCGCGCACGCTGCAAGTCAATCCCGAGCACTTTGCGGCGCTCGCCCCGATGGTTGGCGGCGCCGCGCACGGCAGCGAGCAGGTCCGTCTCGGGCGAAGCGGCGTGCCTCATCGTCTGGTGCTGCGGCGGCGTGAGACTGCGCCGGGTCGTGGCGATCGGGTTTGCACCTTTCTCCTGGAGCTGCGTGGGGGCCGCCGGTTGTGCGGCCTCGCCGAGCTCGCGCCTGCCGCCTGCCGCCTCTTCCCGCGCGACGTGGACGGAGGTCTGCACACGGGCCCTGGTTGCTGGCGCGCGTGGACCGAGGAGGAGGCGCCGCGGAACGAGGCGGCCACCGCCGTGGCGATCGCCGAGCGCACGCGCTGGCACGCCGTCGTCGCGACCTGGAACGCGCGCGTCGTGGAGGTCGAGGGCGAGGTAGACCGTGCGACGTTCCTCGCGCATCTCTTCACGGCCTACGCATGACCAGCCCCTGCGATGGCTGCGAGACCTCGCGCTGCTGCATCGTGTTCGACCCCGAGCTGACGTGCGCCGATCTGCATCGCCTGTGTCGCGCCCGCGGCCTCGCCCCCGAGAACGTGGCGACCATCGCGCCGGTGCGTGCCGATGAGGCCGGTCCCGATGCGATCCGCTTCGACGACACGCCCTGCGCGTGGGAGCTGCGCCTGGCGCGCACGCGCACCGCCCGCGGCAACGGCGGCCGTCGACGCTGTCAGTTCCTCGTCGATCTCGGACTCGAAGCGGCCCCCGGCGAACCGGCCCGGCAGGTCAACCGCTGCGGGGTCTACCAGGATCGCCCGATGATGTGTCGCCTCTATCCCAGCGACAAGACGCCGTTCGGGCTCATGGTCGGGTCGCCGCGCCGCGTGTGCCCGCCGGGGGCCTGGAGCGCCCTCAAGGCCGACGTGCCGGGGCTCCTCGCCACGCACGCACGCGCAGATGCCGAGCGCGCGCTGCATCGCTTGTTTCTGGCGCGCTGGAACGCGTGCATCGCGCGCACACCGTCAGGCCCCGCGACCGCCGCGCGCGCGCTGTTCTTCGCGTGCGTCATGCGCGTTCACGATGCGCTCGCAGCCGCTCCGGGCGCGGATCCACTGGCCGCCATCGACGCCTGCTTCCTGCCGCTTGAACGCGCGGACCTGCGCGCATAGGCTCCGCACGTCGCCATGATTCGGAAGCCCCTCGTTCGGTCGTGCATCGTGGCGCTCTTGGGTGCGGCGCTCCCGCGTTGCGACGGGCCCACCCCTGCGCCACGCGGCCTCCAGTTGGTCGTGACCGAGTTGGTCGACGCGGGCGTGCGGCGCGAGGTGAGCGTCGTCGGTCCGCGCGGCGCCGATCTCAGCGTGGCGGGCGCGACCGGCGCCGTCGACGTGTTGGTGGATGGCGTCGTGACCTTGCGCCTCGCGCCCCCCGGCTTCAGCGCGCGCTACACACCGAGCGCGCCCGACGGCGCATCCTTGCATCTAGTTGCAAGGGATGACGCGGGTCGCGAATCGCCGCCGCGCGTCCTCGCGGTGGACCGCGCGGCGCCGGTGGTGGTCGCGACGACACCGGCCGCGGGCGCGCGCTTGGCGGGGCTCACCGAGATCGCCTTCACGCTCGGCGATCGCAGCCGCGTCGACTTCTATGGCACCAAGGTGCGCCTCCTGGTCGGGACGCGGACGCTCTTGGAAGGGACGGATTTCGTGCGGCTCGCGCGCCCGCCGGACATGCTGGTGCTGACGCTCGAGGCGCCCTTCGATGGCACGTTCCATGCGCGGGTAACGACGCGCGACGTCGTGGGTAACGTGGCCGACCAATCGTTCGCGCTCGACTTCGTCGTGGATCGCAGCCCACCGACCGTCACGTTCCTTTCGCCGAGTGCGGGCGCGGTCCTGACCGGTGCCTTCGCATTGTCCGTGGAGGCCCCCGCCGACACGGCGGCGATCGGCTGGGTTCTCAGCGACATCCATGAGAACCGCCGCACCGGGTTGCTCGTCGCGGACGGTGCAGGGTGGAGCGCTGCCGTCGATCCGCGCGGCCTGAGCGACGGCCCCCTGACCCTCAAACTCACGGCCGTCGACCAGGTCCAGAACATCGCGACCGACGCGCTCGCGGGCCTGTCGCTCGCGGGCAAAGGTCCGACGCTCGTCGCGCTCGAGCCGCCCCGAGGCGCTTGGGTGGCCGAAAACGTCGCGATGCGCATCGAGGTGGGCTCGCTCCAGGACCGCGTGGCGCGACTCGAGGCGCGCGCCGCCGCCGGGGTCCTCATCGCGACGATCCCGATCAATCAGGATGGCCTCGCCGCCGCCGGGGTCGCGCCGCCGCCGGCCACGCTGACCTTGGTCGACGCGGCCCAGCGCCGGACCGTCGTCGAGACGGGTTGGCGGCTCGACACGCACGCGCCGCTCCTCGCATGGTCGCCCCCGCCGACCTCCGTGAGCGGGGTGCCGCTCGGGGCGCCGCCGACGATCGTCCCCGTGGTCCTCGACGCGGAGTCGGGCGCGAATACGAGCGTGACCCTGGCGAGCCTCGTCGTGACGCCGCCGCCCGGGGGGCGCGCCGGAACGTGGAGCGCGCGGGCCGTGCCGGTCGATCTCGTCGGCAACGCGGGCCCCGAGGTGAACGCCGTCTGGCAGGTCGACGGCCAGGTCCCCTCGGTGAAGGTTGCGGTGCCCCCGCCGCAGGCCTTCGTCGGACCGCGCGTGGTGATCGTCGCTGCGCTGGCGGACGACGACCGCGTGGCCGACGCCGGCGTCGCCGCGCGCGACCAGGGCGGCCGCGGGGAGGCGCTTGCGGGTCTTCATCCCGATCCGAGCGGCCTTCTCCGCACCTCGCTCGATCTGGCGCGGCTCACCGAGGGCCCCGTGACGCTGACCGTCGAGGCCCACGATCGCGCCGGGCTCTCCGGCCGCACCGAGGTCCAGGTCGCGCTCGATCGGACCCCGCCGCGCCTCACGCCGGTGGTGCCCGTGGCCGCTTGGTTGGCGGCGTCCAGCACTGCGCTCTTCGCCGCGAGCGATGCGGGTGCGGGGGTCGGGGCCATTCGCGTCCGGCGTGCGGACGAGGCGATCGCGCGCGCGCTGTCTTTTTCCAGCGCAGGCGTCGCGCTCGTGACATTTGACGCGCGTGACGCGGACGACACGGGCGACGCGGGAGCGACCCCGCACGGCGCTCTGCAGACCTGGTTCGTGAGCGCCAGCGATGCGGTCGGTAATACGGCCGAGCTGGCCGTCGTGGCGAGCATCGATCGGGTGCCGCCCGTCGCCGTTCTCGCCCCGGTTCCGGCGCTGGTCGCCGCATTTCCGGACCTGACGGTCATGCTCGGCGACGACGGATCCGGCGTCGATCTCGACGCTTGCGCGCTGCTCGTCGTGCGCGACGACGTGCCGATCGCGGACGCGACGCTCGTCGCGACGGGCGAGCCGGGCGCCTACGCGATCGCTATCGTCGATGCGGATTTGGTTCCCGGACGCTGGAGCGTTCGCGTCGTGCCGCGCGACCGCGCCGGACTCATCGGCGCGTCGGCGCTCATGACGTTCACGTTCGAGCGCCCGTAGGCGCCGCCGCGTCCGGGCCTCACGGTGAGAGCGTGATGAAGTCCACGGTCCGTTCACGCGCCCCGAGCACGGCCGCTGGCGTGTAGTACTCCGGCGGGGCTTCGTTCTTGGCCCAGTGCTCGGTCTCGTCCTGGTAGTGCGGCAAGGTCGGGTTCTCGCACTGCCCGCCCGCCACGACCCCGTCGAACGCGACGATGTCGGTCAGCTCGAACACGTTCCGGATGGCCGGGCCGTGCGAGTAGGTGAAGTTCGTGTTGTTCAGGCCGATGCTGTTCGCGTCGACATTGAAGTTGTCGCCGTGACGCGGGAAGCCGTCCGGCATGACGCTCGCCGAAGGCACGTCGAACTCGGGCGTGACGTTGTTCACGAACTTCACGGTATGCAGCAGGCCCCAGCGCCAGGCGGCGGTGTCGCTCGTCCCGAAGCCGCCCTGCTGAGCGACCCCGACCTTGGCGGGGTCGGACAGGAACGCCATCGCCTGGGCCAGCGTCGCGAGCACGATCGTCTCGCGCGTCTCGACGACGGCGCTCGTGCGCGCGTCGTCCCAGAGGCGGCTCGTCGCGGCGACGGCGTCGTAGGTCCGCATCGTCTCGGGGCGCAAAAACACGCGCACCAGCAGGCGTCCCAGCATCGAGTCGCCGAGCTTGGTCGAAATCAGCGCGTCTTCCTCGAAGAGGTTCGGTACCAGCAAGACCACGAAAGTATTGAAAATTGCGGTGGCCGCCGAGGCCTTCGCCGCGTCGCTTCCGGCCGCCGCGCCGATGCCGCTCTCGGCCCCGAACCCGAGCGTCTGCCAGGTCGTCAGCAGCGTCACGGCCTCTTCCACCGCGGGCGTCACGAGCCCTGCCGCCTCGGGCGCGAGCCCGTCCTTCACCTTCTTCACGGCCGCCAGGATCGTCGGCACCAGCGCCGTCCCGAGCGCCGACTTGTGGTCGCCCTGAATCGCGCTCATGTCGGCGCGCGTCGCCTTCGTCCCGGCGCCGATCAGGTCCTTCAGGCGCTCGTCGACGCGCGCCGCCCGGAACCCGATGTCCCACGCGTACCCGAGGTAGTACGGCAGATCGTCGAATGGATCGCCGTCGAACGAGACGCCGACCGGATCCGCATTTGCCGTCATGAGGTAGCCCTTGGCCGGGTTGTGCGCCTGCGGCAGATCCGCGCGCGGCACGAAGCCCTCCCACTCGCATTCGCCCGTCTCCCCCGGCATCGGCAGGAACGGCGGGTACGCGGTCGCGGTCCCGGCGTAGCACGCGCGGATCGGCAAGAGATGCGACGGGTACCAACCGATATCGCCGTCCTTGCCCGCGAAGATCCAGTTCTGCGCGCCGACCCCGAAGCGATCGAGCGCCGCCTTGAAGTCGCTCCAGCTCGTCACCGTGTTGAGCCGCCAGATCGCCCCGAGCTCGTCGGTCGGCTCGAAGCCCGTCCATTTCCACGTCACCGCCGCCCAGGTCCCGTCCGGATTCACCTCCAGCGACCACGGGATCACCGGCCCGTGATGCGGCACATCGAGCAGCGTGAGCTCGAGCGTGCACCAGCCGTCCGCGCCGAGCGTCGCGCTGTGCGTCAACATCGCAACATACGTCGGCGCCGCGTCGACACACGCCGTCACGCCCGACGGCAGGACGTAGCGGAACGTCTCCACGCGCTCGACCAGCGGCACCCACGCGCCCTTGAAGCGCACGTTCTTCTTCGTCGCGTCGAGCGTCTCGAGGTACATATCGGTCACGTCGTCATAGAACACCGTCGCGCCCCAGGCCGCATGGGCGTTGTGTCCGAGCACGATCCCCGGCGCGCCCGCGAAGTTCACGCCCTGCGCATCGAGCGCCCCGCCGGCCAGAGCGGTCGACACGTGCACCTGATAGAAGACCGCCGGATTGCGCAGCGCGAGGTGCGTGTCGTTCGCGAGGATCGGCCGCCCCGACGCGGTGTGCGCCCCGCTGACGACCCAGTTGTTCGAGCCCCATTCCTCGGTGCCCGCGCCGCGGAACGCGTGGTGCGGGATCTGCTCGAGCTCCTCCTGTTCTTTGCGCATGCGCGCGCGCTGGGTCTTCGAGAGGCCCTTGCCCGACGCGCGCGACTTCTCCATATGCGCCGCCAAATCCCACACCGGCACCTGCTTCGCGCCGCCCTCCGGCGGGTTCGTCGCGACCTCCACCGGTGGCTCGAAGTTAGCGACATCGTAGGCGATTCCCTCGAGCGGGCTCCCCGCCGGGAACGCCTCGAGCAGCCCCGCGATCGTATCGTGCAGCGCCAGCTCGTCGACGACCCCGCCGAAGCCGAGGTCCCAGGTCTGCAGCCGCGCGATCGCCATCGTGTCCGCGGTGGTCCATTCATAAAGGATCGCCTCCCCGAAGATCGCCACCTCGAGCGCCCGCGGCTCGCGCCCCGCGCGCATGTTCGCGAGATACGCGTTCACGCCGGCCGCAAAGGCCTCGAGCGCGGCCTGCAGCTCGGGGTCGTGGTCCTTGGTGGCGGCGGCCATCTCCTGGGCGACCGACCCGAGGCGCAGCGCGCGCAGGTAGATGTCGCCGCTCAGGCTCTTGGGGTTGCCGAGCTCGGCGAGACGCCCTTTGGCGGCCGAGCGCAGCGTGTGCATCTGGAACATGCGATCGCGCGCCGTGACGTAACCCTGGGCAAACACCACGTCGGTCGTGCTCTTGCCGTAGATATGCGGGATGCCGCGGTCGTCGTAGCTGACGCGCACAGGATCGGCGACGCCAGCGACTTGGAGGACCTGGTCGGCGTTCACCTTGGTCCGGGAAGTAATCGGGCTTGGTGTAGGCGACGATCTCGGTTTCACCTTCTGTATCGGGGACTTCGGTGGCGACAAGCGTGTCGGGGCTGGTCGTCGCTTCCGCCGCCACCGCGTCCGCGTCGTCGTCGGCGACTTCGGTGGCGACCGTCGTGTCACTGCCATCGGGCGTGACGGCGGTGTCGGTGCCAGTGTGTGCCGTGGTGTCCACGCAGGCCCCGAGGGCGCCAAACAGGCCGACCACAACTGCATTCAGCGCTCGTCTCGCGTCTCGTTGGATTCGCATCGAAGTTCCTCCCACCCTGCGGAGCCATGACGCGGCCCGTCGGTGCTGGCGACCTGGATACCGTGCGCCCGCGCCCGCGGCAAGGATCGGCAGAGGGCACCCCCGGGGCGCCTTGAAACCGGCGCCGAGCCGTGGTCAAGTCCGGGCATCCCCCTCCGGAGACGCAGCCATGGCTCCCACGCTCACTCTGTTCAAGGCCACGACGAGCCTCGCCCTCGTCGCCACCCTCGCGCTCGGCGCCTGCGGCGATGACGACCAAGGCAAGCAGACCCGCCTCGACGTCGCCGACACGTCCTCGGCGGAGACCGTGGCCGAAACCACGACCGCCCCCGAAACCAACGACGAGACGACCTGCGTTCCCCTCGACTGCGCGGCGCTCCAGGCCGAGTGCGGGACTCCCGACAACGGCTGCGGCACCCCGCTCGCGTGCGGCACCTGCTCGCGCGACCACGCCGTCGGGACCTGCGACGCCGCCGCCTACACCTGCACCTTCGCCTGCGATAGCGGCTTCCACGCCTGCGGCGACCTCTGCGCCGCCAACGACGACATCACGCACTGCGGCGCGACCTGCGAGGTCTGCTCCGCGCCCGCCTCCCCGCTCGAAATCGCCACCTGTGACGGCACCCAATGCCAGGTCGCCTGCGCCGCCACCGCCACCGACTGCAGCGGCGTCTGCGTCGATCTCGCGACCGACAAGGACCACTGCGGCGCCTGCGACGCCGCGCCCTGCGACGGCAAGTGCATCGATCGCCAATGCGTCCCTGACTACACCGTGAGTCTCGTCTCGGGCGACGCCCAAGAGGCGACCTTCAACAACACCGTCCCCCAGCTCGTGATGGTCAAGGTCGTCGACACGGCCGGCGCCAACGCGGGCAGCGTGAAGCTCTACATCGCGCCCTCGCCCGGCGCGGCCGCATCGCAGCTCGAGATCACGACCGCCTCGACCGGCGTCGCCACGTTCCGCCCGCGCGTCGGACGCGGCCTCGGCGAGTACACCTACAAGATCGGTCTCGTGCCCTCGGGCGCGGGCGGCGTCACCGTCAAGGCCACCGCCAAAGCGCCCGCCGCGGACTCCGTCTTCCCGCTCGTCAACCTCGAGCACGTAAGCGCCGACGGCCCCATTCCCGGCCCCGGAAGCCTCGCCGGAATTCAGCGTACGGCGGGGATCGCCTACGCCCCCGACGGCACCGTCTACTTCGTCGGCGGCCAACGCGTGCTCGCGCTCGCCCCCAGCGGCGCCCTTTCGGCCTTCGCGGGAACCCCCAACGGCGGCTCGGGCGGCGACCAGGGCCCCGCGCTCGAGGCCGGACTTTCCGGGCCAACCGGCCTCGCCCTCGATGAAGCGAACGGTCTCCTGTTCATTGCAGATACAAGCAACCATCGCGTGCGCGCCGTTGATATCGCGCGCGGTACCATCACGACGTGGGCGGGTGGCGGCAGCGCGACCGACGCCAACTTCGGCGACGACGGACCGGCCGCGGGGGCCGTCCTCTCGGGGCCCGACGCGCTCACGATCGGACCCGACGGCGCCCTCTACCTCTTCGACCACGGCCACTCCAGGGTGCGGCGCGTCGACCCACTCACGACGATCATCACGACCATCCTCGCGACCGGCGGCACCGGTTGCCTGCCCGGCGATCCGCTGCGGTTCACCGGTTACGGGCAGGAGATGCCGATGGCCTGGGACCCCGCGGGCCAGCTCTTCCTGGGTGGCAGCATCGCCTGCGGCGACTCGGGCGGCAACGGCAACGGCCCGCTGCCCGGCGTGGTGCGCCGCGCCGCTGACGGGACGCTCCACCGCGTCGCCGGCTTTGCCAACGGCACGACCTCGGACGGCGCCACCGGCCTAGCGCTCAGCGTCTCGAACGTCTGGGGCCTCGCCTTCGACCCCGGCGGCAACCTCTACATCGCCGAGGGTGACCGCATCCGCCGTATCGACACGGCGACCGGGATCGCCACGACCGTCATCGGCGGCGCGAGCGCCGGCGGCTCCGGGGACTTCGGCGCGGCCAGCGCCGCCCAGGTCAGCAAGCCCGTCGACATGGTCATCGCCCCGACGGGCGAGCTCATTTTCGCCGACAGCACCAATCGCTCGCTCCGCAGCATCTGGGCCCTCAGCGGCACCAGCGAGGGTGCCGCCACGCTCGCCATCACCGGCGGCAACACGCAGACCGTCTTCGTCGACCAGGCGTTCCTGCCGTTCACGGTCAAGGTCACGGACGCCGCCGCAAAGGGCCTCGCCGGCGCTCACGTCCTCTTCGCCGAGAACGAGCCCGGCTCCTCGCTCGCCGACGACATCGTCACGACCGGCGCCACCGGCGTGGCCGCCGTCACGGGGCGCGTCGGCCTCTCGCTCGGCGACTACACCTTCAGCGCCGAGAGCCGCGACATTCACGGCGAGCACATCACGGGCAGCCCCGCGACCTTCACCGTCACGGCCCAGGCGCCCGCCGCCGGCACCATCTTCACCGCTGTGAACGTCGATCACACTGCCGGAACCGCGCGCGACCTCGGGCCCGGGACCACGAGTCGCCTTCCCGCGACGCAGCTGATCGCGACCTCCAGCACCGGCATGATCTACTTCACAGCCGCCCCCTCGGTCTGGTCGCTCGATCCCGACGGCGTCCTCGAGCGCGTCGCGGGCAAAGGCTCGGGTTTCGGCGGCGACTTCGGCGCCGCCAAGGACGCCGAGTTCTATAACCCGCGCGGCCTCGCGCTCGACGAGGTCGACGATATCCTCTACGTCGCCGACACCAACAACCACCGGATCCGCGCCATCAACCTCGCGACCGGGATCATCACCACCTTCGCGGGTGGTGGCGACGCGCTCGGACCCAACTTTGGCGACGACCAGGCCGCGACGAGCGCGGTTCTGGCCGGTCCGGTCCACATCACCATCTTCGGGCGCGACCTCTTCATCGGCGACGAAGGACACAACCGAATCCGCAAGGTCTCGCTCGACACCGGCATCATCTCGAACTTCGTGTCGATGTTCGGCGCCAGCCCGAACTGCGCGGCACAGCCGTCCGTCATCCCGATCGGCGGCTACTCGCTGACCTTCCCGCTGGCCTTCGACGCCACCGGGCGACTCTACTTCGGCTCGAGCATCGCCTGCGGTGACTCGGGCGGAAACGGCAACGGGCCGCTCCACGGCATCACCCGCCGCGAGCTCGACGGCACCTTCACCCGCATCACCGGCAAGGCCGGCGGCACGACGACCGACGGCGCCCCGGCCACGGCCTCCGCCATCGCGGGCGCTGTGGCCCTCGCGCTCGACGGCAACCGTCTCTACGTCACGATCGGCCACGCCGTGAAGGTCATCGACGTCGTCAACGACACCATCACGACGGTCGTCGGCAACGGCTCAGTGGGCGCCGGGACCGACTACGTCCTCGCGACAGCCACTCAGCTCTCGACCCCCAATGGGCTGGCCTTCGCGCCCGGCGGTCACCTGATCGTCGCCGACCAGAACCATTACGCGCTGCGCTGGGTGTGGGCCCCGCTTCCCTGAACATTCGCGCCAGCGCCCCGAAGCTCAGCGGCTTTCGAGCACGAGCACGACCTCGGCGAGCCACACATCCGCCGCCGAGGCGCGCCCGAACTGGATCCGTAGCTCGGCATCGATCGACGTGCGCGGTACCTCGAATGCCACACTCGCGGTCGCCCAACCCTCGCCGAGCGGAACTTCCACCGTCGTCAGGTTCCCGGCCGCATCCACGAGCTCAGCCCAGATGGGCCGCGCCGTCGCCGCCCGCCCCGTAACCCGCAGCTGGTAGTGGTGCCCCGCGACGACGGTCAGGTGCGGCTGCCGGATCTGAGCAATCGACGGCAGCGTGAAGACACCACCCCCGGTCGCATGCAGCGACGGCGGCGCGCCCCCCGGCGGCGCAACGTTCGTGTCGGCCGCCAGATCCGAGACCGCAGGGTCATCGACATCGATTTGCCAGCAGCCACGCGCCGCCTCCGCGCGCGGCCCGCTCGACGCGAGCAGCTGCGCAAACCGCCCGTCACCGAGGAGACTCCCCGGATCCGGCTCACACGCCACCACGCGCGTCCATACGTGAAGGTCGTTCACACACTGCGCGCCCCCAAACGCCCCCGGCGCCTCGTCGCACCACGAGGTCGTCCCCGCCACCGCGTCGAAGAACCCCGTCTCGGGCGCGCCGAGCTCCCCACACCCGAGCCCCCATCCACGCCGCGCGCTCTCCTCGGCCAGACTGCCGGCGCAAGCGTATCCCCCGAGCGCCCCGCTCTCCGCGTCCTCGAAGATCCAGACGCCCGGCAGATCCTGATACGCCTGCCAGCTCCACCCCAGCCGAGTCGCAGGCGTCCTGAACCACCCGCGCCCCTCGTCGCCACCCACCGCCACGAGATACTCGCGCAGCCGCCCATCGCCCAGGGTCGGCAGCAGCGCCCCGATCAGCTGCGTCCACCCGCCGCGCTCCAGCGCGCTACACGTCACGAGCATGCGCCCCGCACCGTCACGCGGCAGCGGACCCGGCGCTGCCGTCGGATCGATCACCGCCACTCCGCCAAGCACCCCCGCCTCGGCGCAATCGCGTCCTTGGCTCGCACCCAGCCGCGCGGCATGCCGCAGGTACACCTCGCCCCCCGGCGCGGCCACGCCGCCCGTCTGATTGGCCGCCCCGACCCCGCATGCATCGTGCACCGGCCAGTCGACCGTCGTCGCACCGTCCCACGCGTAGAACGCCCCGTCCGCCGTGGCCCACACCGGACCGCTCGGTTCCCAACGCAGCTCTGTCGGCACCACGCCTGAACATGCCCCGGCACCCCCGCCAGGTCCGCCCAGATTCGTGCAGCGCACCGCCCCCGCGACGCCATCGACGAGGCTCCCGCGCTCGGGCTCGCAAACGAGAAGGTCATTCACATTCGACCGGATCGCGACGTCCTTTCCGATCAGCGTCCACCACGCAAACGGGATCGCGCCCTTGCCGCTGGCGAACTCCCACGGCCCCCGCGGCGCGCTCTCCGACACCGCCACATCCGCGCCCGGCGCGGGCCACGCGGGGGTCGGCGTCACCGCATTGCGCACCCCGCCGAAGTCCTCGTAGGCCGTGAACCCGTACGACCACGCCAGCGTCCACCCGCCGCCCGACGGCCCGAAACCCACCATGTCGCACCAGGCCTCGAACGGCGCCCCGAGCCCGTCGCCATCCGGATCGATCCAATAGCGCGCACTGCCCGCGGACCCGCCTCCGGCGAGCACATGATCGCACCCGCGCGCCGGGTTCGCGTGGCTCCCGACCTCATCCCAACCGCCCTCGCGAAAGAGCGCCCCGAGCGCCGCGCCAGCCAGCGGCCCTGCGATGACCCTCAGGTCGTCGAGCTCGCCCCGGAATTGCGCGCCACCCTCGACCGTGCGCCCGATGAGCAGCGTGAACCCCTCCGAAACGGCGGGCAGCGCCGCCGCGGGCGCGACGACCGTCTGTATGTGATGCGCGTTCACAAAGATGCTCCACGTATCCCCGGCGCGAACGAGCGCCACGAAGGACCAGCGCTCCGACACCAAGCACGCCGGCGGCGTGAGCGCCCCGCTCGCGCCAGCCTCGACCAAGCAGCGATCAGCGCCCGTCGATCCCTCGGCCGACGCTCCGCTCACCGATTCCAGCGACACGCGCCGCGTGAGCACGCCGTCCGCGCTCGCGCCCACGCTCGCCGCAAAGAGCCCGAGCGCATCGAACCCCGCCGCCGGCCGCACCCAGAACGTGATCGT
Organism: Pseudomonadota bacterium; assembly: GCA_005772945.1. The sequence continues at coordinate 18,522 of SXIE01000016.1, forward strand.
CACCGGCGTGCTCCACATATCCGCCGCCGCTCCGACGCGCACCACGTCGCCGCGCGCGCCGAAGTGGATCGCGCCCCCGTAGCGTCCGAAGCGGTCCCACCCAGGAAGCGCTCCCGCCACGACCCCGTCGTGCCCGTGCCCCGACGCATCGCGGCCGAGCTCGGCCCCCGTCCCGTCGAAGGGGTAGTGCGCCAAGAGCGCGCAGCGCTCGTCGGTCACCCCGTCGCAGTCGTTGTCCAGGCCGTCACACAGGCTCTCGCTCCACTCGTAGCCGCGCACCTCGCCATAATCGCAAATGTGAACGCCATTCTCACAAGCCGCCGTCGGCGCCACCGCGGCGCACACGCCGACCTTCGGGCACAGCGCGCCGCGATCCGTCGGCGGGTCGTCCACAGCATCGTCCTGGTCGGGCAGGCAGTCCGCATCGCCGTCCGCGACTACGCTCTCGAGCGCGTCGTGCCGGCCGTCGCCGTCGCTGTCGACCGCCGCGAAACCCGCGCCGAGCTCGCTCGCATCGGGTCGCCCATCCGCATCGCTGTCGGCCGCCCGCGGGTCAGTCCCGAGCTCGCCCTCGCGCCCATTCGTCAGGCCATCGACGTCCTCGTCACCGGCCGGATCCAGGCACAGCGATTCGAGACACAAACCGCTCGCGCACTCCCCATCCTCCTCGCAGAGCGCCCCCAGCGGGCGTCCCCCGGGATCGCTGCACGCAGACGCAAGGGTCAGGGCGGCGAGGAGGCCGAGAGGCGCGAAACGGAGCGCGCGACCGGACATCGTTCGTGGCTCCATGCGCATCTCAGTACTGCGCGTCGCGCACCTCGGGGAGCGTGCTCTTGTAGCCCCGATACTCCATCTGCCGCGCCAACGAATATGCCACTGCGCTCGTGCGCACCACGCGCGCCGTGAACACGTGTCCGCGCGCCGAGGCCGAAGCCCGCGCGTCCGTGACGACGATCTTGAGCGCGTTGCCGTCGATGGTCGCGCTCCCAAACCCCGGAAATGTCACGGTATTGCCAGATTCCGAGAGCCGCCCTTCGACGTAGAACACGACCGGCACATCGTGGCGGCACCCGCCCGCAACGCCCACGCACGACGGCGTGTGCTCCTCGTAGGCGATCGCGAAATTGCCGTTGGCAAATAGGTAGAGTGACAGGTCGCCGTCGCGATTGTCCTCGCCGAGGCGCTCGGTGACGCGCGGGATCTGGCACCAACCCTGGGCGGTCGCGACGTACTTGAACGGATCGAGATTGCCGGCCGATGCCGACGATCCGAGGAGGCAGGTGCCAAGAAGAACCAGCAGCGACAAGGCACGGCGCATGGGAACCTCGCGAGCGTGAGAGACGTGGCGCCCGCGAGCATGCCCCGTGGTACGCCCCCCGGCAAGTCTCAGCGGGTCGGGGGTGGCGGGATGGGCGCGATCGTCGCGGTGTTGACCAGCGCGCTCTGAAGGAAATCGAACAGCTGAATCCGGACCTTGGGATCCGTATAGACGGTGTAGTGGTCGTTGTTCGGAAGCTGCAGCAGCACCGCGGTCGCCCTCTTCCCCGCGATCTCCGGCATATTGCCACTGGCCGGCAAGGGCACAGAGCCAATCCCCTGCAGCGTCAGGCCCTCGATCGTCCGCGCCACCGGCTCCGCGATCGGCAGCCCGAACGCCGACGCCAGCGCCTCGATGCAGGTCGGCGGCGTCAGCGCATCGAGGAACCCCTCGAGCATCACGAGGTCATGCGGCTTGCTCCCCGCGGGCGGCTCGAGCAAGACCATGCGCGCGACGTGCAGCGGGTCGGCCGGATCCAAGAGCGGCTGGATGAGCGACGTGATGAGCGGATGCCCGAGGACCCACCGCTCGACGTTGGCATCGATTCCGAGCGCGCCCGCGACTACATCACCGATCGGCACGCCATCGAGATTCAGAGCCAGCATCGTGATCGCCGCGCCGCCGCCGCCCTCCGAGATGACCGCCGGACCGACCGTCGGCAGATACGGCAGTAAAAGTGCGCCGATCTGAGCCCCCTCGCTGTGTCCCATGAAACCGATATGCGCCAGATCGATCGCGAGGTCATGGTCGTCGGGGCTCTTCTGGCCCAGCATGAAGCTCGAATCGGCGACCAGGGCATGCAGTCGCACCACATCGAGCACGCCCTGGCGCACGATCTCGCGCCCGATCATGATGTTCTGGATCGACAGCTGAACGATCAGATCCCGGTCCGAGTAGGTCGTCGTATTGCGGCCGCCCTGCAGCGGCGGATCGAGCCCGATCACCGCCACCCCACGCGCGCCCAGCGGGGCCGCCGCGACGCGCAAGAAACCCGCGTGATCCTCGCCGAGCCCGTGCGAGTAGAGCACGATCGGGTAGCCCGCCGCGGGCGGCTTCCCCTTGGGCATCGTCAACGTGAACGTGAGCGACACCGGCTTGCGCGACACCGGCGCGCCATCCGCGCCGACGGCCAAGAGGCCCTCGCCGAAGTTCGTGTAGGGCGGCTCGTCCGAGAAATACTCCTCCGACTCGTACACGCCCTCGTACAGATCGTAGGTCTGGCGCCGCTCGACCAGCTTGAAGTCGTGGATCGTCGGCACCGGCTGCTGCCGGAGCCAGGTCACGAGCTGATCGAGATCCGCCAGGGGCTCCGCCGCCTGCCACACCGTCGCGACCAGAATGTCGTCCGCCGCGAGCCCCAGCTCGCCGAGACGATCATAGAGGGGCCGGAGCGCCTCGGCCTCGGGCGGCACGGGCGTGGCGGCCAGCGCCGTCCCGAGCCCCGCGATGACGGCGGGCGGCGTGAGCGCCGAGCCATTTGCGGCCCGCAGCTTGGTCGTGAGAACCGCGGCGTAGCGGTCCCCCATGCGCGGCGGCAGCTGGTAGTTCGGATGCAGCGCGAGCGTCTTCGCTGGCCAATACCCGCCGCCGGCCTCGTTCCACTCGACGGTGATCGGCAGCCGCTTGCCGAAGTCGGGCGAGCCCGGCTCGATGTCGATGAGCTGCACGGCAGAATCGGCGGTCATTGACGCCGCGGCGTCCGCCGGCAGCGTCGCCGGATCGATCGCCACCCGCAACCCAACATACACCGACGCCAGCGGCGAGAACCCAGGCGGGCCCGCCTGGATCGCGTCGCGCGCCTTGGGGAGGAGATCGTAGGCCTCGGACGGAATACGAAACGCGCTCAGATCGGCGGCCCCGCTCGGCAGCGTGCGCAAGGCGCTCGGCCACGGAAAGGCGTAGAAGTCGGCGTCGCTGATCGCGGCGCGTGAGAACCGGAACGAGCCTTCGTCGATCCATGGGTCGGTCTCGGTCTCGGACTCGACCTCGACCTCGGACTCGACCTCGGACTCGACCTCGGTCTCGACCTCGGACTCGACCTCGGCCGAAACCGCCGTATCCGAACCCTCGCCGCCCCCGTCGTCCCCGCAGCCGCCGAGCGCCACGACCAGCGCTGCCATCGCACCCCAAGCACGCCCCACCATGTTCACCTCGGACC
>SXIE01000121.1 GCA_005772945.1 Pseudomonadota bacterium
CCCAGATCTCCTCGGGCTGGTGCTCGACCCAGCCGGGCTGCGGGTAGTGCTGCGGGAACTCGGTGGTGGCGCGGCCGCGCACGGCCAGATCAGGTCCGACCAGGATCGCCGTCGTCCCGGTGGTCCCCTGATCGATGGCCAAGACGAATCCGCGGGCGCCCTCGCTCATGCTTCCTCCGCTCGGTGCAGGAGCGTATGCTGCGCGCTCGCGCGCCCCTCTGCAAGCCCCCTGGAGCACCATGTCCGATCAGACCCCGCCGGCCAAACAGGCCCCGCCGACCCCGCCACTTCAGGTCCTGCTCGATGACAAGACGGCGATGGGCGACTACGTGAACATGGCGCGCATCTTCCACAACCAGACCGAGTTCGTGCTCGACATGATGTTCCTGCCGCCGGGGGTGAACACGGCCAAGGTGCTCTCGCGGACGATCATGAGCCCGCTGCACGCGAAGCATCTCTTGCACGCACTTGCAAACAACCTGCAGATGTACGAGCAGAAGTTCGGCGAGATCGTCGTGGCGCCGCCGGTCGGACCCGGGCCCATCCTTCATTAGAGAGAGGGCGCGCGGAGCCCGGCGCGGATGACGGCGGGGCGAAGCCTCCCCGGCGGACACACGCTGCGGAGGTGCGAGCGGCGAAGGTCAACTCAGGCGCTGGGTATCCGGCAGTTTGGCGAGCTTGCGATCAAAAGTGCCAAGCGACTTCGAGGTGACACTGCGCAAGCCGTCGGTGGTGGCGGGCCTCAAGCCTCGCGGGTGACGCCCAAGGCGGTGGTCGTCCTCAGCCCGGAGGAGGTGGCGCAGCTGCTCGCCGCGTTCCGCGCGCCGACCTACTATGCCATCGCGAGTTTTCTCTATGGTGCGGGCCTGCGTCTGGGGCGAAGCGTTGGCGGTGACGGTCGCCGACATCGACGCGTCTCGCGGCTTCATCACGGCGGCTCAAGCGCTACGGCGCAACAAGCGGGATAGGGTGTCGGCCCATTCGTCGGTAGATGCGAAAGTCGCCGTCGATTGTCACAATCGAGATATCAGAGTCGATGTCGGACATGCGAACCAGGCAGGCATCGGCCAACGACATCGGAACGCTCTTGTATTTTGTGAGAAGCTTCCGCAGCGAGGAAACGTGGTCCGCGAGGTGGAAGTCGACCCGAAGGATACCGCGGTCGACAAGGGCGAGAACGGCATCTGGACCTGATGTGAGATGACGAAGAAGAAAACAGGCCTCGGAGAGGACGGCCTCGCATGTAAACAGCGGAGGCTCGATCGAGTCGAGCGCATCGCGCGCCCACTCGTGGAAGGAGTCCCGGCGATTGAGGAGGGCGACGATGGGCCCGGTATCAAGGACGAAGCGCTTCACGCTCCGTATCCGGACATATGCCGCGGCGAGGACGCGAGGTCTTTGGGGCCTGAGAGCGAGCCGACGAGATCGGCGGCAGCAGCCGTGAAGGACTGCGCATGCGCGGGCTCGAACGCCTCCAACGCCGCACGAATCACTGCCGACCGGCTCGTGCGGCGGCGCTTGGCGAGCGTGTCCAGACGTTGTTCGAGCACGTCGGGAAGCTTGAGGGATATCGTCCGCATGGTAATACCTCCTGCGCAGGTGGTACTACACGCCAGCACGAAGGGCAACAAGGAGGCACCTGTCCGCCCAACGTCCGCGCTAAGCTGTTGGCGCGGTCGTGCTGCGCGGCGCGGTCGTGCTGCGCGGCGCAGTCGCGCAGATGCACGACCGCGACAATCCGCTTCAGCGCGCTGTTGGGCCGACGTCGAAGCGGAAGCTGTGGGCGCTCTGGATGAGGGAGGCGCGCGCCTGATCCAGACCGGGCGAGCTTCGTGGGCGCCCACCGTTGTGGATGATCTCTGCCGGATTTCCCAATGCCGCGCGACGACGGCTTCGAGCTTCGCCAGTCGCTCGCGCGCTTGCGTCGCGGCGTGCGCTGATCGTGGACGATGCAAATCATGTGGGTCGTTTCAACTTGGTCGGGTACGCGACGAGTCGGCTTCTGTTCGTGGTCTATGCGGAGCTCGCCGGCGAGGTAATCCGCATCATCAGCGCGCGGAAAGCAACGTCGCGAGAGAGAAGGCAGTATGAAGAAGGCGGTTCGTAGGGTGGTTTCGGGTCCGTCTGCGGCGAGCCTGTCGGCGATGCCGGAGGTGGATTTTTCCGGTGCGCGTCGAAACCCGTACGCGCGCCGAATTGCTCGTGAGGGCCACGAGGTGATTCACGATGAGCCTTCGCGCTCGAGCATCGAGGAGATGCCCGAGGCCGATTTTGGTGCGGGGACTCGCAGCGCGTACGCGCAGCGAGTAGCGGCGCAGGGCATGCGGCCGAGCACGGGCCGACCTCGACGAGGGGAGGCAAGCGAGCCGACGCGGCCGCATTCAGTGCGACTGTCCGAGTCCGTATGGGATGCGCTGAAGGAAGCGGCCGAGCGGCGCGGGGTATCCGTACACGCCGCGGTACGGCTAGCGATCGCGACGCTTCTGGAGGAGGAGCCTGACGGACCGAAGCCGGGCTCGAGTACGAAAGTGAAGGGGGCGAGCTCGTCTGGGCGGCATGCTCCACCTGCTGCGCCGGGCAAGCGACGAGCGACGGGGTGAGCGCCTTGGGTTGAGGTTCCTGCGAGTCTCGTCGTGGGCGCGAAGCAATATTCCTGGCCGTCGAACCGGCGGGCGAATATGCCAAATGCCGCGAACCAGGGCTTGCTATGAGGTCGCTGGACAGACCCAACGCCGCGAGTTCGCGTACCATGGCGGTCCCGCCGGCCCCACACCTCGCGAAGGAGTCCCCTATGTCCCCTCTCCCCACGCTTGCCATCGCGTCGGTGCTCGGCGTTGCTGCGCTCGGATCCGCCGCGTGCAGTCGCTCGACCGCGAGCCCGCCCGAGACGCGCCCCGTCCCCGCGACCGAGGCGCCGCTCACGGTTCCGAACGATGTCGCGCCGGTCGGGGCCGCCCCAACGGCGCCGACCTGGGAGGTTCACGAGTGGGGCCTGGTCGACGCGAACCTCGCGTCCGGGCAGCTGCGCCTGGCGGCGGGTCCGGCGCTCCGACCGCAGCGCCCGATGGCGACGCGCAAACCCGTTCTGTATATCCACCTCGGGCCGGGCCTCGCGGCGCAGGCGTTCACGGCGCGCGTGACGATCCCGGGCGGCGCCATCGCCGAGATGTGGCCCGAGGCCGAGCTGGCGGCCGACGGCCTGGTCTGGAAGAACGTGCGCGCGACGAGCGGCACGTGCGCATCTCGCGGCGTCCAGCCGCTACGCGACGCGCCGCCGGCGTGCGATTCCCTCGATCGGATGTGCGAGCTGGACGAGCTTCCGCGCTACGTCACCGACGACGCCGCGTGCCTCACGACCGCGCACGGCGACGCGCCGCTCCTCTTCTATCGGGGCACGGCGACGCCGCGCGCGCTGCCGCTCGGGGTCACGCTCACGAAGGACGGCACGGTCGATGTGCGGCCGGTCGCCGACATGAAGGCGACGCCCAGCACGCTCATCCGCATCGCGATGCCGTGCCGCGGGCCGGTCGTCCCCGGCGAGACGATGGCCGTCGCGGTCGCGAAGGTGCCGGGCCCCGAAGGCACGACCATCCCCTACCCCACTCAGCCCGCCGACCGCGCCGCCCTGCGCGCGCAGCTCGCGGCGGATCTGGCCACCCAGGGCCTCACGCCGTCCGAGGCGAAGGCGTTTCTCGACGCCTGGATGGACGAGCTCTTCGGCGCCGGCGCGGATCCCCAGCGCGAGAACCAGCGCCGCCTCGCGCCCATCCGCCCGATGTCCGACGCGCTCATCTATTGGATGCCGGCCGCGACGATCGACACGGTCGCCACCCTGACGTTCGAGCCGCGCCCGACGGCCGTGCGGCGCGCGATGCTCGTGCGGGTCGACCTCGGCGCGACGTGCGCGGCGACGGGCGGCCCGGCGGTACCGCAGTAGCGGCGAGCGGGTTACTGTTAGTCGCGCGGCGCCCGACCGCGAGCAGCAGGAGGAGCCCGACGCCCAGCCCCGCGCCGCTCTCGCCCGCGCCGGCACACCCGCCGCCGTCGTCATGCACGGTGCCCCCGGTCGGCGCCTCCGGCGCTCGGGGAATTGCCGGCGGCGGTAACGCCACGCCCGGCGCGCGCGGCACATGGGTCCACGGATCGACCGCACCCGACGGGCCTCCGGGCACCCGCGCCATGACGCGCACGGATCCCCAGAGACCGCGCAGATCGCTGCGCGCTCCGTTCGCCCAGAGGTCGACGCCCTCGGCGACGTCGGTCGTGTCGGGGCGCGAGTCCCCGACCGGCTGATACCCCGAGGCGGCGACGATGCCGTTGCCGCGATCGACCACGTCGGCTGCGCGCTGCTCGGTCATCGTCCAGGTCGCGACCCACTGCGTGGCGTCGATCCTCGCCGGATCGTCGTGCAACGTCACCAACGTCCCGTCGGATGCGAGCGCGCGCGTATCGCCCAGGTACAGCACCTCGAAGGCGTCCCCGCCCAAAGCGTCACGCACGAGCTGCACCGGCCGCCGCGTGTCCGCAGGCAGCATCTCGACCACCGGCGCGCCGGTCCCGAGCACGTGCGGGCCGCGCGCCCGACGCGCGAGGCGCGGCGGGTCGGTGTGCAGGGTGACCAGCGTCCCATCGGCCTGCCAGGCGCAATCGACCACATCGGCCATGTCGGGTGTCGCGATCGGGTCCTTGTGATCAGCCGGGATCCCGCCGCGCGACGCAACCGGCGCGTAGAGGTGGACGGCCTTCGCGCCGGGATCGGCGATGCACACCCAGTGTTCGGCGCTGACGTCGAGCCCGGTCGGGTGGATGATCGCATGGCTCGGCGACTCCCAGAGCGGCACCGTGCCGCCGCGTGGACCGACGCGATAGAGCCTCATCGGGATGAGGTTCAAGTCGGTCAGATCGCCCGCCGCGAGGTAGACGAGGTCGCCGGGGTCGAGGCCTTCCTCATAGCGCACGAGCTCCATGAAGGGATTCGTGAGCACCAGCGTGTCGCCCCAAATGGTGGTGTACGGATAGGAGGATTCGGGCGCAATCAGGTGCGTCTCACGACGCCCGAGGAAGCCGTCGAAGATCCCGGTGGCCGACTGGCTCACGCCCGGGGTACGCGCGAAGCCAAAGTAGTCGCCGTGCCCGGTCGGGATCATCGCGCCCAGCGCCTGGCCGAGGATCTCGCGCTGGTGCGCGACGACGATGGGCGCCGCGGTGGTCGAGAGGGCGATGCGCCACGCGTCGAACGGCCCGGAGACGCGGACGTGCAACGTCTCGGTCTCCGCGACGTAGCCCTCGATCGCGACGCCCTCGTAGACGTCGCTGATCGGCATGCCGATGTGGATTGGGGCGCCGCCTTGCGAACCGACGAAGAGGCCGCCCGATGGCTTGGGACCTGGGTCGCAGGGCCCGAGCCCGGACGCGCAACGCGAGGCCGCGACATCGAGCACGCGCCGCGGGGTCTTGCCGGTTTCATAGAGGACGACCCGTCCCGGGCTCGCCGGTTGGAGGACCCAGGTTCGGTCGCGGTCGAGCGGCACGAAGCGGATCTGGTCCATGAAATGGACCACGTCGGGATTGGGCGTCGGGCCGGGCTCGGCCTCGAGCTGGGCGCGCGTGAGGTACAGCTCGCGATGCCCGTCGTCGAAGAAGACGCGCACGATCCCCTTGGGCGTCGCGAACGCCAGGAAGCGGCCGTCGACGGAGACCTGGCTCCCGGCAAAGCCGTAGAACGCGACGCCCGCGTCCATGAGCGTGCCGTTCGGGATGACGTCGTCGTAGTGAATCAACACGCGCCCGTCGGCCGCATAGCAGGCGCTTCCGGTGCAGAGAGGGCCGTCCGCGCCCCAGCTGGTGACGGCCGGCGCGCTCGCGACGCGTCGCGTGATCTCGGGGCTCGCCGAGTAGGTGACGCGCGCCCGCTTCGCCCCGCCGATGAGCGCGGGGTCGTCCGCGCGCGCCATCGGATCGGTGCCGGCGAGCTCGACCTCGGCGAAGTCGCTGGTCCACCCGTGGTCGCTGTCGCGGTCGAGGTCCGAGGTGCCGAGCTCGGCTTCGTCGGCCGCGCGCAGCCCGTCGCCGTCGAGGTCGAGCGCCGCGGGGTCGAACGCGATCCGAAAGACGCCGCCCATCCCGACGCCCTGGAGGCCGAGCGCGCCGCCCTGCAGGCGTACGAGTGACGGCGTGCCCGGACCAAGCGCGCACAGGTCGAAGTCGATCGCCTGCAGTTCGCCCGGGCAGTTCATCTGCCGCGCGAGCGCGTCGGTGAGGTTGAGGTTCACGCCGCCGCCCCGGGCCCGCCCGGCCAGCCCCGCCAGCCCCGCAAGATCGATGAAGCGCAGCGCCACCCCGCGCCAGCCGAGCGTGGCGCTGACGCCGTTGCCCGCGCCGTCGCCGCCGGGCGCGGCGTAGCTGACGTCGACGTAGTCGTTGTGGCGGATCGGATAGGCGACCAGGCGCGCGCCATCGTAGACGAGCTGCTTCACGCCGAGCAGCGGGTTCCGGCTCGCGGTCGCACGCTGGAGGTCGTAGGCCTCGGCGTAGGGACCGTCGAGGACGCGGATGGTCCGCGCGTCGGCCGTCAGCTCGACGATGAAGCGGATGACGTCGTGCGTATAGAGGTACTGCGACTCCCACGTGTGCTCGGCGATGAGCGCCAGACGCCCGTCGGGAGCGCCCGCGAGCGAACGCAGCACCCACGTGATCGTCTCGACGGTCGGGACGCCGGGCTCGGCCGGGCGCCATGACGGGTACTCGCTGCCGTCATCGCCGGCCAGGCCGCGGCCGTCGAGCTCGCCCAGCGCGAGGCGCAGCGTGATGCCAGGGTGCACGTTCGGGTCGGCGCAGACCACGCCGAGGGCGGCGAGGAAGCACGCGCGCCCCGAGTCGGCCACGACGAGGTTGCCGTCGAACGAACCGTCCCACGCGACGTGCAGCGCGCCAAACAGGCCGTCGACGGCGGCCGGGCCGGGCGTGAACGCGTCGAGGCCGGCGATGGCCAGCTCGGCTGGCATGAAGCGCTTGACCGTCGTGAGCGGCTCGCCGGCGCGCAACCGGTAGAGCGCCAGCACCGCCCCGTCGGGCGCATCGTTCTGCTGATCGACCAGGACCCATAGGGCATGACCCGCGCTGTCCATCGCGGTGAGGGCACTGCGCACGATCCCGAAGTCGCTCTCCGGGACCCAGGTGATCTCGCTCCCGTCGGGAGCGGCCCAGCCGAAGCGATGCGCCACGGTGCCCAGCGTCGGGGTCGCGGAGTGGTAGTAGCCGTAGCCGCGCTCGTCATAGCCCGTGGCCGTGCCGAGCGGGAGGGCGACCGGCTCGAGCCGCACCCGCCCGGGATCGACGAAGAGGGGCTCGCCCTCGGCGCGCGCCACGGAAGGCACGACGAACCCGAGCGCCAGCGTGAAGGCGAGCGCGAAGACGCGGGTGAAAGTCAGCACCAGCGGCGCCACCGGCTCGCGCCGCGCGAGCAAAGTCTGGCGCATCATTGGATGGGTGCTCCCTCGTGGATGATCGCGACGTAGTCGCAGCCCGCCTCGCCGCCCGCCTCGTCCCAGCATTGCGCGCTGACGAAGGCCCCGTGCGCCCACACGCTGGTGTTGCGCCGCTGGCCGTTCGGCCACCAGTTCTGCCACGTACCGTCGCGTCCGCCGCGCTCGTACGTCCCCTCGCTCGCGAGCGAGTCGCGCTCGAACCAGGCGCGCCAGAGCCCGTCGGGTTTGTCGTCGAGAAAGGCGCCGGTGATGGCGGGCGTCGTCCCGTCCGGGAACCACACCGCGTAGGCGCCCTGGCGCCGGTTGTCGACGTAGTGCGTCTCGCTGAAGCGCGTCCCCTGGGGCTCGTAGACGCCTACCCACGCCCCCTGGTAGTCGCCGTCGACGACGCTGCCGCTCTCGCGCGTGACCGCGTCCGGGTGATAGGTCCAGAAGGTCCAGCTGCCGCTCGGGAGGCCGTCCACCCACACGCCGTCGCTATCCGGATCGCCGTTCTCGGTGAAGCTCCGGAAGCGCCCGCTCTCGACCCCGCGCACCCAGGTGCCTTCCTCGCGGACGATCCCCCAGGGCCAGTAGCGCTTCCAGACGCCGTCCTTGCCACCGGCCAGATAAGCGCCCTCGGAGTCGGTGTGCCCGTTCTCGAAGTAGGCGATGGATGCGCCTGCGCGCACGCCGTTCGCGTAGGTCTCGCGCCGCGCCTCGAGCCCGCTCGGCTGCCACCACGTCCAGACGCCGCTCGGCGCGTCGGCGCTATACGCACCCGCACTCGCCCGGCTCCCGTCCGGGTACCACGTGCTCGCGACGCCCGTGCGCACCCCGTCGCTCCACGGGTCGACCGCGGTCGGGCTCCCGTCCGCGCGCCAGGTGAACCACGCGCCGTCGGCCCGGTCCGCGCGGAAGGCACCGACCTCCGCGACCGCACCCGACGGGTACCAGCGGGTCTGTGCGCCGCTCTTCTTGCCGTGATCGAAGGTGCCTTCGATGACGACGGCGCCGCTCGGATCCACGCGCGACCACGGCCCGTGCAGCGCCCCGTCGGCATCGCGGCAGGCGGCGCGCCGCGTGTCCATCGGATCCCCGCCCGCCGAATCCCCGCCCGTCGAATCCCCGCCCGGATCCGCAGGCACCAGCGTCGTCCCCGCCGGACACGTCACGCGGTCCCACATCGGCGCGCGGACGGGCGCGCGCTCACCGGCCGCCAGCGTGCCCGTCGGGGGCTCGCCGTCGCACGGTCCGTAGTCGTGATCGATCATCGTGCCGCTCGTCGGCTCGCGGTCGAGCCACACGCCGCACGCGCGCCCGAACGCGAACGTGTGGCGCGCCGTCAGCGTGCCGCTGTCGAACCACGACCAGACACCATGCGGCAGCCCGCGCGCGTAGCCCGCCTCGCGAACGACCGCGCCGCTGGCGTCGCGCGTCAGCCACGCGCCGTCGGCCAGGCCCTCGGCGTACGCGCCCGCGACCACGACGGCCCCGTCGGGCGCACGCACCTCGAAGAACCCATTCGGCACTCCGGCGGCCGTCGCGCACCAGCGCTCGGTCGTTCCGTCGTCACGCGCGGCGACGCGCAGCGCGCCGTCGCCACACAGGCCATCCTCGCAGGCGCCGCACGCGCCCACGAGCGCCAGCAGCAAGAGGCTCCGGATCACGTTCACGCGCTCGCTCCTTCGGCCGACGGAGGGTATCAGCCAAGAGACGTGACTCTAGCAGCGGTTTGAAAACGCGCACACACCCCGGCGCTCGGTGGCTTCGCGCAGGTCCCGACGCGACCGCGCCAACGCCGCTTCGACCGCGCCACGAAGTGCACTTTTTGCACGAAATTAACCGTCGGAAGGTATTGGATCTACGAGTAAATCCAGAAAAGTGCCAAACGGCATTTTTCGGCGCGCGGACGGACGTCAGCCTCCGCTGCCGACCTTGGGCTCGACCAGGGTCTGGGCCTGGCCAGGCGCCTGAGGCGGTCCCGGTTGCCGGCCCAAGCGGGCTTTCCGCAGGGCCTCGTTGTACGGCGGCGATGCCTCGGCGCCCGCCGGGTGCTCCGTCGGTGGCGACCTCGGGGGTTCAGGAGCGGGTGGCGTCGGCGTCGCGCGCGGCGCGGGCGGAGTCGGAGTCGCGGGCGGAGCGGTGTGCTTGGTCATGTACGTCTCCTCATCACGGTGTCGAGATCATGGCGCGGATCGAGGCGAACGCCCGCGCCGCGGCTATTCGGCGGCCGTCGCCAGCGCCTCGGTGCCAGCCACGGATTGAGGCACAGCGGCGGCGGACGACGCGGCGGCCGCCGACCGCCGAAGGACCGCACGCTCGGCGAGGAAGCGGGCCACAAACGGGAATCCCGTCTGCACGATGTTGAGCGTCGGGGCGAGCTGCGACGAGACGCCGAACAGGATCATGGCCGCCCGTTCGACGTAGAACCAACCGAGGGGATACGCGATGGAGCGCATGAGCGAGCGCACCTCGGCCGCGTCGAGGTCGGGCTCTTCGACCTTTCGCAGCTCGGACTCGACGCGCGTGAAGTCCCCGACGTCGAGGCGCATGATCTGCTTGAAGTAATGGGTGAGCGTCCGCTCGAGCAGCGGGCGGTCCCCGTGGTCGGCGACGAAGCCCATCGTCTCGACGCCTTGCATGACGAGGGCTTGATCCTTGGTGAGGAAGCCGCGAATGACGTCGCGAGGCCGTCGGCGATCTGGGGGCGAACCTCGGTCGCGCTGCCGAGATCGAGGATGACGAGGCAGGGTTGGCCGCGCTCGCCGCGCTGGACGAAGAAGTTCCCGGGGTGCGGATCGGCATGGAAGAAGCGATCGACGAAGAGCGACTTGTAGAAGGACTGCACGAGCTTGGTCGCGACGGCGGGCGGATCGAGGCCGAGCTCGGCGAGGGCGGGGTGGTTGTTGATCTTGGCGCCGGTCATGAACGTCATCGTGAGGACGTATTTGCTCGAGAGCTCGGGCAGGACGCGCGGCAGGAGGACGTCGGGGTCGCTGACGAAGTTCGTGTTCATGCGGGTGATGCAGCGGGCTTCGTTCTCGAAGTCGGTCTCGCGCTCGAGCATCTCCTGCAGCTGGTCGAGGACGCGGTCGATTTGCTCGAGGCGCAAGAAGAAGCGCTTGTAGAACCGCGCGCCGGCGCGCAGCACGCGCATGTCGATGCGCATGGCCTTCCTGATGTGAGGATAGAGGACCTTGACCGCGACCGTCTGGCCATCCTTGGTCACGGCGCGATGCACCTGACTCAGTGACGCGGCCGCGATCGGGACGCGCTCGAACGAGGCGAAGACGTCCTCGGGCCGAGCACCGAGGTTCTTCTGGAGCGTGCGGGCGATCGAGCGGTAGCGCCGGGGCGGGACGGCGTCTTGGAGCTGCTCGAGCGCGACGACGTAGGGCGGCGGTAGGAAGGTGCCCATGACCGAGAGCACCTGGCCGAGCTTGATGTAGATGCCGCGCAGCTTGATGCAGGTGCGGTAGGCGCGGTCGGCGTTGCGCGCGTGGACGCGAGCCGCGCGCGCCTTGATGCGCGCCGAGCGCGGCAGCGCGCGACGCAGGAACCCCTGGAAGACATAGCTCCAGAAGATGATCCCGAGGCACCAGGCGGAGCGGACGAGTCTGAAGATCCACATGAGGCTCTTTCCTTGGATGGCGCTACGCGTTTGGATGGCGCTACGCGTTCGGCGGTGCCAGGGCCGCGGCGGAGAGCAGCGACTCGATCTGCGCGAGCAGCTTCTCGAACTCGACCGGCTTGGTGTGATAGTCGGTGCAGCCCGCCGCGATGGCGCGTTCGCGGTCGCCCGTCATGGCGTGGGCGGTCAGGCCGATGACCGGGGTTCGCCCGTGCTCGGGGAGCGCGCGCACCTGCCGCGTCGCCTCCCAGCCGTCGAGCTCGGGCATGTTCATGTCCATCAGGATGAGGTCGGGCGCCTCGTCGCGCGCGGCCTCGACCCCGCGCTTGCCGTCGACCGCCACCAACACCTCGAAGCCGCGCCGCCGCAGCCGCCGCGACAGCGCGTCGCGATTCTCTTCGTTGTCTTCGACGATCAAGATGCGTGGCATGGGATGCTCCGTGGGGTCGGCCGGTGGGGGGATGCCCTGGGGTGATGCGCGATCGCGACGTGCGCCCGCCGATCGCGCCATGCGACGGAGCGGCGCGACCGAGGCGGGCAGCGTGAGGGTGAAGACCGAGCCGGCGCCGCTGGTGCTCTCCACCGCGATGTGCCCGCCCATGAGCTCGGCGAAGCGCTTGCTGATCGCCAGCCCGAGGACGGTGCCGCCGAAGCGGCGCGTGGTCGAAGCGTCGGCCTGCACGAAGGGCTGGAAGAGGCAGGCGACCTCGGCCGCGGACATGCCGATGCCGGTGTCGGCGACGCGGAACGCGAGCTCGGATCCGGGCGCGGCGCCGTCGGCCACCCGCGAGACGGTCAGCGTGACCGAGCCCTCGCTCGTGAACTTGCAGGCGTTGGACACCAGGTTGAAGAGGATCTGACGGACCTTGGTCGCGTCAGCGCTCATCGCGCCTACCTCGGGCGCGCAGGTGCAGGTCAGCGAGACGCCACTCTTGCGACACACGGGCATGACCGTCTCGACCACCTCGCGCGCCATCGCCTCGACCTCGAAGGTCTCGAGCTCGAGCTCCATCTTGCC
>SXIE01000122.1 GCA_005772945.1 Pseudomonadota bacterium
CGAGCTCGCCGACGTTCCAGGCGGACACGAGAATGCGGCGCGAGGTCGGGTCGCGACGGATGAGGTCGATGGCCTGCTGGATCTGATCGATACCGGCCGCGCCGGTGGGCGTGCCCGCGCCCCAGAAGCGCCATTGACGGCCATAAATGGGCCCGAGCTCGCCTTCCGGTGACGCCCAGGCGTCCCAGATCCCGGTCCCGAGCGTGCCGATATTCGTCTCGCCGCGCAGGAACCAGAGGAGCTCCTTCTTGACGGAGTCGAAGACCACCTTCTTGGTCGTCACGAGCGGGAAGCCGTCGCGCAGGTCATAACGACTCTGCGTCCCGAACACCGAGATCGTGCCGGTGCCCGTTCGGTCGGTGCGCGGCTCGCCGGACTCGAGGACGTGACGCAGCAAAGAAAGATAGGTGTACAAACGATTCCTCCCGGCACGGCCGACGGCCGCGAACGTAGCGCGACCTCGCGCGGGTTGTCGATCACCACCACGCCGCTCTCGTCGCGAGCCCGCCGGCACGTGCGCCCGAGCCTCGTCGGAACCGCTATCGCGCGTCGGCGGCCCGCGCTATGAAGCGCGCATGACTGCCCCGAGCGCCCCGACCCAGCCCCCGACCGCTGTCACGTTCCCGCCGTTCGCGCCCACCTTGCCGTGGGCCCGCGAGGCGACCGCTCGCCTCATGGCGCACGTCGGGCTCGCGAACTTCGCGGTCGATATCGAGCCCTTCGACGGTGGCCCGCATGCGGATCTCGGGCCCTGGCAGCC
The DNA here is from genome assembly GCA_005772945.1 of Pseudomonadota bacterium. The sequence goes on from SXIE01000122.1 coordinate 761, forward strand.
GGTCGTCCCGCGCTCCGAGGACGACGACACGGACTCGCCCGTCGTCGCGTGGTTCGCCGGGTTTGCCTACGACGTCTGCCGCTTCGGACTCGACATGCGCTCCGTGACGGCGCCGGACATCCTGGTCGCGGCGCTGGCGCGCGAGGTCGGGCACGCCCGTCAGCACCACGGGACGGTCGACGCGGCGCCTGCCGGTGCTTCGCGTGCGCGCGAGGTTTCGCGTCCGGAGTTCGACACCCGCGACTGGGCCGCGCATTTTGCTGCGGTCGATCGTGCTCGCGCGCTGACACGCCACGCCGGTCTTCCCGTGTTTCGCGTCGGTCGCTCCGAGAGTCGCATGCGCATCCTGTTTGCCGCCGCGGGCGTGGCGCTCGCGACGGCGGTCGCGCTCGCGCTCGGGCTCAGCACCGGCGTGTTCGCGGTCGTCGCGTTCGGCCTCTTGGTCGTCGGCGTCGCCATCGGCACGCGCTTCGAGAAGGCGGCGATCGACGAGTGCTCGGACTGCCCCGCCCTCATTCCGGCGGCGTCCGACACCTGCCCCGGATGCGGCGGCACGGTCGCCGGGCGCATCGCGTCGCGCGACGAGCGCCTGGGTGCGCGCGAGACACTCGAGTCCCCGCACGGCGCCCGCGACGACGAGCCCTGCGACGAAAACGAGGAGGCGAACGTCGGTGACGAGAGCGACGCGTGCAACCCCTGCGGCACCTGCGACAACCGCGCGACCGCGCCGAAATCGCCATGACGTCAGTCTCGCATCGGTTCGCTGCGCGCGCCCGCTCGCCTGCCCTCGTGCGCAAACTCCCCGGCGAACCCCAAGAGACCAAGTGGAGCCGGACGGATTCGAACCGACGACATCCGCCTTGCAAAGCCAGAGGGTGCCCCGGTTAGGGGCCGCGCGACGAGTGCCGAAGAAATAGGCGGGCGCGGCATGGTGCAACTCGAGCCTCGTGCTTCCGACCCCTTGGAATTCTCGCGAGGAACATCCATTCGGGCGCCCTACCCGTCCGGCCGCGCGGCGGCATCGACCGCGGTGCGCGCCCAGGCGCGGACGGCGACGAGCGTCGAGGGAGACACCGGCTGATTGTGCGCGAGCAGGAGCTGCGCAATCGTCCAGCGGCCGTCCGCTGCGCGCAGCTCGAGCGTCGCCCGCTCCGGCGCGAGCACCCTGAAGATGGCCGACGTGCGCCCGAAGCACGCGCGCGCGTAGGCCACCACGCAGTGGTGCATCTCCTGGCCTTCGGCCAAGAGCGCGTCGAGTGTCCCCACGTGGACGATGGCCGCGGTGCTCGGAATGGGTGGCGGCGGAAAGACGCGCGTGCCGAACGTGGCCGCCAGGCGATCGAGGTCCTCGCGATTTCTGGCGAGATTGGCACGCTCGGTCCAGCGCCGGTGAAGGTGCTCGAGGTCTCGCGGCGCGCTGATCCGGCGAACGATGAGGTGCGCGTCTGGGATGCCGAGGAGGGCGCCGAGGTTGCAAGTGTCGTCGGCGATCTTGGCGATCGCGTGGCCAGCCCACGGATCGGAGGAGGCCAGGGCCTCGACGACCGCGCGAACATGAAGATGGTGGCGCAGCGCGAGCGCAGCGTCGATCTGGTCGGAGGTGATCGGACCGCCGTGGTCGATCACGTCGCGGAGGTCGGCGCGCGCGAGGAGTCGGAAAACGCGCGCGCGGGTGTGTGCGTCACGTCGCGTCGGAGTCACGCGCTCGAGGAGGCGTACGTGACTCGGACGTGCGTCGCGTCCAAGGACCCAGGCGAGCAGATCGCGGCGCCGATGGCGGAGGTAGCTCTCATAGGCGAAGGCCGGAATCTGTCGATCGCCGAGCGCGGCGGCGAGGAGCCAAAGAAGGTTCGGGGCGGCGACGGCGAGCTCGCGGCCGGGCGCGTGACGAAGCAGTCGCAGCACCGTCAGCTCGAAGTCTCGATAGCCCTGCAGGAGGTCGAGGTGCTCCGCGGGGGTTGAACCCAGGTACTGCGCGATCGGGTGGTCGGGGTCGCTGGCGAGCGACGCGCCCGCAGCTCCGAAGACCTCCAAGCACGGGTCGCTAAGTTCGGCGTGCCACGCGCCGTCGCTCCAACGGTGGCAGGGGAGGCCCTCGGACCAGGGGCCGAAGCGGATGCGCACGTCGAGCTCAGGTCGCAGGTCGACGACCAGCGTGCGTTGGTCGGCGTCGTAGTGGGCGGCGTGGGGCTCGAGTCTCATCGTCGGGCGCGATCTCTCGTGAAGGCTTGGGGATGCTGGTCGACCTCAAGCGCCACTTGCGAGCTCGGGACGCGTCCGCGCGAATCGCGTGCGCAGCGCCGCTCGGAGCTCGTTCGACACCTCATGCGCGACGCGCCAGAGGTAGGGTTCCCGGATGTGCGCATGTTCGTCCGGGTCGTCCGGATCGTGGATGCCTACGTGGTAGCAGTCGTCGCCGCGCGTCACGAGGTCCTTCATTCGCGCGGCGGATCGGCGCGATTCCGGTTGATAGCAGACGATGCCGACCCGGTACGTGCCGCCCCATACGAGGCCCACGAGCTCGCCCTCCTTGAAGGCGCAGGTGCGCGGATCGCGACCGCCCCAAGGGGCATCGAGATCGCCGGTGATCCGGCCGCGGACACTCCCCGCGGCGTCGTAGATCACGACCCGGAGTTTCTTGGGATAGGGCCCGACCACGAGCTCGGTGGCCTCATAGATCTGGTGGGACACGTCGGGGTCAGGGCCTCCCCGATCGGCCACGTAGCGACGTACCCAGCGACGCGCTGCGGGCATGCTCGTGAAGAGGCCGAGCCGCCGCTCCGTTGCGCGCACGCCGTCCTGTGGCGGGCCGTCGAGGTAGGTCTCGCAGAGTTCGATGATCGTCCGGCGGGGCTTCATGGTTTCTCCTCCGAGTCGATATGGGCTCGCTCCGGGTCCTAGGGTCGCGACGATGCCCACGGCCCACACCCATGTCACGCAGGCTGCCGTCAGAACACCCGTTCAGTACGGCGAGCGGCACCAGGCCGCGTGTCATGGTCGGAACGCAATCAGCCATTCCACCACGCCGCCTCGAGCCGCGCTCAGCCGCAGGAGTCTTCATGACGACGTTCACCGAACCCCCTGAATCACCCCTTGGCCGGGCGCTCGCGAAGCGGTCGGGCGGCGACATCGACGGCGCGATCGAGCTGCTGCTCGCGGCCGCCGGGGAATCGCTTGCCGACGCGAACCTCGCGGTCACGCTCGGCAAGATGCTGGCCGAGACGGGACAGTACGAGCGGGCCGATCCGTGGTTCCGCCATGCGATGAAGCTCGCACCCGACGACGTCGTGGTTCGCATGGGCTACGGCGCATTTCTCGGGGAGGTTGGGCAATTCGAGGAGGCCCGCAAGCTCCTGGGTGGGGTCCTGCGGGAGGTCCGCGTCATGCTCGGATCCGCGGCGCCGGAGGAACGCGCGGGGCTGGTCGGGCTCGAGGGCTTCATCGCGAGCACCGAGATCAACCTCGCCCGGGCGGCCTTCGAAGCGGGTGACAGCGCGCTCGCGCGGGAGCTCGTAGCGCCGTGGCTGGCCGATGCGGATCACTGGCCATCGGCGCACGCGGTGCTCGCCGATATCGTCGATCGCGACGGACTCGACCCGACGCAGGTCGCGGAGGTGGGGCTCGCCTCGGGGCACGTGTCGCCCTACATGGTGTGCCATCTCCTCGAGCGGATTGTCGACGCCGAGCCGTGTGACTTTGGGACGCTCGAGGGCGTGGTCGCGCGGGCGGACGGGTGCTTTGCGTTCGACTGGAAAGGGGTCGAGCCCCCGCTCGTGGAAGTCTTTGCGCGTGCGCGCGAGCTGTTCGCGCACGCGGTAATGCGAGGCGTGGTCGCGGCGGCGACCTGCCCGCGCCTGGCGGCACTCGTGGCGCATCCCGCGGCCGCGATGGACGGGGATGCAAATGAGGTGGAGGACGCGGCGACGGCGGTTTCGGACGACGAGGGCGAGGACGAGGGCGAGGACGAGCACGACATCGACGTCGACGAGAAGAACCGATCGGTGGAGGCTCTTGCGCGCGCGTTCATCTGTCATTGGGCAAGCGTGCGTGACCGAATTGCGGTTCGAGAGCGATGCCGAGGAGATGGAGGACGAGGCCTCCGTGTTTGTCTATCGCCAGGACGCGTACGTGATCGCTGGTGACGCCTCGTGCATCCAGGACGAGGAGGACGAGGACCACGAGTCGGACTTCGACGGCGTATTGCGACTTGCCGGCTGGAACGCCACCGAGTACGGGATCCAGATCATCCTCGGGCGCAGGTCTGGCCTCTGGTGTTTTCAGACGGGTGACGCCGAGTACCCCGCCGTTCCCGAGGCGGCCGCCGAGTCGCTCGTAGCCTTGTTCGAGCGCGGCGCCGCCGGGAGCGCACCGCGACGGATGCTTCGGCCGCTCGCGATCGATCGGAACTGGCTCGTCGAGGATGTAGGCACCTCCACATCCCAGGTCGTGCGCTTCGACGTCATCGCGGCGGATCAGTGGCCTATGGTGAACGCCGCGATGGCCATCGCGAGAGCTGAATGAACATGGTGGTCCGTTCGTGAGGCACGCGGACTTCCGCGTACCCTCGCTCGACTACGACACCAGGCTCTTCCGGAGGGCGCGAGCATCGAAAACGCAGTGACGCTTCGCGCGAAACGTATCACGGCCGCCAAGAAGGTCTCGTCCCCGCTCTCGACGCTGGGCGTGCCGCCCGCCCTTGGCGACTACGCGAGATCGTGGCTGGCGGCGCGCACCTCGACGATGAAGCGTAGCGCCGTGCTCTCGTACGCGGCGATCTTCGAGGAGCACGTCTTGCCGAAGCACGGGCAGCTTCGGGTCGACCGAACCACCCGCGAGCACGTTCAGACGTGCCCCGAGCGAAGCGCGGCGCCCCAAGTGAGGATGGGGCCCCACGGAGAATGCGCAGCATTTGAAGCGCTTGCCCGCCGAGAAACAGATGGTGGGAGTTGGTGGTGGGAGTTGGCCGACCGAACCCCAGAAAACCAAGTGGAGCCGGACGGATTCGAACCGACGACATCCGCCTTGCAAAGGCGGCGCTCTACCAACTGAGCTACGGCCCCAACACCCCTGCGCTGATTCGTTTACGCCATAGCCACGGCGAACGACAGTAGCGTTTCTTATTGCCTGCGAATGAAATGGTGGGCCTGGGCGGACTCGAACTGCCGACCTC
>SXIE01000123.1 GCA_005772945.1 Pseudomonadota bacterium
GAACCCCGAGCAGCGGGAGGTGGCGGCCGCGGTGAAGGCCAAGGTCGACGCCTCGCACGTCTGGAAGGCGCCGATCGTCACCGAGATCGTCCCGGCCGGGACCTGGACGAACGCCGAGGACTACCACCAGGACTACCTCGAGAAGAATCCGGACGGGTACACCTGCCACTTCATGCGCGACTGATCGCGGGTGCGACGCGCTGTTGGTGAGCTGCGAGCAATATGCGTCGATCCGACCCCGACGGGCATCTCGTCGCGGGCAAGCGCGGGAAATGCCGCGCAAGCGCTGTTACGGCTCGCAGAGCGAGCGAAGCAACCGCTTCGCCGAGCAGCGCCTGCCATCGTCGACCCCGGGTGCGCGCAGACCGCCAGGTACAGCCCCTCGCCCAGCTCGCTGGTCACCCGGACAATCCCACCCCCGGCAAGCGCAGGTGGATGCGCGTCCAAGTGCCGTGCGCTTGCGCGCCAGGTGAGGTGGTGAGATTCCAGATTCAGTCGTTCGAGCGAGGTCGGCGGCATGAGATGTTGCTGGAATCGGCCCATGAAGGAAGGCGAGTATGAGGAACAAGAGACGCTGGGCACCGGGAGCCGTTCTTCTTTGGCTGGCTTCGGGAGGGTGCGGTGAGAGCACCGCGCTCCTGGCGGACGCGAATGCGGAGACGGTGGCGGACGCGGATGCTGCGGCCGTGGCGGACGCAGATGCGGAGACGGTGGCGAATGCGGAGACGGTGGCGGACGCGGATGCTGCCGTGGCGGTGCTTTCGCTGACCGCCGCGTCTCCTTCGATCATCGATCCGATGGGCGGCTCGCTTGTGGTGATTGAGGGTTCCGGGTTCGTCTCCTCGGTCGGCGTAAAGATCGGCGGGATCGCTGCAGAGGTTGTTGACGTCGTGAGTGGAACCCAGCTTCGGGTCCGATCAGGGGCGATCGCGGCCGGCACCGGTCTTGATGTAGTCGCGACTCGCGGCGAGGAAACGGCGACCTTGGACGGTGCCATCGAAGCCTGGAGCCCGACCGAGATTGAAGGCTCGATTGTGTTCGACGCTGCGAGCGGAATCGCGGGCACCGAGGAATCAAGCGCCTACGAATGGCAAAGACTCAGCGAGGAGATCCACGCCGACTGGCGCGTTCGGGACGGGAACACCATGAGCTACATTCCCGGCACCGGAAAGTTCTGGATGCACGGGGGGTGGAATGGCTATCCCGAAGTGCCGCAACCTGACTGTGAGGGGGCTGCGTGTTGGACGCCGGGGTTCGGCACCGACATCACGACCAACGAGGTTTGGTCGAGCCCCGATGCGATCGCGTGGACGCTCGAACTTCCGCACGGAAACGACGAGTTCGCGCGGCGGCACGTCCACAACGCGATCATGTTTCGGGATCGCTTGTGGCTCATTGGGGGCGACACGTGGACCAACGGTGAGCACAACAAGGACATCGTCTCGACCGCCGATGGCATTCACTTCGACGTCGAGGTCGAGGTTGCGCCTTGGCACTACGAGGCCGATGGCACGCTCGAACCAACCTCGGGTCGATGTCTTCAGGTCGCCGGGGTTTTTGACAACAAGCTCTGGGTGGTTGGCGGGCAGAACGGGTTGACCTCCTACTCCCACGGCGACCTCAGAGCCACGTTTCACAACGACGTGTGGCGCAGCGAGGACGGCGTGAACTGGACGCGAGTTCTGGAGGATACGCCAGATCCCGTCCCGGCGGAGCTCGCCACGACTCGCTGGTCCGGGCGAGGCCTCATCAACCAGCTCGTCGAGTTTGCCGTGGGCGGCGAGAACCGAATGTGGCTCATCGGCGGCGGTCGGTACTTCACCTTCGACGGATCCGTCGGGGATGGAATGATTGTACCTGCCAGCTTCTCTCCCGAGGTCTGGTCGACGGCGGACGGTGTGAATTGGAGGCGGCACTCCGATCTGCCCGTCGCGGCTATCTGGAACGATGTGCACGTCTTCGATGGAAAGATGTGGTCGTTTGCGGGCGGAAACACATATGGAAACAACAGCTACTCACATTACTCTGCGGATGGCGAAACGTGGACCCAGATCGAGCCCGGACTCGACACGTATCCGATGACGCACGGCCAAGGAATGACCACCGGCCCCGATCCGCGTTACCTCTACTTGGCGGGCGGGAACTACAGTTTTGGCGGGCAGTACTCTCGCGGCCTTGATAAGTCCGTATGGCGGCTGCGCGCGTTTCACGGGGTCGCCGTCGACGGATGGACCGCGCGCGGGGGCACCCTTGCGCTGAGTGCAACTGGCGTTGCACGGCCATTGGCGGATCCCGACGCGTTCGGCAAGGGCGTGCCTGGAGTCCAGTTCAACAGCTACTCGAACTATCTCGCGCTCGCGTCGCCACACGCCGCCGCAGAAGGCCGCTCGGTGTTCTGGGTCGGGCGTACGCCGTGGAATCGAAAAGTGGTCGAGGACAGAAACGCCACGCGAGCGTTCGATACCTGGCCGTCGGATCCTGTGATCGGAAATACCTCGGCAGAGACCGCGACCGTAGGCCTGACCGAGGGCCAGATTCAATACAGTCACGCGGCCGGGTCCTGGGAGGCCGTTCGGGCAGGATCGGGTCTGATGCGCAATGAGGGCGATACACGGTTTGCCGGCTTCACCCATGATGCAGACGGCACGGTGCAACCGTACGTCGATGGGGTGGCAGAGGGCTCATCGACCGTCCGCGCATACGACGAGACACAAGCCGCGTGGGATACTATGGGAACAGCCTACGGCCGCTCGTCGGATGCGTACTTCGGGGGAACGCTGGGCGCCGTTGTCGTGATCGACCGCGCCGTCGACGCCGAAACCGCTGCGAAGATGTATCAGTGGGCCAAAGGTCGATTTGGGGCGCTGTAGAGACGTGCTACCGAAATAGGCAGCATCGGATGGGAAGTGATCCACGCGTCAGGCGAGGAACCTTTCAGTCGGGGTCGGCCGCGATCACGGGCACGGTGTAGTTGAGGGCGAGGCGTCCACCGTCGACGTAGATGGTCTGGCCGGTCATGTAGGACGCGAGCGGGCTCGCCAGGAAAGCGACGACACCGGCGACTTCGGCGGCCTCGCCGAGGCGCCCGAGCGGCGTGCGCGAGAGGATCTTGTGCATGGCCTCGGGGCTGCCAAGGACCGCTTTCTGGGCGAGCTCGGTGCCGATGGTGCCGGGGCCGATGCCGTTGACGCGGATACCATGGGGCGCGAGCGCGAGCGCCATGACCTTGGTGAGTTGGTTGATGGCGCCCTTGCTGACGACGTACGGCACCTGGTTGGCGATCGCGAGGATGCCGTTGACGCTCGAGACGTTGATGATGGTGCCGCGCGTTTGGCGGGCGACCATCGCGCGGGCCGCGCGCTGGCCGCACAGGAAGTAGGACTTCAGGTTCACGCCGAGCACGCGATCGAAGTCGGCCTCGGTCAGATCGAGGAAGTCGGCGGCGTGCGAGACGCCGGCGTTGTTGACGAGCACGTCGACGCGGTCGCGCGCTGCGAGCGCCGCCTCGACGAGTGCCGCCGCGCCAGCCTGCGTCGCGACGTCGGCGGCCACGAAGTGCGCCCCGGTGGCGAGGGCGGTCGCGGCGCCGCGCGCCTCGTCGATGTCGGCGAAGAAGACGTCGGCGCCTTCGTCGCGGAAGACCTCGACCAGCGCGCGCCCGATCCCGGCGGCGCCGCCGGTGATGAGGACGACCTGGTCCGCGAAGGCTCGAACGGGTCCCAACTGCATCGTCGCCTCGGCGCCGTGAGAGAACGTTTCGTGGCCTGGGGTCAGGTCAACGCATTTTTGGCGGCGTCCTCGTCGAGGTGGCACTTCTTGTACTTCTTGCCCGAGCCACACCAACAGCGGTCATTGCGCCCAGGCTTGGCCGCCACGCGAATCGTCGCCTGCGTCGGCTCCGGCGCCGCCGGCCAGGCGCCCTTGTCGTCCTCCTCGAGGAAGGCGAGGTCCTCGGTGACCTCGGCATCGATCCCATCCCCCCCGTCGTCGTCCAGGTCGTCTTCGTCCCCCTCGCTGTCCGCGCTCTCGCCGTCGCTGTCCGCGCTCTCGCCCTGCCTGTCCGCGCTCTCGTCCCCGTCCTCGTCAGGGTCCCAGTCGGGATCCTCGTCCTCGTCCCCGTCCCCGCCGCCAGAGCTGAGTTGATCCATCGGATCGAGCCGGACGCGCGCGAGATCCCCGCCCGAAAGTGTGACCTCGGCGGTCATGATGCCCTCCGGATCCGGCGCGACGTCTTCGAGCGTGAAGAACTTCGCGAGCGCCTCGAGCACCGACGTCGCGAGTCCCAGCTCGCGTGGCGACGGCCCCCGCATCGCCTCGCCACCCGCGATCACCTTTGGAAAGAGCGCCCCGGGTTCCGCCCCCCAACCGTGCTGATGCGCCTCCGCCCAGGCCGCCGCCGGTAGCTCGTCGCGCGTCAGGAACTGAACATCGATCTCGTCGGGCGGCACCTCGTCGGCCATCCAGGCATCGAGCGCCGTCGCGCTCGGCGCGATCGCCAGCGTCACCAGCAGCCCCGTCGGCGCCACGTCCGCCTGCATCGTCACGAACACCTCGCGCAGCCCGAGCCGCGGCAGCGCCACGCGCGCATACAGCCCCGCGTCGAGCAACACCCACGGCGCCGCGTCGAGAAAGCCCGGGACCGCCTGGAACAAGGTCGCGACGGCCTCCGGCGAGGGCGGTACTTCGCCCGCGAGCCAGCGCCATTCCGGCTCCGCCACGAAGTCGTCGTTGAGGTCGTGCGCGACCTCGGTGAGGTTCGCGGTTGGACCGATCTCGAGCCGCACGTCGGGCCGCACGCGCCGGATCTCGTTCGCCAGCTCGGTCGTCGCCACGCGCACGATGGCCGGCAGGTGCGGGCGTCCATCATATGGGTCGCGAATCGCGCGCGTGATGACCGCGCCGAGATCGGGCGCCATGCCGCGCGCGGGCCTGACACGCGCCGCCGCGCGAATCGTGCCGTCGTCGTCGTCGACGATGACATCGAACCACGCGCTCTCCGCTGCGGCCTCGCCGCGCACGGGAACCGGCACCCGACCCGCCGACCAGCGACCATGAATGAATGGAGACTTCGTAGTGGTCATCGCGCCCTCCGGCGCGCGGAGCTAGCGCAACCCCACGCGGGTGTCGAGCATCTCGCGTGCGGCGCGTGCGACGCCGGTCCGAATCGCGCAGCCGATGCACCGTCCCGACGAATCGGCAAGGTCGAAGTGGGCACCTCGCAAAGAGCGCGACCGGCGCATTCCATGCGGCCCGCGTCGCATTGTCGCACCCGAAGGCCCATGATATACCGTCGTACGCGCCAATACCGAGGCATGCGGCGCGCACAGCACAAGGTCGTGAGACCCTTGCGTGCCCCTGGGTCGGGTCGAGCCCGCCACGCCGAACGAGCCGCCAAGGCCCATCCCGTTTGATGTCCCGAGGAGCCTGCGTCCATGACCGCTGACCTTCTCCATGCTGTCGAAGCCAACCCTCAGGACCTGAAGGCGTTCGAAGCGCTCATCAAGGCCTGCGTGGCCGCCGACGACCGCGACACGCTCGAAATCGTCTACGCCAAGGTGCCGCGCTGGGCGCCGGAAGGCGCGCAGAGCCCGATGGTGCGCGTGCTCTCGCAGCACGCGCGCACGGCCGCGAGCGTCGATTTGCAGACGTGGCTCAACTACAAGAACGGCCTCCTCCTGTGGAAGGGCTTCGGCGACCAACAGATGGCCGAGATGGCCTTCCGCCGCGTCGAGACGCTGCCCAACGGGCCCGAGTCGGCCGAGCTCTTGCGGAGCTTCTACGTCGAGTTCTACTCGGCGCAGAACAACTGGCGACGCCTCGAGCAGGTGCTGTCCGAGCCGCAAAAGGGCGGCATCGAGGACCCGGTCGAGGCGCGGCGCTTCCTGGCGCGGCTGGCCGAGGAGAAGAAGCAGGACGAGAAGGCGATCCAGTTCTGGCAGGAGCTGCGCAAGCTCGTGCCAGAAGACGACGAGGCCGAACAGGCGCTGCGTCGACTGTATGCGGCGGTCGGGAAATGGCACGCGATGGTCGAGCTGCTCAAGGAGCGCTTCGACCGTCTCGGGCCGGCCGACGTGGATGACAAGATCCTCCTCCTCATGGAGATGATCGACATCTACAAGGGCAAGATGAATGCGGCCGCGAAGGTCGTTTCGTCGTGGCAGGCGATCCTCGAGATCGACCACGGCAACGTCAGCGCGCTCGACGCGTTGGCGGCCGAGTACACCGAGATGAAGCGCTGGCCGGACTTGGTGAAGGTCCTCCAGCAGAAGGTCGAGCACGAGTCGAACACGAAGAAGCTGGTCGAGCTGCATACGCAGATCGCCGGCATCATGATCGAGCGTTTCTCGAATACTTCCGAGGCGATCAAGCACTACGAGGCGATCCTCTCGCACGAGCCCGAGAACCGCGAGGCGATCCGCGTCCTCAAGGACATCTACGATCAGCGCCGCGACTACGATGCCTACGTGGCGATTTCCGAGCGCGAGATCGGGCTCCTCGGCGATGGCAAAGAGCGTCACAAGCGCCTGGTCGAGCTGGCAAAGCTGGCGAGCGAGAAGCTGCGTAAGCCGCACACGCCGATCGCCTTGTGGGAGCGCGTGCTCGAGGCCGAGCCGAATCACCACGAGGCGCTCACGCAGCTCGAGGGGTGGTTCGAGCGCGAGAAGAACTGGGCACGGCTGGCGGAGGTGCTCGAGCAGCGCGTGGCGCTCGAGAAGGAGGTCGCGACGCAGGTGCACCTCCTCGACACGCTGGGGGTCATCGCGTCGACGCGGCTCGAAGATCAGGCGCGCGCGGCCGATGTGTGGCGCCAGATCCTGGTGCGCGATCGGGATCACCGGAAAGCGCAGACCGAGCTCAAGAAGAAGTACATCGCCGAGCACGACTGGGACGGGCTCGAGTGGTTCTTCAGGAATTACGGGGACATCCACGAGTGGGTGCGGACCCTCGAGGGTCAGGTCAAGGCGGTCGAGGAGTCCGAGGAGAAGGTCCAGCTGCTGTACAAGGCGGCGGCGGTCTGGCGCGACGAGCTGAAGGATACGCGCCGCGCGGTGAAGAACCTCGAGGCCGTGCTCGAGCTCGAGCCGCGCCACGCCGAAACGGCGCGCATGTTGGTACCGATCTATACGGAGCTCGGGAGCTGGCGTGAGCTGCCGAACGTCTACGAGATCGCGCTCGAAGCGACCGAGGACACGAACGACCGGCGCGACCTGCTGCTGAAGCTCGCGGACGTGCAGGAGCAGAAGCTCGACAACACCGAGGCGGCGTTCTTCGCGTATGTGCAGGCCGTCAGCGAGAACCCGTCGGCGGTCGAGCTGCACGGCAAGCTCAAGCAGCTGGCCGAGGGGTCGTCGAACTGGGAGAGCTACGTCTACGTCCTGCAGGACGCGGTCGATCACATCGAGCTCGATCAGTCGCGCGTCGAGGTGCTGCTCGAGATCGGCAACTGCTATCGCGATCGGCTCGGGGCGCCCGAGACGGCGCTGACGTTCTTCAACCGCGTGTTGGCCTTCGACCCGTACAACCGGGTCGCGCTCGACCGCGCCGAGGCGGCGTTCGAGGCGACCGGCCGCTACGACCAGCTCATCGTCATCTACCAGAAGCGGCTCGGGATGGGCGGCAGCGCCGACGAGCGCATGGGGACGCTCTTCCGCCTGGCGAACACCTGGCGCCATCTGGTCAAGGCGAACGACGAGGCGGAGGCGGTGCTCCTCGAGATGCTCGAGGACTTCCCGTCCGAGCAGAAGGTCCACGACGCGCTCATCGAGATCTACCTGGAGGAGGCGCGCTACGCCGAGCTGCGCGAGGTGCTCGAGAAGAAGTGCCAGGTCCTGACGACGGCCGCTGCGGCCAGCGACGTCCTGGCCGACATCGAGTGCCAGCTCGGCATGCTGACCTACGGGACGTTCGGCGACGACGCGGTGTCGGCGGCGATCGATCGGTACGAGGCGGCGCTCAAGCACGACGCGCATCACGAGACGAGCATCGCGCAGCTCGAGCAGCTCCTCACCGACGAGGGCGAGCGGCTGCGCATCAGCAAGATCCTCGGTCCGGTCTACGAGAACCGGATGGCCTGGGGCGAGCTGTCGCAGATGCTCGAGCTGCAGGTGGTCGCGGCGCAGGCCGACGACGACACCCAGAGCCAGATCGAGCTGCTGACGCGGCTCACGGCCCTCTATCAGGGGCGGCTGCGCAACGACGACCTCGCCTGGCGGACGTATGGGAGGCTCTTCGCGCTGCGGCCCGAGGGCGGGGACGTGCGCGGCGCGTTCCAGGCGCTCACGACCAAGCTCGATCGGTGGAAGGAGCTGGTCACGCTGTATTCGTGGGAGGCCGACCAGCCGGCGGACAAGGAGTCGCGGCTGGCGATCAAGCTCGAGGTCGCGCGTGCATGGCACCAGCGCCTCGGGTCGCTCGAAGACGCGCGCGTTTACTATCACAAGGTGCGCGACGAGGAGTCGGAGCACCAGGAGGCGATCGACGCGCTCGAGCACATCTATGTCGAGCTCGATCGGGCCGAGGATCTCCTGAAGATCTACCGCGATCAGATCGATCTCGCGGCCGATCTCGACAAGAAGATCGACTACCTGTTCCGCACCTCGGACTTGCTCCGCGAGCGCCTGGAGCGCCTCGAGGACGCGATCCGACCGGCCGAGGAAGCGCTCGCGCTCAGGCCCGGGGACCTCGGCGCCATCCAACGTCTGGACGAGCTCTTCACCGCCACCGAGAAGTGGGAGGAGCTGGCGCAGACCCTCGAGGACACGATCCAAATCGTCGCGGCCGACCCCGCGCGCATCGTCACCCTCAAGGTGAGATTGGCGGGCGTCTGGGAGCAGCACCTCGACCGGCCCGACACGGCGATCGATCTGTATGCGAGCGTATTCGAGCTCGACGCGAACAACGAGGATGTGGTCGAGGCGTTGGAGCGGCTCTTCCAGAACGAGGAGCTGGCGCCGTCGATCGCGCCCATCCTGCAACCTTTCTATGAGCGCACCGAGCAGTGGAACAAGCTGGTCGACGTGTGCGCCGTGCGCGAGGGCGCCGCGGTCGGGCTGCAAGAAAAGGTCGATTGGAATTATCGCATTGCAGGCCTCTTCGAGCTCGAGCTCGGCCAGGCCGAGCAGGCGTTCCAGTATTTCGAGGCGGCCGCCAACCTGGATCCGGCCAGCGAGCGGACGGTCGGCGAGCTGCTGCGTTTGGCGGACGGGCTCGACAATCACGGCGAGCTCATCCACTTCCTGCAATCGATCGTCGAGGAGATCCCGTCGACGCCGCGGCGCATCGAGACGCACCGCACGATCGCATTCCTGGCGCGCGACAAGACGCGCGACCTGGCGGGCGCAGAGAAGCAGTTCAGGGCGATCCTCGACATCGATCCGGGCGACATGCCGGCGACCGATGCGCTCATCGCGCTCTACCGCGAGACGTCGAATCACGCGTCGCTGGTCGAGCTGCTGCTCAAGAAGGCGCCCATGGCGGGCGTGTCGCTGCAGCTGCGCAACGACCTCTACGCCGAGGCCGGCGACATCGCGGCGAGCGTCTTGAATCAGCCCGAGCAGGCGATCGAGATCTGCGAGACGCTGCACTCGCTCGACCCGTCGGGGGACCGCGCGCTGGATGCGCTCGAGGCGCTGTACGAGCGCACCGAGGACTGGGAGAACCTGGTCCGCATCTACCGCGAGAAGATCGACCGCGCATCCGACACGGACGGCAAGAAGCAGTTCGCGTTCCTGATGGGGCACGTGCAGGCCGACAAGGTCGGCTCGGCGGACGATGCGATCGCGACCTGGCACCAGGTGCTCGGGTGGGATCCGGCCGAGCGCGAGGCGCTCGGACAGCTCGACCGCCTCTACACGCTGCAGGGTGACTGGTTCAACCTGAAGGAGATCCTGCGCAAGCTGCAGGGCCTCGGGGCCGAGGGCGTTTCGACGGCCGAATGGGAAGCCGCGCAGTTCCGCATCGCCAAGCTGTACGAGAACGGCGAGCAGCTCGCCGATGTCGGGCAGGCGATCGAGGCGTACGGCGCGCTGCTCGATCGCAATCCGGAGCACGCCGAGGCGGCGAACGCGCTGGCGGTGCTGCTGGCCGAGCAGCCCGACCACGCCGAGAAGGCGTTCGGGGTGCTGCGTCCGAACCTCGAGCTGCGCGAGGACTTCGAGGAACTCTGGAATCAATACGAGGTGTTGGCGGGTCACTTCGCGGACGAGCCCGAGAAGAAGGTGACGACGCTGCACGCGATGGCGGACGTGGCCGAGATCCGTCTCGGCGATGCGGCGCGCGCACTCGATGCCCAGGCGCGGGCGTTCGTGATCTCGCCGCGCAACGAGCGGACCGTGGCCGAGCTCGAGCGGCTCGCCGAGACGCACGGCTTCTGGGAGGGCCTGGTCGGGATCTATCTGGACCAGGCGGGGAGCGGCGAGGACGACATCCTCGCGCTGGCGCTGCGGCTCAAGGCGGGCGCGATCCTGATGGATCGCATCGGCGATGCCGAGCGCGCCTCCGCGACCTACGCGGCGGTCTACCAGGACCACCCCGAGCACCTCGAGGCCCAAGGGCGGCTTCACCGATTGTATGAGGCGCGCGAGCTGTGGCCCGAGCTGGCCGGCGTCCTCCGGCAGCAGGCGGACACCGAGGCCGAGACGGGCGCGCGCATCGTGCACCTCGAGAAGCTCGCCAAGACGGCCGAGGAGAAGCTGGGCGATGCGCAGGGCGCGCTCGCGGCCTACACGGAAATCCTCGATCTCGATCGCACGTCGCCGCTGGCCGTACGCGAGCTCCGGCGGCTCTTCGAGGCGGGCGTCAATCCGCTCGACATCGCCGAGCGCCTCGAGCCGATCTACCGCGATGCGGGCCGCTGGGACGAACTCGATAGCCTGCTCGAGCTGAAGCTGTCGGTCATCGACGACCCCGTCGATCGCCTGCAGCTCATGCGCGACCTGGCGCGCCTCGCGCTCGACAAGCGCGAGCGTCCGATCGACGCGCTCGACTGGTACGGTCGCGCGTTCCAGCTCGACACCGAGGACGACGGGCTGCTCACCGAGATGGACCGCCTGGCGGGCCAGACCAGCGAGTGGACGCGCTTGGTGGAGTACGTGTGGGCGGCGGCCGAGGTGGCGAGCGAGACGGAGCGCAAGGTGGCTCTGTGGCAGCGCGCGGCGGCCGCGGCACGCGACCAGATCAACGACCCGGCCGAGGCCGAGCGGATCTTCCGACTCGTGCTCGCGGTCGAACCGCACAACGTCGAAGCCCTGCGGGCGGTCGACAAGCTCCTGGTGGCGGCCGATCGCGCGGCCGATCTCGAGCCGATCCTGGTGGCCGAGACGGCGGCCGACGACCTCTTCGACGACGAGCGCGTGACGGTCTGGACGCGCCTTGCCGAACTCTATCGCGACCGCCTGGCGCGCCGCGTCGACGCGGTCCACGCCTGGCGGCAGGTGCTCGAGCTGCAGGAGATGAACGAGGGGGCGCTGCGCGCTCTCCAGACGATGTACCTCGAGGACGAGCAGTGGCCCGAGCTGTTCGACATCCTGCAGCGGCTCGCCGATCTCTCGCGTGACCCGGCGCAGCGCGTCGACTTCTTCGCGGACATGGCGAACATCGCTGAGACAGCGCTGGCCAATCCCAAGCGGGCCATCGAGCTGTGGGAAGAGGTGCTGGTCATCAAGTCGAACGACGACCAGGCCGTGCACGAGCTCGAGCGCCTCCTCGAGGGTGAGGAGAATTGGCAGGGCCTGGCCGAGGCGTACGAGCGCGAGCTGCGCATGGGCACGGCCGACAAGGAGCGGCGCCTGACGCTGTTCAAGGCGCTCGGGCGGCTCTGGCAGGGGCAGCTCGACGATCCGTTCCAGGCGCAGGGCGCGTGGGAGCGGGCGCGGGCTGAGGAGCCGTTCGATCGCGAGGCGCTCGACGCCTTGCGCGGGCTGCATCAGGCGTCCGGTAACGACCAGGCGCGGGCGGAGATCCTGGAGGCGGCGCTGGCCTCCGAGAACTACGACCAGCCCGAGCAGCTCGCCCTCTGGCGCGAGCTGGCCGAGGTGCGCACGGACGTCTTCGGCGACCGCCCGGCGGCGATTGAGGCCTGGCGCGCGGTCCTCGCGCTCGAGACCGAGGACGCGCAGGCGATCGAGAACCTCGAGACGCTTTACGAGAATACCGGGCGCTGGAGCGATCTCGTCGAGCTCTTCCGCAAGAAGCTCGATCTCATCCCGGACGAGGACGATCGCGTCGAGACGTGGCTCCAGATCGGCCAGATCCAGCAGGACAACCTGCAGTCGGCCGAGGATGCGGCCCAGACCTATCGCGATGTGCTCGCCTTCCGCCCGTCGGAGCTCGAGGCGTCGCGTCGTCTCGAGGTCATCTACGAGTCGCTCTCGCAGTGGCGGCAGCTCGCGGAGCTCCTGCTCGATCGCGGCAATCACCTCGCGGAGACCGACGACAAGCTGCAGAACTGCCTCAAGCTGGCGACGGTCTACGAGCAGCGTCTGTCGGCTCCCGAGGACGCGTTCATCGTGCTCGAGACAGCCAATCAGCTGGTCCCCGAGGATGCGCACGTGCTCGCCGAGCTCGAGCGCCTGGCGGCCGTGACGGCGCTCTGGAAGGAACTCCACGAGGTCTACGAGGCGACGCTGGCGCACCTCGAAGACGACCTCGCGATTTCGGTGATGCTGAAGTCGGCGACGGTCGTACGCGATCGTCTGAGCGACGCGCCGGCGGCCATCACGCTGTTCGAGCGGGCCTTGGCGGCCCAGACGGACAACGAGCAGGCGCTGCGGGCCCTCATCGCGCTCGACGAGAGCGAGCAGCGCTGGCAGCCGCTGGTCGACGTGCTCTATGGCCTCGCCGAGGTGACGCCCGACTACGCCGAGCGCGGCCGCCTCTTCCGCAAGATCGCCGAGGTCCAGGAGCTCAAGCTCGCCAGCCTCGACAAGGCCGTCAAGGCCTGGGAAGAGGCGCTCGATCTCGACGAGACGGACAAGGAATGCCTGAGCGCGCTCGAGCGGCTGCAGATCGCGCGACGCGATTGGAAGGCCCTCATCGCGATCTACGATCGTCGCTGCGGCGTGGAGCCCGAGCGCGAGACCGAGCTGCGGCTGCAGATCGGCGGCATCCTCGAGCAGTACCTGCGCCAGATCGACGACGCGATCGAAGTCTACGAAGAGGTCCTGCGCATCGACCCCAGCAACGAGGTGGCGCTGGCGCGGCTCGAGGCGCTCTACGGCGAGCGCGAGGACTACGACCGCTTGCTCGACGTGTACGAGCGGGCCTACGACGCCGCGCGCACCGACGAAGAGCGGCTGCGGATGGCCAAGAATGCGGCGATCCTGCATGAGGGCTACCGCAACGACCTGCGCTCGGCGGCCGAGCAATGGCAGCGCGTCCTGGCGTTGAAGGCGGACGACCTCGAGGCCTTCGAGGCGCTCGTCAAGATCTACACCGAGCGCCGCGAGTGGGACGACCTCATCAAGATCTACGAGCTGCGCTACGAGACCGCCGACGCGAGCGACGGGCGCGCGGATGCCCTGCGGGCGATGGCCGAGGTCTACCGCGACCGCATCGACGACGTCGACAACGCGATCCAGATGTACGAGCGCGTGCTGCTCGAGCGGCGCACGGACCGCGCCTCGCTCGATGCCCTGGATGGGCTGTACGCGACGCAGGGCCAGTGGGATCAGGTCCTCGAGAACATCGAGCGCAAGCTCGAGCAGGAAAAGGACCTCGAAACGCGGGTCGGGCTCCTCTGCCGTCAGGGCGAGGTCGCCGCCAGCGAGCTGAGCGACCACTACCGGGCGGCCGCCAGCTACGGGCGCGTCCTCAAGGAGGCGCCCGGCAATGCGACGGCGGTCGACGCGCTGCTCGAGCTCTATCGGTCGGACGAGCGGTGGGACAAGGTCGTCGAGACCCTGACGCACAAGCTCCAGTATACCAAAAGCCCGATCGACCTCGCGACCCTCCACGTCGTGCTCGCCGAGACCTACAGCGAGAAGCTGAACCAGCCGGAGCTAGCGCTGCAGCACTTCGAGGCGGCCGAGCGCAGCGACCCCGAATCGCGTCGGGCCTTGGAGGCGCTCGCCGATCATTACATGCGGACGGCCTCGTGGGAGAAGGCCATGACGCGCCTCGAGGCGCTCGTCGATCGCACCGATCCGAACTCGGACAAGGCGCTGCTCGCGTCGATCCACAAGCGGCTCGGTCTTTGCGCCGAGGCCCTCTACCTCGACGACCAGGCGGTCGAGGACCTCGAGATGTCGGCGCGCCTCGTGCCGGCCGACCTCGACACGCTGCGGGCGCTCGGGCGCATCCACTACAAGCGCAGCAACTTCCGCGAGGCCGAGCGTTACCTGCAGGAGGTCCTCGACAAGTACAAGCGCGACCTCTCGAGCGACGAGCAGGTCAAGGTGCTGATGCAACTCGGCGAGAGCGCGCTCAAGTCCAAGAGCATGGACAAGGCGCAGATGTACCTGAAGCAGGTCGTCGCCGCGCAGCCCAACAACCCGCAGGCGATCGAGAACATCATCACCGTGCTCAAGGAGTACGGCGAGTGGCAGAACATGCTGCGCTACCAGGAGCAGCTGCTGACGCTCAAGACCGACAAGCTCGAGCGCTACAAGATCTACCTCGAGATGGGCGAGGTGTACCTGCAGCACGTGCGCGACCGCAAGAAGGCCATCGAAGCCTATCGCGGCGCCCTCGACCTCGACATCTTCCCGAAGCAGCCGGCGCTCAAGCTCGTCGAAATTCATTTGAGTGCAAACGAATTCGACGACGCCATCCGCAACCTGAATCGCCTCATCAAGCTCGAGGACGAGCCCAAGCGGAAGGCGCAGTTCGCGTACATGGCCGCGGTCGTCTACCGCGACCAGCTGCAGGATCCGAACGAGGCGGTGAAGTACTTCAACCTCTCGCTGGACCACAATACGGATAACCTGCAGGCCTTCCGCATCGTCGACGAGCTGCTCACGAAGGGGCGCGACTGGAAGGCGCTCGAGCAGAACTACCGCCGCATGATCCAGCGTGTGCGCGACTCGCAGGAAGCGTCGCCGAGCACCGACGCGATCCTCTTCAAGCTGTTCGAAGGGCTCGGCGAGATCTATCGCAGCCGCTTGAAACAACTCGACAAAGCGGTCGCCAGCTTCGAGCTCGCGCGTGAGAAGCGCCCCGACGAGCAGCGCATCCGCGAGATCCTTGCGAGCCTCTACGAGGTCAGCCAGGACGGCATCGACAAGGCGATCACCGAGCACCGCTGGCTCATCGCGCAGCGGCCCGATCGCTTCGAGAGCTACCACAAGCTGGTGGAGCTCTATCGCAAGGCGCAGCGCCCGGACGCCGCCTGGTGTACGGCCGGCCTCCTCGTCACGCTCGGGCAGGCCGGCGACGCCGAGCGCGCGTTCTATGATCGATACCTCGCGTCCTCGATGGCGGACCCGAACCGCGTCATCGACCACACGACCTGGGGCCACGCGATCATGTCGCGCATGGAGGATCCCGAGCTCGGGCGCGTGCTCGAGATCGTCTACATCGGCCTCGGCAAGAACCTCGCGGCGCGCAACCGCAAGGAGTACGCCTTCAAGAAGAAGAACTGGATGGAGGCGGACGACGAGCTCCTCATCGCGCACGTCATCCGCAACGTCCTCAAGATGTTCGGCATGCAGGCGCCCGAGATCTACAAGGGCGAGGAGCCCAGCGGTATCGAGATCCTCCTGACGAACCCGCCGATCCTGCGGATCGGCACCGACTTCCACAAGGGCCGCAGCGAGAAGGAGCTCGCGTTCATCGTCGCCAAGCGGCTGACCTACTTCCAGCCGGCGCACGTCATCGCGAACCTCTACCCGCGCGAGGCGCTCGAGAGTCTCTATCTCGGGGCCGCGAGCCTGGTCGACCCGGCCTACCAGATCCCGATGAAGGACGACGTCGATCCCATGCGCAAGCAGGAGATCGTGAAGGGGGCGGCCGACATCCGCGCCATTCTCGAGAAGTCGCTCACGCCGCAACTCCGCCAGCAGCTGAGCGACACGATGCGCAGCTACTGGAAGCGCTCGCCGACGCCCGATCTCGGGAAATGGCATCGCGCGATCGAGCTGACCGCGAACCACGCAGGCCTGATGGCCTGCGGTGACATCGCGCTCGTCGGGCAGCTGCTCAAGGGCGAAACGATAGGGCTCTCGAAGCTCAAGTCCTCGGACAAGCTCAAGGACATCGTTCACTACATCGTCAGCGAGCCCTATCTGCAGCTCCGCAAGCAGCTGAACCTGCAGATCGACTACAGCGACCTGCTCGGCTGATGCACGTCTCGCCCGCGACGCTCTATGTCGTTGCGACGCCGATCGGGAACCTCGGTGACATGACGTATCGGGCGGTCGCCGTGCTCGGCGCGGTCGACCGCATCCTCTGCGAGGATACGCGCAAGACCGGCACGCTCTGCGAGCACTTCGAGTGCCGGCGGCCACTCGTGCGTTTCGATGCAAACGTCGAGCACGACCGACTCGACGACGCCCTCGCGTGGCTCGCGGCCGGCGAGGCGCTCGCGCTGGTCTCGGACGCCGGGACGCCGGCGCTCTCCGATCCCGGGCAACGCCTCGTGCGCGCCGCCTGGGAGGCGGGCTATCGCGTGGTCCCGGTCCCCGGCGCCTCGGCGCTCACCGCCGCTATCTCGGCGTCGGGCCTCGGTGCCGGCGGCTTCACGTTCGGCGGCTTCCTGCCCAAAGCGAGCGAGGCGCGCCAGAAGCTATTCGCCGCACTCGCGCCCGGCGTTCATGCCTACTTCGTCCCGGCGCGTGACCTCGCCGAGGTTGCGGGCGAAATGGTTGGTGTACAAACCATTTCGGAGGTCGCCATCGCCCGTGAGCTCACCAAGATTCACGAGACCTTCTATCGGGGCGTCCCCGCCGAGGTCGCGCCGCGCCTGGCCGCGAACCCGGAGTCAGGCCTCGGCGAGGCGGTGCTCGTCTTCGAGGTGACCGCCTCCGCCACCGACGACGCTGCGATCGCGCGTGCGCTCCGCAGCGCCCTGGCGACCGGCGCCTCCGCGCGCGACGCCGCCCACACGGTCGCCGAGGCGCTCGGGATCCCGCGTCGGCGCGCCTACCAGCTGGCCCTGTCGCTTCCGAAAGAAGCGTGATACCGCGGGCCATGGACCACGCGCACCGCTTCCTCGATTGCCCCATCGCCGTCGTCGACGTCGAGACGACCGGCCTCGATCCGAAGTCCGACCGTGTCATCGAGGTCGCCGTCATCCACATGCAGGGCGGCGTCGTCACCGAGCGCTATTCGACCCTCGTGAACCCGCAGCAGGCGCTCCCCGAGGAGGTCGTCAAGCTCACCGGCATCACCCCCGAGCAGCTCGCCGGCGCGCCGCCCTTCGCGGAGGTCGCGTTCGAGCTCCATCGGCGCCTCCAGGGTCGCATCTTCGTCGCCTACAACCTCGCCTTCGATCGCGCGTTTCTCGCCGAGGAGCTCCTCCGGACCGCCCGCGAGCTCCCGACCGCGCTCTACCTCGACCCGCTCGTGTTCGTGCGCGAGCTGCACAAGGGCGACGGCTCCAAGCGCCTCACCGCGGTCGCCGAGCGCCTGGGGATCCCGCTGCCCAACGCCCACCGCGCCGCCGACGACGCAGAGGCCACTGGGCATGTGCTCTATGCGTTGCTCGCGCATCTGCCGGAATTGCTTGGCGATCTCCTGCTGCTCCAGCAACAGTGGGAAGCGCAACAGAAGAACGAGATGGCCGGGTGGCGCGGGGCGAGCCGCGAGGGCATCGACCAGGGGATCGGCATGGCGGTCGACAGGGGCAACGCCCTGGGGCCGGCCTATCTCTACGGCGACGACACCGACCCGGTGCGCGCCATGTTCGTGCACCTTCCTGACGCTGGGGCAGGTCGGCGCGCGTGACGCGTTGACGGGACCTGGCGGCGGCCCTATGGTCCCGCCGTCGCGGTGCACGCGGTTCGCGGGTGCCACGCAGAAATCCTACGCGGACGAGCGCCGAACGCTGTCCGCGAGAGGAACGCCCCGTGCGGCGATCGGTCGCAACGTGGTTCCCACACGCCGCGGGACGAGTCTCCGCGGTTCAACGAAGGAGTCCGGCTATGATGCGTTGGCTTGGTATGGCGTCGATCGCGATGACAGTCGCGGCGTGCGGTGATCGTGGCAAACCGACGCCGGAGCACGAAAACTGGCAGCCGGCGCCCGATGGGCAGGCGATCATCGGGACCTGGACGGACGGCCAGACGACCTTCTCGTTCCTCGAGAACCGCAACTACCGTTGGGAAAAGGTCGTCCCGTGCGGCTCGCCGCCGTGCCCCGTGACCAACAATTCGGGGACCTATGAGGTCCGTGGCGGCAAGGTGTACCTCGACCCGCCGCAGGGCAACGACATCGTCATCGACTACCTCTTCGAAAACAAGCAGGGCACGATTCGCCTCCAGGACGGCAGCAGCAGCTTCCTCCTCAATCGGCGCTGAGTCCCGGCGCTACGGCGCACCCTGTCGAGTCGGCGGCACCCTGCGGGGTGCCGTCCTCGTTTGCGGTTAGGAGTCTTTTCGATGGATGTCCCCGCTACGCGCGCCGCGCTGCTCGAACACATCGCGTCCGACCCCGGGCTCGCCGCGCTTCACGCGCTCGCCTCGCGCGCGCTCGACGACGATCCCGGTCACAACCTCGCCCACGCTCTACGCGTCGCGCTCGCGGCTGCCCGTATTGCGGTCGCCGTCGGCGCTTCCCCGCGCGAGGCGATCGCCGCCGCCCTGCTCCACGACGTGGTCAACGTCCCGAAAGACCACCCCGCGCGCGCGCGCGCCTCGGAGCTCTCGGCCACAGCGGCCGTGCCCGAGCTTGCGCGCGCCGGTTTCTTCCCGGACGCGGTCATCCGCATCGCCGGCGCGATCCGCGACCACAGCTTCTCGCGCGGCGCGACCCCGGAGACGTCGCTCGGCGACGCACTCCAGGACGCCGATCGCCTCGAAGCCCTCGGCGTCATCGGCCTCTTCCGCTGCATCTCGACGGGTGTCCGCATGGGCGCCGAGTACTTTCACGAGGGCGATCCCTTCGCCCGCACCCGCACGCTCGACGACCGCGCCTACTCCGTCGACCACTTCTACACCAAGCTCCTCGGGCTGCCCGCGACCATGCGCACGGCCGCCGGGCGGGCCGAGGCCGAGGCGCGCGCCGCCTTCCTGCAGACGACCCTCGCGCAGCTCGGCGCCGAGCTCGGCGAGGAGGCGCGCGCTACTTGAGCGAGACGCCGAGCTTGATGCTGAGCATCGGTCCGAAGTCGATGAGCGGCTCGCCGCCGAACGGGTAATAGAACGAGACGCCCGCGACGAACTTGTCGATCTTGGCCTCGACGCCCACGCCGAAGTAGCCCATCCAATAGGACTCCAGCGTGTCGTCGGGCAGGCTCCCGAGGTTGTCGTCGAAGCCGGTGTTGGTGACGCCGGTCGAGCCTCCGAGCATGACGTAGGGAAAGAGCTCGGGCAGCGCCCGGTAGCCGAACTGCGCGCCGACCGTCGGCAGGAAGAACAGCTCGTGATCGACGCGATCGAAGTCGTAGGCCTGCTCGGCCTCGCTCTCGGTGAGCCCCTGATCCCCCGAGCACAGCGTCTCGTCGCGGCATACGAAGATCGCCTCGGGCACCTGCACCATCGACAGCTCGGTGATGAACGCGAGCGCAAAGCGCTCGTCCCCGAGCGGCACGTTGTAGCGCAGCCCGATCCCGCCCTGGAAGAGGTCCTCCTCGGTCCCGCGTGGGAACTCGAGCACGCCATTCACGTTCGGACGCATCCATTCATAGGCCGCCGCGCGGAAGTGGGCGCCGATCTCGAAGCCCTTCGGCAGCCCCGCCCAGACCTGCGCCCCGAGCTGCACCTCGGGGACGAGTACGCCCGGATCCCCGGCCGATCCGGCGACGCCCCCATCGTGGAGCCACACCGGCGACACCGGATCCAACGCAAGCGCGTCGGCGGTGCCCTCGATCCGGAACTCGCCCTTCTCGAGCGGCATCCCACTCCGGGATGGCGCGTTCGGCGACGGCACGATGGCCGTTCGACGAATGATCGTATTCTCTGCGCAGCCGGCGGCCAGTGCCGGGTACGCGCTCATCAGGACGAGTGCCGCTCGGAAGGCTCGGAAGGGACGCATCGGGATTCTCCTGCGGGGTAGGGGCGCGAGACGCGGGAGCGGTAGTGCAGCGCGCGTGCCCGTCTCAAAGAGGCCTCGACACCGCATGCGACGCGCGCTTCAGGCCCGCCACGGGCCCGCGCGCTGGATAGTCTCTACTCCGACCGGCGACCGGCTTACCAGGGCCGAGCGCTAGGGGCCGATCACCCGGTAGCGCTCGCGCAGCACACTCTGCCGCGACGTCAACGCCACCTCGCGCCCACGGATGAGCATGTGCGAGACACGGGTCGACAGCTCGAACGGATCCCCGGACCACACCACGAGGTTCGCCACGAAGCCCGCCGCGATCTGCCCCCGATTGGCCAGCCCGAACGCCTCGGCCGGCACCCGCGTCACCGCATTCAGCGCGGCCGCGCGCGGCATCCCCTCGCGCACGGCGTTGCCTGCGACCTGCCGCAGCTTGCGCGCCATGTGCCCGTCGAAGGTCGAGAACATCACCGGCACTCCCGCCTCGATCAGCAGCTTGGCCGCGTCGGGGCGCGCCCGCAGGCTGTCGAAATCCGCCGGCCCGAAGCGCAGCCCGTCCAGCACGACCGGGACACGCCGCGCCGCCAGCAGCTCCTTCACGCACCAGGCCTCGGCGCCGCCGACGATGACGAGACGGATCGGCAGGTCGCGCGTCATCGCGAGCAGCCCCTCGATGTCGGCCGCCCGGTTCACTTCCACCACCAGCGGGATCTTCCCCGTGACGACCGGCTGCAGCGCGTCGAGATCCAGGTGCGGCGTCCCGAACGGCGCGTGTGCCGCGCGCTGCCAGGCTGCCTTGGCCTTGGGCCACGCGACCGCCTCGCGCAGCGCCGTGTCGAGGACGAACATCCCCGTCGTGCGCGACGCGCCTCCCAGCTGCGCGAACATCGCGACCGGATCCCGCACGATCGCGTCGGCCTGCCGCGCGCCCGCGAGGTCGACCCAGAAGCCGGTCCCGCTCACGACGCCGCCGCTCGGCTTCACGATCGCCGACGTCACGCCGCCCGTGCGCGCCACTGGGATGACCGCCGACAGCGGCTGGTACCCGAGGGAGGTCCGGACGGCCGCGCGGATCTGTTTCTCGCTGTCCTGGAATGGGGCCCGCAGGTCCTGATCGTTGGTCGATGGCTCGAGCCCGATCTCGATGAGCCCGAGCGCCGTGAACGGATCGACGAGGCCCGCGGTGACGACCTGGCCGCCCGCATCGATCCGCGTGCAGCCCGCCGGCACGAGCGCCCCGGTTGGCGGTGATCCAGCGCAGCGCCGCGTTCTCGCTGATGGCGAGCCCCGCCTCGCGCCCGCTGTACATCGCCTTGGCCGCCTCCTGGTTGAGGCGCTGGATCCCCTCCTCGGAGTCCGAGTGGATCGCGACCTTGACGCCCTAAGTCTCGAGCAGCGCCGCGTTCTCGGGGACCGCGTCCCACGCCTCGAGCTTGAAGCCCCACCAGTCGGCCCAGGTCGCGACGCCGACGTCGTTTTGCGCCAAGAGATCCCGCACCTTGTAGGCCTCCAGCGCATGGTGGAAGGCC
>SXIE01000124.1 GCA_005772945.1 Pseudomonadota bacterium
GGCCGCGAAGGGCCGCTCATCCAGCTCGGCGCCGGCTTCGGCGACACCGTCGCGATGCGCCTCGCGCGCACCGTGCGCGACCGCCGCGCGCTCGTCGCGGCCGGCACCGCGGCCGGCTTCGCCGCCGCCTACAATACGCCCATCTCGGCCGTCCTCTTCGTGCTCGAGGTCGTCCTCGGCGTCGCCACGCTCGACGTGCTCATTCCCGTCGCGGTCGCCACCGCGGTCGGCACCGCGCTCACCCGCGTCGCGCTCGGCGGCGGGCCGATCTACGGCGCCCGC
This sequence comes from Pseudomonadota bacterium, assembly GCA_005772945.1. The sequence goes on from SXIE01000124.1 coordinate 283, forward strand.
AGCTTCGTCGTCAACGAACCCTGGGAATTCGCGGCCTTCGCGGCCCTCGGCGTGCTCGCGGCCCTCGCGACCGTCGGCTTCATGAAGCTCCTGGCCGGCGGCGAACACGCCTTCAGCAAGCTGACCGTGCCCCGCCCCATCCGCGCGGCCCTGGGCGGGCTCGTCGTCGGGCTCATCGCCTGGCACGTTCCCCAGGTCGCGGGCAACGGCTACGAACCCGTGCGCCAAATCCTCGACGGCGGCGTGCCGCTCGCCATGTTGCTCGCGCTCGCGCTCGCGACGGCCGTCGCCACCACCGCCTCGGTCGGCTCCGGCAGCCCCGGCGGCGTCTTCACGCCCACGATGCTCGTCGGCGCCTGCGTCGGTGCCGCGCTCGGCGAGGGGGTGAGCGCGATCGCCGCCTCGGACGCCCTCGCCCACGTGCCCGCGAACACGCTCGGCGGCTACGCGCTCGTCGGCCTGGCCGCCGCCATCGCCGCCTCGACCCACGCGCCCCTCATGGCCACGGTGCTCGGCTTCGAGCTCTCGGGCGACTACGAGATCGTCCTGCCGCTCCTCCTCGCGACCGCCGTCGCGACGCTCCTCTCACGCCACCTCCAGCGCGACTCGATCTACACCGCGGAGCTCCGTCGCCGCGGCGTGCCGGTCGACGAGAGCCTCGGCGAGCGCATCGCGCGCTCCGTCCGCGCGCGCGAGCTGATGGAGCCCGCACCGGCCGTGGTGGCCGCCACCACGCCGATCGCCCTCGCGCTCGAGCAGCTCGCCGAGAGCCGCGGCCGCCTCCTCTATGTGGTCGACGCGGGCCCCCTCCGCGCCATCTCGCGGACCGCCGCGAAGGAGCTCTGGATGAGCCTCGCGCGCGGCATGCCGCTTCCCGAGGGCGCGACCGCCGCCCAATACGCGACGCCGGTGGCGACCGCGACCCCCGACGACTCGCTGGTCGTCGTCGGCGAGAAGCTCTGGAGCCAGGACTGGGGCGAGATCCCGGTGGTCGACCCGGCCGCCCCTGAGACACCGCTCGGTGTCGTCACGCGCCGCGGCCTCCTCGGCGCGCTCGATCGCGAGCTCCTGCAACGCGAAGCGCTCGTCAGCCGCGTCGTCAGCAACGAGGACGGCCGCGCCAGCCTGGACTACCTCGAGCTGCCCGACGGCCACCGCCTCGCCCTCATCGCCCCGCCCGCGTGGCTCGTCGGCCGCGTGCCCGACACCGCCACGCTGCGTCAGACGTTCGGCGTGACGCTCGTCGCGATTCAACGCGACGCCGGCGGCGAGAGCGCGCCGCGCTCGCTGTCACCCGACTCGTCCGTCGTCATCGCCGCAAGCGACCGCCTCATGCTGGTCGCAACCGAGACGCAGATCGTGCGCCTGCAGAAAGGGCCCGAGGACGTGTCGGACTGGTCGATCTGATTCCCGCGTCGCGTGCGGGTCGTTCTAGCCCTTCCACCCGAACGTCTCGCGCAGGAAATCCGGCGCGTAGGCCCACCCGAGGTACCACGCGAAGCGACCGGGCAGCGCACACAGGAGGAGCGTGCTGACGGGCTTCACGCGCGCCGCCCCATACAGCGTGAACAGCGCCAAGAGCGGCGGGATCCCGCATAGACCGCCGGTGACGAACATGATCCAGGTCCCCCACCCGGGCTCCTTGATCTTCACCTTGGACGCCGCGCGCTGAACGAACGCGAAGCGCGCCAGCACCATCCGCGCAAAATGGTAGAGCGCCCCGTAGCCGATGAACTGCCCCGTCACGGTCACCAGCGCGATGAGCCACGGCGCGATCTCCGGCGAGCTCGAGACCTGCGCCACGACCATCGCCTCGGCGTTGAAGATCCAAAGGAACCCCGACGGCAGCGACCACAGGAACATGAGCAGGTAGGCCACGCGCGCTCAGACTTCGGACGACTGCGCGATACGCACGCCGGCCGCCGCCATCTCCGCGATCGCGCGCGCCACGTCCCCCGGCGCGAGCTCGACCCCGCGCGATCCATCCTCGACGAACGTCGTCTGGAACCCGAGCCCCACCGCGTCGAGCGCCGTCCACTTCACGCAATAATCGGTCGCCAGTCCGAGCACCACGACCTCGTTCACGCCGCGCGCCGCGAGCCAATCGCCGAGCCCGGTCGCCTGCCGATGGCCGTTATCGAAGAAGCCGCTGTAGCTGTCGATCCGCGGGTTCGTCCCCTTTGGAAACACCGCCGCCAAGCGCGCCGCATCGACCACCGCCAGCTCCGCCCCGCGCGTTCCCTGGACGCAATGGACCGGCCACAGAACCTGCGGCAGCCCCTCGAGCTCGATCACCTCGCCGACCGCATGCCCCGGGTGCTCCGCCGCGAAGCTCGCGTGCCCCGGCGGGTGCCAGTCCTGGGTCGCCACGACCGTCTCGAAGCGCGCCGCGAGCGCGGCCGCAACCGGCAACACCTCGTCGCCGCGCGGGACCGCCAGCGCCCCGCCGGGCAAGAAATCGTACTGCAGGTCGACCAGAATGAGCGCGCGCATGAGGCTCCTCGAGAGGGCTGCGGACCTTGAAGCAGGCCCCGTTCGGGCCACGGACACGTCGTGCCCGTTCGTGGTTTACAACGAGCCGGCCGGTTCTTGTAGTGCGCAGGCGACAACGCTATCGTCCGGCCGGTTTTCGCGCGCGGCTGGGCCGCTTGGATGCGCGAGCGCGATCGGGAGAGGCGGCATGGTTCGACGACGCAGTGGTTCGGGCGTGGCAGGGTCCATTTTCGGGATCGGGATCGCGTTCGGCGCGGCCGCCACGCTCACGGCCTGCAACGAGAAGGAAGCCGCCGCCGGTCCGACCACCGGCCCCAACGGGGAGATCTGCGACTGCCAAGGCGCGGCGTGCGGCCAGTCCACGTGCGGCAGCAGCTGCGGCGAGTGCGGGGACGCGACGTACTGCAGCGAAGGCGCATGCCAGGCGGCCGACAGCTGTGACATCACCGGCTTCACGACGACCACGCTCTCGGCGATCGCGCGCGTCGCGGCCGGCCAGACCCGCGTCCGGATTGCCGCGAGCAACGTCGTGATCGAGCCGCCCTTCGACAAGGTGGTCCTCGAGATCAACCTGAGCACGTTCTGGAATGGGGCCCCGCCGGCAGCCGGCTCCTACGATCTGAAGGGCTCGTCGGAGGTCGGCGCGGCGCTCTTCATGCGCGGCTACACCTACTGCAAAGAGGTCGACTGCGCCTTCACCTACGTCGTCGACAGCGGCACGCTGGAGATCGCCGCCGACGGCACGGGCGCCCCCGGAACCCCATTCCACGGACGTTTGCGCGGCGTGACGCTCAAGCAGGTGCGGGTCGACGCGACGACGGGCGAGCTCAAGCCGTTCGCCTCGGGCAAGACCTGGTGCCTGGGCGACCTGCGCATCAACGTCGACGTCCCTACGGTTCCGACCGCGCAGGGCAACTGCGTGGCCGAGGGGACCGGCAAGAACATCGGCGAGAACATCCGCAACTTCACGCTCATGAACTGCTTCGGCGACCCGGTCGATCTCCACTCCGCGTGCGGCAAGGCGAAGGCCGTGTGGCTCATCGCGTCGGCCGGCTGGTGCGGCGCCTGCTCCGCCTTCGTCCCGGTCGCCGCCGAGCGTCACAACGAGCTTGCCGACCAAGGCCTCGACCTGTGGGTCGTCCTCGGCGAGGACTCGAACAGCGCGCCGCCGTCCCTCGCCTACTGCAAGGCCTACGCGGCCGAGAAGGGGATCGACCCGGCGGCGACCTTCGTCGACAACGACGGCCAGGGGCGCTCGTGGGCGATCCTCTTCGACGCGCTCAACACGTACACCACCACCTCGATTGGCCTGCCGTGGAACGCGGTCCTCGATGGACGCAACATGGTCTACGTGTGGAGCTCGACCGCTGGCGAAGGCGACCTCTACCAGGCCCAGGACGCGCTGCTGTCGGCCGAGTAACGGGCCCGCTCCTCGCGATCGCGTCCGCCCGCTGCTCCAGGTCGGACAGCCGATGTCAACGGCCGGGCACCAGGTCCGGTGAGTTTTGGGGCCCGTGGATTCCGCTCAAGGTTCGGCGCCCGGGTGCCGTTACCATAGGTGTCGGGGAGGTCGCGCAGGCGGTCTCCGAAGGGGTGCGGGGCGGATGACCGGCGAGCGCGCGAGCGCTTGCGGGGCCGAAGTCTCGCGACGAACGCGGAATTCCGTTTCCGTGGGCTGCCGCCGCGCGGCCTTCGTGAATGGCCACCTCTCGTCGGGGTGCAACGCAAGCTTCGGGGGGAGCTCGATGAAAGCACTCGTGGTCAGTCTGTTAGCAATTGCGGCCACTGCGGTGACCGCCGCCCCGAGTCGCGCGATCGACGTCCGCAACGAGGACGAGCGCAGCTACACCTTCACCGTCACGTCGCCGACGATGACGCGCGACATCACGCTGCACGGCCTGTCGCTCTCGATCGTGGTGTGCGTCGGCGAATGCGAGTTCTACGTGCCCGGCGTGGGCCGCACGAAGGCGCGCGGCAACGACACGGTCGCGATTCGCAACGGCCGGCTACGCACCGATCACCAGGAAGCGGCGGTTCAGCGCAAGCCCTGATCGCAACCGGCAGTCTCGCGTGGGATGCGTTTGCGAGACCGCATTGCGCAACGCGCGGGGCCTGTTACTGTGGCCTCATGTCGCATCGCTCGCGCTCCGTCTTAACTTCCCCGTTCGCCCTGTTCTGGCTCCCACTCGCGCTGGTCGCGTGTGGCGACGCGGCGTCGACCGCCAAGGACACGGGCACCGCGACGGCTTCGACCGATACCGCCGTCTCGGACTCGACCTCGGACTCGACCTCGGACTCGACCTCGGACTCGACCTCGGACTCGACCTCGGACTCGACCTCGGACTCGACCTCGGACTCGACCTCGGACTCGGACTCGGACTCGGCCCCCGACGACACCGCCCCGGACACGACCGACACGACCCCCGCGGACTCCGGCGCCGACCCCGGCGAGGTCGGTCCGGACGTGGCGGAAGTCGTCGAAGGGCCCGTCCACCTGAGGGTCTTCTTCGCGGCCGTCTACGACTTCGCGACCCCGCTCCACGCCAAGCTGGGAGGCCCCGGTCCCCTGACGCACGTCGTCGGCGTGGGCGACCACGGCACGCTCGAGGTGAGTTTCGCGGGCAACGCCGTCGGCACCTACACATGTGGCGGCGACGCGGCGACCCGGGTTATCTGGACGCAGAGCGAGACGGACGTGCGGCGCACGACCGACTCTGGCGGGTCATGCACCATCACCGTGACGCGTTACGGCTCCCTCGGCGAGCGCGTCGAGGGGACGTTCCAGGGCGTGATGGGCGACCCCAGCGGCATGATGATGGGCACCCAGTTCAACGAGGGTAGCTTCAGCGCCGCCCTCGAACCGGACGGTCCGGCGTTCCCATGAGCAACCCCATGAAGAACCCTCCGTTCGATCGCTTGAACCGCCGACGCCCGCTTCACCGCGCTCTCGTCGTCAGCGTCGGGATCCTGGTCGCGGCGTGCGCCGACGACAGCCGCAGGCCGAACGGCGAGACCTGCGAGACCTCGGCGCAGTGCGAGTCGGGGCTGTGCGAACAAGGCTTGTGCGTGAGCCCAGGCAGCCTCGATCAGGGCGCCGGGATCTGCCCTGGGATCCTCCATTGCCTCGATGGCTGTACCGCCAAGCCCACAGCGGACGCGGTCAGCGCCTGCAGCCAGGCCTGCTTCGCCGCCGCCGATTCGGAGCTGGAGGGGATGCTGCTCGCCGACGAGATCAACGTGTGCGCCTTCGTCGAGAACAGCTGCGTCGAGCCGACCGCGACCGACAGCGACGAGGTCCGCCGCGCGCTCTTTTCATGCCGACGCGAGCACTGCCTCGGCCACTACGGCCAGTGCTACAGCGGGGGAACTTTCGGACGCGGCGACTGCGCGGGCATCGCGACGTGCCTTGGCGCTTGTAGCCCGGCCGGCGCGCCGCTGTGCGAGCGTGCGTGCGTCGCCGCCGCGACCCAGGCCGCCGCGGACGCCTGGTTCGACTGGACCCTGTGCGAGCGCTCGCAGTGCTTTTCCTCGACGGGCGCGCCGCCCGACGACGCGTGCGCCACGCAGGCCGGGAGCGCGGAGGGCGCCTGCGCGAACGCCCACGCGCAGTGCTTCCCAGCGCCCTGAACGCCGTTTCGGGGCCACCTCGCGCTGGGGGATCGCGACGCGCCCGCACCCCGCTCAGGCGAGGTCGGTCTGCGCGAAGTCTTGACCCACATACACCAGGGGCTCGCGGGCGAGCTTGGCGACCGCGCGCTCGTGAACCCGGCGCTCAGGTGCCCTTGCGCGCCTTCTTGGGCTTGGCCTGGGCGCCTTTCCCGACAGGGCTGACGCTGCCCCCGCCAGCGGGCGCTGCGATCGGCTCGCCGGGGGGCATGAGCTCGGGCTTCGGCACGCCATCGGGAGCGATGCGATCGGCGCGCTTGTAGCCCTTCCAGAGGACGACGCAACCGAGCCCCATCAGCACGATCGAGATCCATTGGCCGGGGGTGAGCGGCCCGTAGCGCACGTCGACGGCGCGGAAGAAGTCCCAGAAGAAGCGCACCGGCATGTAGCACACGACGAACATCGCGAGGTACCAGCCCTTGAAGTGCGTGCGCTTGCGCTGCGTGAAGAAGACGGCCGCCATCGCGATGGACCAGCCCAGTTCGTAGAAGCCGAGGTTGTGACGCACCGCGGCCGTGACGACCTTCTCGCCGTTCACCATCATGTGCTCGGGCGAGCCGACCGGCCAACAGTACGACGCCGCCGTCTGAACCGTCTGGGCCAGGTCGCAGTGCTGGTACGGCATGCCGAGCGCGAAATCCGTAATGCTCCCGGGATGATCGAAGGCGACGGTGCAGCCGAGGCGCCCGAAGATCCACGCGAAGGCGAAGCCATACATGATGGCGTCCGCGTACGGCAGAAACGGCACTTGGCGCTTACGACGCCGAAAGAAGTAGTAGACGACGCCGAGCGTGCCGCCGACGAATCCGCCGAAGCTCGAGATGCCGTTCCAGAACTCGAGGATCCGAAGCGGCTCGCCCGGCACGAGGACGCCGTTGACCATGTGATCGACGAGCTGCTCGGGAAAATAGAAGAGCTGGTGGACCAAGTGGGCGCCGATGAAGCCCGGGATGACGGCCCACAGCGCGACCTCGTTGACGACGCGCTCGGAGAGCCCGAGCTGACGCGCGCGGCGGCCGGCGAGGATGGTGCCGAGCAGGATCGCCGTGCCGACGAGGAAGCCGAACGCGTGCAGCTTGAGCCCGAAGAGATCGATCGGACCGGGCGGGATCCCGATGTCGATGACACCCGGGACCGCCAGCGGCGAAGTGAAGGCGAAGATGGACACGAAGCCCTCCTGCGCGGCCGGTGGGGGCCACGGAGGAGGGCTTCCTAGCACCGCTCGCCCGCGCGGTCACGGGTTTTGGGCCCGGTCGGGGCCGGCGAACGGCGCGCGCGGGCCCTTCAGACGGCGCCCGCGGAGCCGCTCTGGATGTTGATGCGGCGCGGCTTTGTGCGCTCGTGTCGAGGCAGGTGCACCTCGAGCACGCCGTGCTTGAAGTCGGCGCGGATCCGTTCGGCGTCGACGGCCTCGGGGACCGTGAAGACGCGCTTGTAGTCCCAGCTGGCGGCCTCGCCGTAGACGACCCGCCCATGCTCGGGCACCGCGTCGGCCCGCTTGGCCTGGATGGTGAGCGTCTCCTTGTCGAGATCGACCGAGATCGCGTCGCTGCGAACGCCCGGTAAATCGACGATGAGCAACAGCTCGTCCTGGTTTTCGTAGATGTCGACGGCCGGCCGCACGACCGGGCGGTCGACGACGGGCTCGTGGCTCGAGGGCGTGTTCTTGGGCTGCATGTTGGATACTCCTGGTGGGTGTTTGGGGGACGTCACTGAACGGCGATCTGAATCCGACGCGGCTCCTGGCCCGGCAGCTTGCCGAGGCGCAGCTCGAGCACGCCGTCGGCCAGGCGGGCCGCCGTTCGCTCGGTGTCGATCTTGGCGGGCACGGTGAAGCTACGTCGCCATTCGAAGGCGGCGCGCTCGGTGCGCTGGGCTGCGTAGCCCTCGCGCTTCCGCAGCTCGCGATGCGCGGCCAGCGTGAGCGTCTGATCCTGAACGTCGATGCGCAGGTCCTCCTCGCGCACCCCCGGGAGGTCGACGCGAAACACGAAGGCGTCGCCCGTGTCGATCACCGTCGCAACGGCGTCGTCCGCCGGGCTCGGGCCGAAGGGCGCGGCCGCCCGCGCGCCGCGATCGAGCTGGCGCAGAAGCTCGCTCATCGCGCTCATCTCGCGCAGGCCCCGCGTCGGTTGCCCGAATGCTTGGAAAGGTCGTTCGAAGTCATTCCAGTTGAACCACATGGCAAATCGCTCCTTGGACGAGGGTGGGACAAGGGTGGCCGATGGCCTGCTCGCGCCGACGAAATGGCGCGCGCAGACCCACTTGCGATGAGCACCGACGATGCATCCGAATACCGGACGTCCGCGCGGCGCGGGAGACACTCCGCGCACGTCAAGGCCGCATTCCGTGCGGCTATCGTCGATGACGGGCCGACTCTAGGTACGACGTTTTTCGGGTCAAGTCAGTCGCCGGAGTCGCCGTAGCCGACCCGGAAGATCAGCGCGAAACCGCGGCTCGGGATGTCCTCGTCGCCGGAGTGCGGTGCGTCGATCCATTGGGCCTCGACGCCGACCGAGAACGGGGCGGCGATGAAGCGCGACTCGATCGTGAGCGGCGAGAGGAAATAGCGCTCGTTGGCGGCGACGAGCTGCATCGGCGTCACGCGCAGCATGAACGCGAATACGTCCGGATCGGGCGCGACCAGCGCATAGAGCGACGACGCCAGGCTCGAGTTGCGCGTGAGCGGCCCCGAGAGTCCGTGCCACCCGAGCGTCAAGCCGAGCCGACCCCAGTCGCCGAGGTGCAGCGCGTAGCCGAAGTCGAGAAGGACCTCCCAACGCTGCCCGCCGTAGCGTGGCGAGGTCGTCGGCGCGTCACGCCCGGCCGTCGCCCCGACAAGGTCCACCCCGAGCGCGAGCGACATCCGCGCGAACAGTCCGCTCTGCGCCGAGACGAGCGCGCCCAAGCCGAGCGACGGGAACGTCACCCGCGGCGACGGGGACGGCTTCCCGTCGCTCGCGGTCGTCGCGCCGCGCCACGAGACCGGCGCTTCGAGCTCGAACCAAACGAGCACGCCATCGCCGAGCCGCCCCCGCGGGGCCTCGGTTGGCTCCAGGGGCTCGACCGGGAGCTCCGATACGGCAAGCCCTGCGGCGGCGACCACGGCTGCGACGGGCACATGCGCGTGCGCGCGCCCGCCGGACCCGCCCGCCCATACCACCACGAAGGCGAGCGCCGCGAGCCCACGCGCGCGCGTTTCAGGCGCGGGCGTTTCAGGAACGCCCTGGGCGCTCAGTGCTTGTGGTGATCGTGATCGCAATCGTGGTGGTCGTCGTGCTCGCCGTGCGCGTCGTGGTCGTGGCCGTCGTGGTCGTCATGACCATGGTGCCCGTGCCCATCGCGCCCGTGCGGATGCCCGTGCGAGAGTTCCTCGGCGCTCGCGTCGCGCAGCTCGACGATCTCGACCTGGAAGTTGAGCGTCTCACCCGCGAGCGGGTGGTTCATGTCGACGTGGATCGTCTCGTCGTCGAGCTCGACGACCCACAGCGGCACCACCTCGTCGTCCTCGAGCTCGGCCATGAACTGCGAGCCGATCGCGAGCTCCGCATCCGCCGGAAAGGCGTTACGCGGGAGGGCGCGAACGCCGGCCGGATCGCGGACGCCGTAGCCTTCCTCGGGCGAGACCGAGACCTTCAGCGACTCGCCGACGCGCTTGCCGGCGAGCGCGTTCTCGAGGCCCGGCACGATGTTGCCGTGCCCCTGAAGGTAGGTCAGCGGCTCATCGCCGACGGAGGAGTCGAGGACTTCGCCCTCGTTGTTCGTGAGGGTGTACTCGATGGTGACGACGACGTTCGCTGCGATGATGTCCGGCACGACGGGCTCCGCGTGAAAAGGCCTCGTACGCCTAGCCCGTCTCGGTTTCGCGGTCAATGAGCCACGGGAGGATCGCGCGCAGATCGGGGCCGGCGACAAAGACGTCGGAGACGGCGCGCAGCTCGGCGGGCGCGTCGTTCCAGGCGATCGCGAAGCCGGCCGCGCGCGCCGCCTCGACGTCGTTCAGGCCGTTGCCGACGAAGGCCACACGCGCGGCGCTGGTCCCGAAGCGCGCCGCCAGCGCGTGGACTCCGTCGGCTTTGCCGGCGCGGTCCCAGGGCGTCGCGCTGCCGCCTGCGAGGCGCCCGTCCGCGTCGAAGACCAGGCGGTTGGCGGCGACCGCGCTGACCGAATCGGCCGGCAGGTGGTGCTCCGCGACCAAATCGATACCCCCCGACAGAACGGCCGTATGGGCCCCGGCCGCCCGCAGGAGACCGAGGACCTGGGCGGCCCCGGGCGTCGGCGCGAGCTCGCGTACGATCGCGAGGATCGACGCGCGCGTCGCGCCGGCCTCTTGCAAAAGCACGAGGTCGTGCGCGAACCAATCGGCGTACGCCAGCTCCCCCGCGAGCGCGCGCCGGCGCGCGTCGTCCTGGCGCTGACGGTCGCTTCCCAGGCGGGCGTGAAGCGTCTTCCAGATCGGTTCGTGATGCGCGACCAGCGTGCCGTCGAGGTCGAAGATCACCAGATCGAAACGTGCGACGCCGGCGCCCATGGGCCCGAGCCCATAGGTCACCCGGGCGGCCAATGAAATTCGCGCCCTGCCATCACGTGGAAGTGCAGGTGGAACACCGACTGACCGGCCGCTGCGCCGCTGTTGGAGACGACGCGGAAGTCCGTGTGACCCGCGTCGGCGGCGACCTTGCGGCACACCCACAAGAGGTGCCCGACGAGCGCCGCGTCCGCCTCGGCCATCACGCCGAGATTGACGACCTCGCGCTTCGGGACGACCAGCGCATGGAACGGCGCCGCCGGGTGGATGTCGCGAAACGCGAGCGCCTGGTCGTCCTCATAGAGGATGGCGGCGGGGATCTCGCGCGCGATGATTTTGGTGAAGATGTTCGCCATGCGACCTCCGCGAACGGCCTACCGCGGCGCGCGCGACGCGTCCAGCGCCCTCAGGGCCCCCTCAGGGATCCTCGTCGTCGAGGCGCCCACGGTGCGGCTCGGGCGCGCGCGGCGCCTCCGCGGGATCGTTCTCCGGAGGCGCGTCGAAGCCGGTCAGCGGCGCGGTCGTCTCGGGCTCGTGACCGCGGAAGACGAGGTCGAGCGAGGCCTCCGCGGCCTCGTCGGCCGTGAGCTTCTGACGATCGACCATGATCTTGATGAGGGACGTCACGTACTCGCGCCAACGGGGTGTCAGCGCCCCCTGCTCGAAGAAGGCGTAGTAGCGGCGCGGCGCCGGGATGATGCTGTCGAGGAAGACGGCCTCGCCGAGCGTGAGGTCCGACGGGCGCTTGCCGAAGTAATGGAACGCGGCGTCGCCGATACCATAGATGCCCGGACCGAACTCGATGGCGTTGAGGTAGAGCGCCATGATCTCGTCCTTCGAGAGCTGGCGCGACAGCTGCCAGGCGATGAAGAGCTCCTGCAGTTTGCGCGACAAGGTCTTCTCGCCACCGAGGTAGAGGTTCTTGACGAGCTGCTGGGTGATGGTCGATGCGCCGCGGAAAAAGCCGCCGCGCTCGATGTTGGTGGCGAGGCTCTCGCGCATCGCGAAGGTCGAGATCCCGTCGTTGCTGTAGAAGGTCCCGTCCTCGGTGGTCGTGAGCGCGAGCGGCAGAAAGCGCGTGATGTCGCCGAGGGCGACCCACGAGCCGGTCGCCGGTCCGATGAAGCGCTGCCCTTGGCTGCCGTCGGCGAGGCGGATCGCGTACGTGTGCGAGCTGCGTAGGGCCGCAGGGTCGACGCGATGCCCGAGCGACGCGACCTCGAAGGATCGCAGGACCGGCTTCGAGTCGATCACGAGCGCGGACGGGCGCGCCGTATCGAGATCGATCCCGAGCGTCCACGCGAGGTCCCCGCGCAGATCGAGCCCGTCGAGCAGCGGGACCATCTCCTTGGGTATGGCCTCGAATACGCGCTGACACGGGGTCGCGGGGAGCTCGGCCGCCAGGTGGATCTTGGGGGTCGTGAGCCCGGCCGCGACATCGAGGTTGAGCGTCACCGTGACGTCGCGCGAGGTCCAGCGACTGTCGGCCACGGTGAGCTGTCCGGTCGCGGCGTCGAAGCGCACCGTGCCGGACCAGCCGAGATCGAGTCCGGTCAAGGGATCGCGCGCCACGGACGGATGCTGGAACGCGAGCCCGCGGGTCGCGACGCGCCCCGTCAGCTCCCAGCGTTCGCCGCCGGACGCGCTCGTCAGCGTGAGGTCGACGTCCTCGAGGACCCCGCGATCCCCGACGAGGTGCGCGCGCCGTGCGAGCGGGGCGATGAGCGCGATCGGCAAGGCCTTGGCGCGCAGCGCGAAGACGAGCGCCTTGCCGTCGGCGGACTCGGTGGCTTCGAGGTGGCCCTCGAACCCGGTGAGTGCCTCGGAGGCCGCATGGAACGTGGCCTTCACGTGCCTGCCCTGGGCGTTCGCGGTGGCGTCGAGGTCGATCTCGCGAAACGCGATCTCGCTGCCATCGAGCGCCACCGTCAGCGCGCCGCCGGTGATCGACACCGACTTCATGAAGAGCTTGCCGAGCAGCCGCTGCGCGCGCCTGATCAGCGCCTGCGACGCATCACGCAAACCTGCGACCTTGTTCGCAATTCGCGCGGGCAGCGGGGTCGCGTCACGCGCCTTCCCCGGCGCGAGGAGCCGCTCGGTCGCGCTCAGATTGGCGGTCATGACCGCGGAGACGAGCGTCGGCGGCGCCGGCTCCGGAGCTCCGGCAGGGCCGTCGTCCTCGGCCCCCCCCACAGCCCCCGCAGCCCCCTCAGCACCCGCGCCACCGGCCGTCCCGCGCGGCAAGAGATCCTCGAACGAGTGGTGCCCCGCGCCGTCGAACGACAGCGCGATCACGGGCCTCACGAGGTCGACGCCGTCGAGCTGCCCGAGCAGCGCCGCCAGCGGCGCGCCTCCGCGGCCACCACTCGCGCCGCCACCCACCCCCCCGCCCAACCCCGCATCCAGCGCCGCGCGCACGAGCGCCATCAGCGGCTCGGGCCTGAGCGTCACCTTCTCGAACGTCGCCGCCGCATCGACGCTCCCGCCCGCTCCCGCCCCATCCGCCGCCAGCGGCACCGACAACTGCAGCGACGCCAATTCGAGCCCCGCCGGCGTCCACGCGACCCCGCCGATCCCAGCCACGCGCTGCCCCAGCATGAAGCGAATCGGCCGTGCGAAGCTGATTCCAAGGCGCTCCGGGCCCACCTCCGCGCCGCCCTCGATCTGGACCGAGAAGCCAAACCCCGGATCCAACGACGACTCGGTGAAGTGCGCCTCCAGCGCGAGCGGCGCACGCGGGCTGCGATCGGGCGTCCGCGGCGCCAGCGTCGCCCGCCCGCCCAGCAGCTCGACGCGCTGCGGCAGGCTCAGGTGGAGCGGCAGCTTCGGCCAGTGTACGTCCGCCGCGATCGTCAGATCCGACACCTCGATCGTCGGCACGAGCGGCTCGAGCTTCACGAGCCCGCCGCCGCCGATGACCTCCTCCGCGTGCGCACGCAGAGCGGCGATGAGCGCATCGAAGTTCGTCTTGCCGTCGGCCGCGCGCGCGACCTGGAGCGTCACGCCGCTCAGCGCGACCTTGTCGGCACGCGCGCGCCGCGCCCAGACATCGACCGCGAGCGTAATGTCGACCACCCGCACGCGCGCGAGCTCCGCTCCGTCCGCACCCGCGACCACCAAGCCCTCGGCATGCACCGCGCCGCCCCACGTCCACGTGACGCGCTCGGCCGTCACGCGGAGGCCCAAGCGCCGCTCGACCTTCGCGACCACGCGCAGCGCCGCGCGCACCACCAAGGACGGCAGCCCGAGGAACGCGCCGCTGCCGAGGCCACAGAGGCCTGCCACGAGGCAGCCTGCGATGAACCATCCTCTCCGCTGGCGCTTGGGCTTCGGCGTCGACATAGCCAAGGGCCTCGGAACGCTCAGCACGCCCGCGCTCATCCGACGTTCATTCGCGTGATCCCGAGCGCACGCCGCTCACTCCGAGAACGATTTGCTCCCGGCGGTGATCGCCGTCACGACGATGAGGCCGGCCACGACCGCGACGCCGGCGCTGATGAGCAGGATCGTCTGGGTCTCGGAGAAGAGGTCGACCTCGTATTTGTCGATGTCGGACAACGCGAGGAGCGTGTCGCGATCCGAGGCCACGAGCTGGCTCGACGACATCTTGAAGTTGTAGGGCGTGACCTGATAGCGGCGGCCGCCGCTCGAGCGCACGAAGAGGTTCGTGTCGCGGTCGACCAGGACCTTCTCACCATCCTTAGATGAGACGACCGAGGGGATCTGGTCCGAGGCCTGGAGCTTCGCAAACTCGTCGGGCGACACCCGGTAGGTGTTGAAGCACCCCGAGACCGATGCCGCGCCGAACGCGAAGACCGTGGAGAGAACGATGCCTTTCATGGTCAGCCTCGCATGAGGTTTCGCGAAGAGCGCGCAGCGCTTGCCCGCGAAGAAAACGAGCGCGCGGTCTATAACACGCCCCCGAAGACGCGGGAAGCCACTTGTGTCCTGGACGCCGGCGCGGGTGACCGCTAGATTGCCGAGCGATGAGGCGTCACCTCCCAACGGCAGTGGTCGGCACGTTCGCGCTTGCGCTCTCGCTCGCAGGCTGCGGCGACCTGCCGGAGGACGGCATCGGCGCCCCGGTCGGCCTCGAGAGCGCGCTGCGCGTGTGCCCCGACGGCGAGACCGTCTACGGCATCGACGTCTCGAAGTGGCAGGGCACCATCGACTGGGCCAAGGTGAAGGCCGACGGCGTCGTGTACGCCTTCATCCGCGTCTCGGATGGGATCAATACGTTCGACTCGAAGTTCGTGCGCAACTGGGAAGAAGCCAAGAAACACGGGATCTTGCGCGGGGTCTACCAGTACTTCCGCCCGAACGTGGACCCGATCGCGCAAGCCAATCTCGTGCTCGAGAACCTCGAACTCTACGGCCAAGGCGAGCTGCCTCCCGTCATCGACGCCGAGCAGAGCGTCACCGATTTCACGCCGGGCACCGACTACTCGGACCCGATCGGGATCTGGATCGAGGCCGTCGAGGCCGCCCTCCACGTCAAGCCCATCATCTATACGGGGCCGTCTTACTGGGGCAGCAAGGTCAAGACCGACGCCTTCAAGGACTACCCGCTCTGGAACGCGAACTGGACGAGCCAGTGCCCGTCGATCCCCGATCAGTGGACCGATTGGGTCTTCTGGCAGTACTCGGCGACCGGCACCGTCGACGGGATCTCGGGGGACGTGGACCTCGACAAGTTCAACGGTTCGCTGGCCGATCTGCAGGCCTATGTCGCGGCCTCGTGCGCGATGTCGGGTTGCAAGGACCCGCGCTGCGATGGCCGCGCCGACGGGGCCACGCTGTGCGCCGACCGGCAGACGCTCGGCATCTGCAAGGCCGGCGCGCTCGAGACTCAGGCCTGCGCGACCGCGTGCGTGGCGAGCGGCGGCGGCGCGAGTTGCCAGGCGGCGCCGGCCGACGTCAGCGACACGAGCGACACGAGCGACGACACGGGTTCCGCGACCACCGCGCCGGACAGCGTCACGCCGGACAGCGTCACGCCCGACAGCGCCGCCACGGCCAGCGACACGGCGGCGACCGACAGCGGCGCCGACGTCACGCTCGATCCGACCGCCGCCACGCCGCTCCCGCC
>SXIE01000125.1 GCA_005772945.1 Pseudomonadota bacterium
AAGGCTTCATGCGACACCTCCAACACCGACCGGAACGCCCGGTCGGGTGCCAGAGGATCACAGCGGGGAACCGCTGTCGATCGACGCAGCGAGCAATGGCGGCTCCCCCGCGCGTCTCGCTTCATGATCGGCGTCCTAGCCCCCAAGGAGAACGCACATGAGGAAGCTCGGATTGTTCGCAGCGACTCTCGGTCTTGCGGCGCTCGTACTCGGCGGCTGTCTCGACACCGACGACCCGGCGCCGGCGCGCGCGCACCCTGCGCTCGAGCCCGTGTCCGGTCGGACCTTGCTCGAGCCCGTCGACATTCCGGACGACGAGGAGGGGGATCCGAACGCCCAACCCACCCTGCCGACGGATCCGCCGCCGACGCATGTCCCGCTCCCCGGGCTCAACGCCGAGGGCTCGGTCGTCCTCGTCAGGAGCGCACCATGAGACCCGCCCACCTCGGTCTCGCGATCGTCACGGCGGCTGGGCTCGGCGGAGCTGCGCGTGCCGACGCCCTCGTGACGTCACTCTCGGCGCCCGTCTTCCCACAGGTCCTGACGCTCTATGCCGCCGAAGGACCGAATCTGCCGGACAGCTTCGAGGGGCGCGCCGCGCTCGTCGATGCGGCCGCGCTCACGTTCCGCTATCTGATCGGGCACTGCTCGGGACTCGACGCGAAATACGCCATCACGCCGTCGCCCGAGACCGCCGACGAGATTGCCACCAATTACAACGAGATTGCCCGCTGCGCCTACGAGCAATTCACGGCGAAGCCGTATTGGATCCCGCAGCTCGTCGACGAGGTCGATATCTGCGGGCGCACGCTGGGCGAGGAGTGGCATCTCCTGTCGGAAGGCGATGTGGCGGCCTTCAGCGAGGACGACTTCGCCTTCATCGAGAAGACCCTCGCCGGGGTCGGTGGCGAGTCGAATTGGGGCAACTTCTATTTCTCGCTGCACGCGTACGTGCGCAGCGCCGATGGCACGCTCGCGCGGGCCGATCTGTCGCCGGGGGCGACGGGTCCGCGCATTACGCCGCTCGCGGCGGCGCCCGGAACGGAGGCCTGGGCGCGTCATCTCGAGAGCGATCTGTCACTTCGGTGCATTCGAACCGAGGTGGTGCAGAACGCGATCGCGCAGTAGCGGAGAGAGCCGCGGGCAATCGGCGAGGCGCCTCAGGCGAGGTGATGGCGGAGCCCCGCGAGCTCGTCCATCCCGAGGGCGAGGTTCAGGTTTTGGATGTCCTGGGTCGCGGCGCCCTTGAGGAGATTGTCGAGGGTCACGACGATGACCGCGTGGGCGGTCTCGGGCTCGACCGCGAAGCCGCCGATGTGGACCTCGTGCCGGTCGGCGGCATCGCGCACGAGCGGAATGTCGCGCGTGACGCGGATGAGCGGCTCGTGTTGGTAAGCGTCGAGGTAGCGTTGTGCGAGCTCGTCGCTCGAGAGCGGACGCCGCAAGAGGAACGAGATCGTCAGCGTGATGCCGCGAAAGAACGGTGCCACGTGCGGCGTGAAGAACGCCTTGTGCCCGAGCTGCCAGCGGATCTCCTGCTCGTGCGAGTGGCCGGTGAGGGCATAGGGCAGGAGGTTGTCGGCGAGGACCTGCGGGTCGTTGCGCGGGGACGGGGTCGTGCCGGCGCCCGAGTAGCCGGAGACGCCGAAGATGTGCGCGGCGCCTTCGAGGTGCGCGAGGACGGGGAAGAGCCCGAGCTGCGCGCCCGTCGCGTAGCAGCCGGGGTTGGCGATCTTGCGCGCGCGCAGGAGGCGGCTGCGGTGGATCTCGGGCAGGCCATAGACCCACTCGCGATCGAAGCGGTGATCGGTCGATAGATCGACGATGACGGCGCCCGGGTGGATCGCGTGGATCGCCTTGACCCACGGCCGTGCGAGGCCGTTGGGCAGGGCCAGGAGCCAGGCGTCGATGGCGACGACGCGCGCGGCGTATTTGGCGAGCTCGTGATGATCGAGGGACTCGAAGGAGAGATCGAGATCGACATGCGGCAGGACGTCGCCGACGTGAACGCCGGCGTGCTCGCGCGAGGCGGCGAGGACGACGGACAGCTCGGGGTGCTCGGCCAGGAGGGTCAGGAGCTCGGCGCCGACGTGGCCGCGTGCGCCGACCAGGGCGACGGTGCGAGGGACCCCGGGGCCGCGTGGACGCTGCGTGCGCTCGGTATCGGTGCTGGTCGGGTGGGTCATTGGAGGCCCTCGTCGGAAGGCTCGGCGATCGCGTGATTGCGCAAGGTCGGCGGCAGCGCGGACGCGCGCTCGATGCAGTGCTTGATCTCCTCGAAGCCTGAGAGCCCATACCAGAAGACGATCCAGCGCTGGTCACGCAGCGAGCCGTCGGCCTTCGAGAAATACCACGGATTGATCTGATGATTGTCGACGCGCGAGCGCCAGAAGAGCTTGGGGTTGTCCTTGCGGATCCGCTCCCAGAGCGACCCGCCGAGCCCGTCGCCCTGGGCCTTCTGGGTCACCGCGAATTTGTCGAGATAGGGGATGTCGCCCTCGTGGGTGATGATGGCGGTGCCGCGGTAGGACTCGGTCAGGTAGATGCGGAAGAAGTGTTTCTTGTCGAAATAGTCGTCGACCAGGGCGCGCTTGAAACAGGCTTCGAGCAGTGACTTGAGGCGATCCTGGTCGATGCCGTCGGCGGTGTTCTCGTAGAGGCGGACGTGCTCGCCGCGACGGATGAGCGTGCCCGAGCCGCGATGCGTGAAGAGCTCCTTGGGCAGCTCGCGCGGGGAGGTCAGCGCGACCGAGCTCGCCAGGGGTAGGACGTCGAGGAGCTGCTTGACCTCCTGGACCTTGAGACGCATGCCGCCGTCGAGCCACGACTCGGCCATGAGCGAATCGTAGTCTTCGGCGAGGTTGATGCTCGGGACGAGCTGACCGCTGCCGTCGAGAATGCCACCGGTCGGGGTCAGGAAGATGATCTTGTGCGGCTCGATCTTCTGCGCGAGGCAGCGCGTCGCGGTGTCGGCGTTGACGTTGAGGGCTTGGCCGCCGCGCGTCTCGGCCAGGCTCGAGAGGATCGGGATGTCGCCCGCAGAAATGGCCGATCGGATCGGGTCGAGGTCGACGGCGGTCACGTCGCCGACATAGCCGAGCGCGTCCATGTCGAGCGCCTCGGCCTCGAAGATGCCGGTCGGGATCGGTCGCGCGTTGGTCCCCATCTTCTCGAGCGCATCGACGATCTGGTAATTGACGCGCGAGAAGACCTTGCGCGCGTAGTGCAGGGTCTCGGCGTCTGTGACGCGCAGGCCGTTCTTGAAGCGCGGAACGTGCCCGGCCTCGCGCAGGACGTCCGAGAGTTGCTCGCCGCCGCCATGGATGACGATCGGATAGAGGGCGACCCGCGAGAGGAACGTGAGCGCCGAGCACAGGTCCTCGAGGTGGTCGCGGACGACCGCGCCGCCGACCTTGATGACCGCGAACTTGGTCGACTCCATCGCGGCATATTGCCGCAGATATTGCTCGACCTCGCGCTGGCTGCCGAGGTTCTTGAGCAGCTGCGTGATGAGCGCGCGGGCGTCGCTATTGCTCATCAGCGGAACCGTCCGAGCAGCTGCGCCATCAGCGCTTTCTGCGCGTGCAGGCGGT
>SXIE01000126.1 GCA_005772945.1 Pseudomonadota bacterium
CGAGCGCCTGATCAAACAGCGCCCGCGTGGTCTCGGCGAGGCGTCGCAAACGGTCCCCCGCGGGGCCGAGCGGCAGCTCGTGGGCGAATCGGTCCAGGGCTTCACGGGTCGCGAGCAAGTTCATCGGACGCCTCGTTCCTTTCGGCCCGGGGCGCCCGCCGCAAACACTCCTCGGAGCGCCGGTGGCCGAGGCGGAGGCTATAGACGGCGGCCATCACGGCGTCAACCGCGCATTCGTCCGCCTGAGCCTCTCGCGCCCGCCGTCCGGCGCGCTTTACACGGCCCGCCCATCGCGGCGACAATGCGCGCGCCGCCGGGGGGCGGCCGAGGGGACGGCGATGCGACAGGCTTTCCATGCGTGGATCGGGGCGCTGGTGGGGTTCGCGAGCGTGGGCGGCTGCGACGAGATCGTCGTGGTGTCCGAGGCGGGCCGACCGCCCGAATTCTCGAACCTGCAGACGACCCTGCAGGTCGTCGAAGGCCAACCGCTCGGCGTGACGTTCACCGCGACCGATCCCGACGGGACGGCCGTGCACTTCTCGCTGGTCGGAAACCCGAGCGGGACGGCCATCGGCGCGGCCGACGGGGTCTTCGCCTACACCCCGGACTTCGCCGTCAGCAGCCCCGGCGCGAACACCGCCTACGACTTCACGGTGCGCGCGACCGACAGCGGCTCGACGCCCGCCAGCACCGACGTCGCCGTTCGCCTGACGGTCCTCGACGACCTCGACGAGGACGGGATGCCGAACGACGCCGACGCCGACGCGGACGGCGACGGCCTCACGAACGCCGAGGAATCCGCGATCGGCAGCGATCCGCTGGCGCGCAATTCGGACGGCGACACGCTCGAGGACGGCGCCGACAACTGCCCGATCGTCGACAACCAGACGCAGGCCAACGCCGACAGCGACGCGCTCGGCGACGCGTGCGACGCGTGCCCCAACGACGACACGAACACGTGCGCCGAGTGCCCCGGGGGCCCGTCCGAGGACGTCGACCGCGACCTCGTCTGCGCCGCTGACGACAACTGCCCGACCGACGCCAACGCCCCGAGCGACTGCGATCAGAACGCCGCCACGCCGCCCGAGCACTGCGACGGCGACGACGACGACCTCGGCGACGCGTGCGACGACTGCCCCGACGACGCCACGAACGACGCGGACCAAGACGGCGTCTGCGGCGCGGTCGACAACTGCCCGAATATCAAGAACGAGAAGGTCAACGGGACTCAGCCGGACGTCGACCAAGACAAGCTCGGCGACGCCTGCGATCCCGACATCGACGATGACGGCCTTCCGAACACGGCCGACAACTGCCAGAGTTCCGTCAATCAGGACCAGCGCGACACCGACGGCGACGACCTCGGCGACGCCTGCGATCCGGACGACGACGACGACGGCGTCGCGGATGCGAGCGACACCTGCCCGCTCGTGGCGAACACCTCGCAGCTCGACCTCGACGGCGACGGCCTCGGCTACGCGTGCGACACGTACGAGACCCTGCCGTGGGCCATCCACCTGGGTCTGGCGGTCGATGGCGTCGACGGCATGGCGCGCCGCGGATCGATCGCGCTCACCTTGCGCGCCGCCGACGCCGTGTGCGCGACGACGGGGTGCGGCTACCCGGGCGTGGCCATCTTGAGCCGCGACGACTGGAGCTACCTCGAGCGTCACGACACCGGCGAGAGCGCGACGAATTGGATCGCCCTGACGCCGCCGTCCGCGCTGTCCGCACCCTACCTCGCGCAGAACGACGCGACCTACTTCGCCGCCACGGGCACGGGCTCGGTCGGCATCGCGCGTGTCACCGCAGCCGGCGTCGGATTCCCGTATGGCAGTCAGACCCCGAACTCGGCGCCGTTCTACCAGGATGCGCCCGACGGCAAGACCCTCTCCGTGCTGCGCACGGCGTCGGCCGTGGGCCTGCAGCTCTTCCGCATGGAGGACGTCGTCGGCAAGGACCCGCAGTCGCTCAAGACCGCCAATGACTACCGCGACGAGGCTGGCCACGGTCCGCTCTCGCTCGGCGATGGCGCGCTCTACATCCCGATCGAGTCGGCGAGCTTCCAATACAGCCTCTATGCCTACACCCAGACGGGCGAGTTCAAGGCCGTGCAGGTGCCGCAGCCCATCGGCCCATCCGTGAGCCTCGATGGCGCCGTCGACCTCGCGTTCGTCGCGCTCGACGTGACGGATCGCTTGCCCTGGTATTGCTGGCGCAAGTCGTCCGCCGACCAGGCGCAGCTCTTCATGCTGCGCGCCGGATCGGTCGTCCATGCGCACAAGCCCGGCTTCGTGAAGGGGTGCTCGGAGGTCGTGGCGACGCAGAGCCCGTCGGGGCTCTGGTTGTTCGCGGGGTCGGCCCAGGTCGCGGGCCAGACGCGTGTGCGCGTGTGGGACCCGGAGGACGCGCTGGGGATCGCGGGCACGGAGGTCTATGGCGCGACGGGCGTCGCCGAGCAGGTGTCCTTCGGGTTTGCGGGCAGCCAGATCTACATCATTCGACAGGGCGGCTGGGGCAACACCGACGGCGATGACGATACGTGGAGCGTGGACTGGCTCGATCTCGGGTCCCCGAACGGGCCCAGGACGCAATCCGTGACGGCCGTACCGCTCTATGAGGCCGCGTTCGCGTTCAACGACGCGGGCTGGGTCGGCATTCTCGGCCGCACCGCGGCGGCCAAGGACAGTGGCGCGATCGTGGCGCGCCGCTTCCAGGGCGGCGTCTCGGCCGCCCCGGTCGAGCAGTCCTTTGGCGCGAACGGAACCGCGATGCGCGCGTACGACGTGTGGATCGCGCCGTGGGGGTCACTCTACGGGCGCTACGCGCTGACGAGCAGCAAGCTGCTCGGTGCGTGGCCGGCCCGGGGGCTCTTTGCCTCCTCGCTGGGCGTGACGGCGACGTTCGCGAACGTCACGTTTCACGGGCAAGCCAGCGCGCTCGTCAGTCTCCAAGCCGCGCAGTCGGGCCAACTCTCTTACGTGACGGAGGGGGATACGGCGCCGCCGACCCTGACCCGTCTCGCCGGGATCTCGGGGGCCGCGCACTCGGCGCTCATCCCGTCCGATGCGGACGCCGGAATCGCTCGGAATAATTGGAGTTTCTACCCAGAAGCCGACGGCAAATACGCCGTGGCCCTCGTGACCCCCGGGACGACCCCGACGCTGACGCCGGAGACCCGCCTGGCGGGACTGGACCACGCGCCGTTCGACGCGCAAGTGGCGCCCGACCTGTCCGTCTGGTTTCGCGCTATGAAGGGGGCGGCGAACGTCATCGTGTCGTTCGGGCCGAGCGCGGCGACCTTACTTGTCGAGGACCTGCATGACCCGATCTTCCTCGATCACCGCGACTATCAAGCGACGATTGCGCGCAACGCGTTCTGGGGGGTGGTCGGCGTCGACGCGAACGGCGTGCCGCGCGCCTGCCGCGCGCCAAGCACGGCCGGCAGCGCGCCGGTGGCGCTCGAGTGCTGGGAACTCACCGAGGACGGGTCATCCGCCGAGGTCCTCGCGGCCGGCGTCGACGATGACGGAATGGCATGGGCGGTGATGTCCCAGTCGTCGCCGAGCATGTCGCAGCCGATCGCCCTGCGTCTTTGGCGGAGCGCCGTTTCAGGCTCGGGTGCGCCCGTGGCGGCGACGCCCTGAGCGGGGGAACCTCGATGGCCGTGCTCCTCTTCGACATCGACGGCACGCTCGTGCGCGGCGCCGGCGCCGGCAAGCGCGCGATGGCGCGAGCGTTTCACGGCGAGCTCGCGCACGGGGTCGCCGGGCTCGACCACGTCCAATTCCACGGCAACACCGACCGCTCCATCGTGCGCGAGGCGCTCCTGGCGATGGGATCGCGCTGCTCCGACGACGACATCGACCGCGTGCTCGCGGCCTACGTCGAGGCGCTCGCGCTCGAGGTCGCCGAGACCCGTCCGTTCCGCGCGCTGGCCGGGGCTCAGCCCCTCCTGGAGCGCCTGGCTGGCGCGCGGGGCCTCGCGCTCGGACTGGGAACGGGCAACGTGCGCGCGGGGGCGCTGCTCAAGCTCGCGTCGGTCGGCCTCGCGTCCTACTTCGGCTTCGGCGGCTACGGATGCGACGCGGAGGCGCGCGACGCGCTGCTCGCCATCGGCGCCCGCCGCGGGGCCGAGCACCTCGGCGTCTCGCCCGGCACGGTCCAGGTCGTGGTCATCGGCGATACGGTGCGCGACATCCGGGCGGCGCGGGCTATCGGGGCGTCGGTCTTGGCGGTCGCGACGGGCGGCTCGACCGCTGCCGAGCTCGCCGCGGAGGCGCCCGATCTCCTGGTCGCATCGCTCGAGGACCCGCGCGCCGCGGCGATGCTGCTGGCGTCTTCGGCGTCGTAGGGCGCTCTCAACGGCCGGTCGCGCCCGCGCTCGGGGCGGCCCCGTACCAGGTCCGGGCGACGACGCGGTGGCGGTAGATGTGGTGCTGCTGGCAGCGGGAGCAGACCGGCACCACCACGTCGGGATCGCCCGCCTGGAAGCGCGCGACGCACGCGGTGCACAGGCAGTCGGGGAAGTCGCCGCCGACATCGTAGAGCACGACGACGTCCAGGGCCTCGCCGCCCTCGCGTCCCTCGCCGCCCTCGCCGGCCACACACTTGCACGCAAATGCACGCATTCCGGTGCCGTGGCGTTGGCAGGCGATGGCGTCCTCGTCGCCGTTCGACCCCCCCGCGTCGTCGCCGTCGTCCCCGTCCAAGAGCCCGTAGGCGCGCATGCAGCGCGCGTTGAGCCGCTCGGCGAACTTGCGCGTGAGCGGCACCGGATCCGCCAGCGCCCCGAGCACCGGGTCGCGCGTGCCGGTCACCCGCGGGCCCCCGCGCGCGCTCCAGTCCACGTCGACCTGCGCGCCCGCCGTTCCGACGAACCCGGGCCAGTCGGCGGCCAGCCGGCCGCTCGCGTCGACCCACACGATGACCTCGAGTGGCGCACGCGGGTGCCCGATCGGGACCGCGGCCGTGACGCGCCGCGCGCTCGGCGTCGGCTGCGGGAAGGTCCAGGTCGGCTCGAAGCGACCGCGCGGGAACATCGTCGCGCACGCCTCGCACCCGCACGTCAGGAGGTGCCCCGCGAGCTTGATCAATGCAGGTGACTCGAGCCGTCGACCAGGTGCGTCGGGTTCGCGATGCCGATGAGCTGCAGCGCGCGATGCCAGACGTCGGCGCGCGGCGCGTCGAACACCAGATGCACGTTCATCGGCGCGGTGAACCACGATCCCTGGATCATCTCGCGCTCGAGCTGGCCGGGGCCCCAACCCGCGTACCCCAAGATGAGCCGGTACCCGTCGTTGGGGTTCTGTCCGTACGCTTCGAGTCCCTCGCGCGAAGGCGACAGCGCGACGCCCTCGTGGATGAGTTTGGTGCCCTCGAACGTGTGCCGCGGGCTATGCAGGAGCCACCCGCGCTGGCGCTCGACCGGCCCGCCGCAGAAGGCCCGCGGCGCCGCGTCGCCGGCCCAGGGGATCCCCGATTCGGCGCACACCGCCTGCACGGGAAGGTCGAGCACGTGATTGATGACGACGCCGAAGGCGCCCTGGCGCGAATGCTCGCACAGCAGCACGACGGCCCGATAGAAGTTCGGGTCCTTCAGACTTGGCATCGCGACCAAGAGCCCTGGCGCCAGCGTAAAAGGCATCGGCGGCATCATGCCGATCGCCACTGAAACCCGCAAGCAACGGTCGCGGGCCGTCGCATGGGGCACTCCCGCGCGGTGCCTGCGCCGTCGCTAGTTCGCGACGTGCGCGTGAAATGCGCTCCTCGCCGCGTCGCGCGCCGCCTCGACCGCGCCCTCGTCGCCGCCCTCGAACGTCACCTTGAGCCGCCACCCCGTGCCCTCGAGGCGCGGGTAGGAACCGATCTGCACGGCGGGGTGCTGCACGACGATTCCGTCCAATGCTTCGCACACCAACGATTCCTCGACGGCCAGCTCGAGCGCCGCCTGGAACCACCTCGGCGACCCCCGGAAGTGGCTCTCGATCCCGTCGAACACGCGCTGGAGCAGCGGCGGAATCCCGGGCAAGAGCCACGTCTTGCCGTGCCTCAGGGCCGGCCAGGGGACCCCCGCGCCCCACACCAATTCGGTCCCGACCGGCACGCGCGCAAGCCGCCGGTAGCCTTCCGCGGCCGGGCCCGACATGTGCGCCGCGAGCCGCTCCGCGATCGCCGGGTGCTCGACGATGTCGACCTGCCTGAGGTCCGCCATCGCGGCCAGCGTCACGTCGTCGTGCGTCGGTCCGATGCCGCCCGTCGTCAGGACGAAGTCGGCGCGGCTCTCGAGGCGCGCGACCGCCTCGACGATGGCCGGCCGCTCGTCGGGGACGACGGCGACCTCGCGCACACGCACGCCCAGCTCGCGAAAGCGGCCGATGAGGAACGCCGCGTTCTGCTCGACGACCTTGCCCGAGAGGACCTCGTCGCCGATGACGCAGAGGCCGACGACGAGCCGGCGCTGTCCCTCCGCGACCGACACCTCAGACCGCGGTCACGATGTCATACGCCGCCGACTGCTGCAGCTGAGCCGCGTCGCGCGCGAACTTCAGCTCCCACAGGCGATTGTCGAGGCGCTTCACGTAGAACGCCTTCTGCTTGTTCTTGGCGAGCCAGCTGAAGTTCTGGCCGCGCAGGAACTCGGCGAGCTCCTTCTGATCGGTGAAGCGCTTCTTCTCGAAGTGGCCGCAGTTCGGGCAGAACGGGATCGGGTCGGACTCGCGCGTGTAGTACGCGGTGGTGCAGACGTAGCAGTTCGTGTCCGCCAGGTCCGTGACCGGTTCCCCTTTGAGATCGAGGTACTTGCCGCCGCTGTACTCGAGCTCGAAGGGCTTGCCCTTGGTGAAGCACGTCATTTCCATGCCATCGAGGTTGCGCACGTTCGGACTCCGTCGTTCGTTGAGAAGGGGCGCCGGTTCAGAACATCCGGCCGCGGATGAAGTCGTGGTGCGCCGTCAGGAAGCGAATCGTTCCCGTAGCCGAGCGCATGACGACCGAGTTCGAGATGGCGCCGCCCTTGCGGAAGCGGACGCCTTTCAGGAAGTCGCCGTCGGTGACGCCCGTCGCCGCGAAGATGACGTCGTCGCCGCCGACCAGATCGCTGGTCGAGAAGACGCGGTCGGGATCCTCGACCCCCATCGCGATGGCACGGTCGCGCTCGCCCGAGTTGCGGAACGCGAGCTTGCCCTGGATCTCGCCCCCGAGCGCACGCAGGGCGGCCGCGGCGAGGACGCCTTCGGGCGCGCCGCCGATGCCGAGGAGGAGGTCGATCGGGGATTCGGGGATCGCGGTCGCCATCGCCGCGGACACGTCGCCGTCGCGGATGAGCCGGATGCGCGCGCCGCACTTGCGGACCTCTTCGATGAGGTCCTTGTGGCGCGGGCGATCCAGGATGCACACGGTGAGGCTGGTGATCGGCATGTCCTTGCGCGCCGCGACCCGATGGATGTTCTCGGTCGGCGAGCGGCGGATGTCGATCGAGCCCACGCAGTCGGGCCCGACGGCGATCTTCTCCATGTAGGTGTCGGGCGCGTGCAGCATGCAGCCGCGCTTGGCGAGCGCGAGGCACGCGATGGCGTTGGGCCCGCCCGTCGCCACGATGGTCGTCCCCTCGAGCGGGTCGACGGCGATGTCGACGCCTGGCGATCCCGGCACGGCCGAGCCGACCTCCTCGCCGCTGTAGAGCATCGGCGCCTCG
>SXIE01000127.1 GCA_005772945.1 Pseudomonadota bacterium
CGCAGCTCGACCGCTTCATGTTCAAGCTGCACGTGACGTTTCCGACGTTCGACGACATGCATCAGATCGTCGACCGGACGACCGGTTGGACCGAGCCGAAGATCGAGCCGGTCATGGATCGCGCGGGGCTCCTGCAGCTTCGGCAGCTCGCGATGGACGTGCCGATCGCGCGCCACGTGCAGGACTATGCGATCCGCGTCGTGATGGCGACACACCCCGAGCAGAAGCATGCGCCCGAGGCGGCGCAACGCTATATCCGCGTCGGAGCCTCGCCGCGCGGAGCCCAGGGCTTGGTGGTCGCCGGCAAGGTGCGCGCGATCCTCGATGGGCGCTTCGCGGTCTCGGCGGAAGACATCCGGGCCATCGTGAAGCCGACCTTGCGCCACCGGATCCTGCGCAACTTCGAGGGCGAGGCCGAGGGTGTCTCGGCCGACTCGATCCTGGACGATGTCCTGCGCGTGGTGAAGGAGACCGCTTGAACAGCTCACGCGAAGGCCGCGACGAGCAAAGCTCGGCGCCGCGACTGGGGCAGGGGCCCCAGGAAGAGCGCGCAGCGCTTGCAGCGGCTGCCCTCGGCGTGGCGGGCTCCCGCAGTGCTGGCGCGTCGGGTCGCAAGACCGACACGCTCTTCGACGAGGCGTTCATGGCGAAGCTCGAGTACCTCGAGATCGTCTCGCGTAAGACCTTTCAGGCACTCAACCGCGGCGAGCGGCGCAGCAAGAAGCTCGGTGCGGGCCTCGAGTTCGCGGACCACCGCCGGTATTCGCCCGGCGACGACTTCCGCAACATCGACTGGAACGTCTACGCGCGGCTCGGGAAGCTGCTCCTGCGTCTCTACGAAGAGGAGGAAGACCTCTTCGTGTATCTCTTGGTCGATGGCTCGGCGTCGATGGCGCTCGGCGATCGGGCCAAGCTCGATCATGCCTCGCGGATCGCCGCGGCGCTCGCGTACGTGACGCTCGCCGGGCTCGATCGCGCGAGCCTCGCGAGCTTCTCGGAGAAGCTCGGGCAGCGCCTCTTGCCGGCGCGGGGCAAGAGCCAAATATTCCGTGTTTTCGACTTCTTGCGGGGTATCGCGCCGGGCGGCGTCACGTCGTTTCGTGAGTCGATGCGCGCCTTCGTGCACGAGACGAAGCGGCGCGGGCTCGTCGTTGTGATGTCGGACTTCTACGCGCAGGATGGTTATGAAGAGGGGCTTAACTACCTGCGCTACCATCGCTTCGAGCCGGTCGTCTTGCAGATGGTCGACGAGCGCGAGCTGTCGCCGGCCCTGCGTGGCGACGTCCTCCTGGTCGATTGCGAGACGGGGCGCCACAAGGAGATGACGCTCACGCCGCGGCTGCTCGAGAAGTATCGGCAGGCGCACGAGGCGTTTTCGGGCGAGCTCGAGACGTTCTGCACGGCGAGTCACATCCCGTATTACCGGGCGCCGGTGCAGACGCCGGTGGACGAGCTGGTGCTCGGGATCCTGCGCTCGGGGGGGATGCTCTCGTGAGCTTTGCCGGCCTCGAAGCGAGCCAACTCTGGACGCTCTTCGGGATCGCCGCGGCTGCGGTGACGCTGCTGTACTTTCTCAAGGTACGGCGCCGTCGCGTCGAGGTTCCGTTCTCGCCGCTCTGGTCGCGCGTGGTCGAGGACCAGAAGGCCTCGAGCCTCTTCAAGGCGCTCAAGCGCATCGGCTCGCTGCTCATCCAGCTCGCGGTCGTCGCGCTCATCGTCTTGGCACTCTCGGATCCCAAACTCGAAGAGAGCTTCGCCGGGTGCGAGGGCCAGAAGACGATCCCGCCGACGCCGCATCATGCGCTCATCGTGCTCGATGCGTCTGCGTCGATGGCGACGCTCGAAGGCGGCAAGACCCGCCTGGAGCGCGCTCGCGCGAAGGCTCACGAGGTCGTCACGGCGCTCGCGGCGCAGCCCGGTCAGCGCGTGATGGTGGTGCAGCTCGATGCGCTGACGCATCCCTTGTCGCTGTGGAGCGCGGACCCGGACACGCTCCACCAAGCGGTCGACGCGGTCGCGCCCGACGGTGCGATGGACACGCCGACGGCGGTCGACGACGCCTTGCGCTTTGCGCAAGATACGCTGCGCGGGCGCGAGGGCGCCGAGGTCCTCCTCATCACCGATGGGGCCTTTCCGGCGATCGATGCGGCGCGGACGAAAGCGCTCGGATTGAAGACGATTCGCATCGGCGAGGCGGCCGGCAATATCGGCATCGAGGCCCTCAATGTCCGCCCGTACCGCGACGATGCGCTGACGTACGCGGTCTGGTACGGCCTGCACAATGACGCCGAGCGGCCGGTCAAGGCGAGCCTCTTCCTGTACGCAAATCCGGTCGGTCGGACCGAGGCGGACTTCGACCAACCGGGGAATCTCGTTGCGACGCATGCCTTCGAGCTGGCGGCGCAAAAGACCACCTCCGGGGTCCTGCCCGACGTGAAGTTCGACGGCTCGCGCCTCTTCGCGAAGTTGGTCGTGGCCTCCGATGATCTCCTGCGCGATCCGTTCCCCCGTGACGACATCGGCTTCGCGGTCGTGCCCGAGCGGAAGAAGCTCGAAGTGCAGCTCGTGAGCGGCGGCAATCTCTTCCTCCAGGCGTCGCTCTTCCTGCGTGAGAACGTCCACCTCACGGTCGTCTCACCCGCAGATTACAAGGGTCCGACGGGCTTCGATGTCACGGTGGTCGATGCCGCGTCGGTGCCGCTCGACGCGCCCGGCAATTACTTCATCCTGGAGCCGCAGCCTGGTGGGCCGTTCGAGATCACCGGCGTCCTGAACGAGCCGCAGATCGAGAAGGTCGACGCGAAGCATGTCCTCGCGAAGGCCGTGCGCTTCGCGGACTTCAACATCATGCAGGCGCCGCAAGTGAAGACCGTGAAGGGCGACGAGGTGGTCGTGACGACCAAGGGCGGCGCGCCGCTCCTCTTCGGACGCAAGGATCCGGCGGGTCAGCGCAAGTTCGTCGTCCTCGCCTTCGACATTCGCAAGTCGCTCTTGCCGATGAACATCGCGTTCCCCATTCTGGTCGTCAACGCGCTCAACTGGTTCTGGCAGGATCCGGACGGGCTCCTCGCGCCGAATCGCGCGGGCGTGCCGCTGTCGCTCAACCTGCCGCTCGAGGGCGACGCGATTCAGGTGACCGGGCCGGCGGGCGCGGTGCCGGGCGCGCGCAAGGTCGACGGGCGGGTGCTGTTCCAGGCGCCGCGGCTCGGGATTTACGACGTGTCGGTGGCGACGCCGACCGCGAAGGACCGCGTCTTCCCGGTGGCCGTGAATCTCATGTCGGCCGACGAGAGCCGGATCTCCCCGCGCCTGGATCCTGTCGTAGCAGGCGTCGCAGGCGTCGCAGGACCCGCAGGAAAGGTCGCGCCCGATGTCTGGACGGCGCCGCCGCCGCCGCCGCCGCCCGAGGACCCGTGGCTGGCGAATCTCTGGCGGGCGCTGCTCATCGGCGCGCTCGGCGTGGTCTTGCTCGAGCAGTTCACGTGGCACCGGCGGTGGACGGAATGAGCACCTTCCCCAAGCCGAAGCCCCATCCGACGCCGCCGCCGCCGAGGCGCACGAAGGCCTCACGCCCGTGGCGTCGGCCGCTCTATCTGGCGCTGCAGTGGCTCTTCGCGGGCGCGCTGGCCGCGGCCGGATACTTTGTACTCAACACATTCGGGCCGGAGTGGCTCGAGGCGTTGAAGGCCGAGGGTTACGTCGTCGAGCACCCCGAGTTCGCGTGGGGGCTCGTGGCGATCCCGCTCTTCATCGTCATCCGGGCGCACACGCTGTCGGATCTGCCGCGCGTGCAGCAGGGGCTGTCGATCGTCCTCAAGACCGCATTCGTCGCGTGTCTGGTGGCCTCGCTCGTCGACGTGAAGAAGGTCGACACGCACCCGAAAGCGGCGGCCGTCGTGTACGTCGTCGACGTCAGCGAGTCGGTGCCGGACGCGATGGTCGAGCGGGCGCGCCAAAAGGTCGAGGAGGTCTGGAAGGCGAGCCTGGCGGTGCTGGAAGTCGACCGTCCCGAGGTGCGGCTGGTCGTCTTCGGCAACGGCGCCGAGGAGGTTCCGCTGGTGCTTCCGGCCGAGGGCAAAGGTCCTGTTGCGATCCCGCCGCTGCCACGCCTGCCGGCCACAAACGGGGTCCCCGCGACCAACGCCCAAGCGGGTTTGCGCCTCGCGTTTGCGCTGCTCCCCGAGGGCAAGATCCCGAGCCTGGTCGTCGTCACCGACGGCCTCGAGACCGAGGGCGCGCTGGCCGAAGAGGTCGACACGGCGAAGCGCTTCGGGATCCCAGTCCACTACTTGGATCTCACGGACGTCCCGCGCCCGAACGAGCTCGCCGTCATCGATGTCGACATCCCGCGCGATTTGCGGCCCAACAAGCCCTTCAACGTGACGACCAAGATCATGACCACGGCGGCCACCAAGGCCCATTGCGAGGTCCAGGTCGACGGCATCGTCGAGGTCACGGCCGAGCGCGATTTGCCTTTGGGCGAGAGCACGGTGACCGACGAGCTGCGCATCAAAGAGGGCGGCGACAAGCGCGTCGCGGTCAGCTGCAAAGCCATCGCGCAGGAGGGCGACCACTTCGCGACGAACAACCGCTTCGAGCTCCCGATCAAGGTCCCCGAGCGCCCGAAAGTCCTCTATGTCGAAGGCGAGGCGCGCTATGCGAGGAACCTCGCGGCCGCTCTGGAGGCCGATTACGACGTCGAGTACCGCGGTGCGCGCGGCACGCCGGGCTCGCTCGCGGACGCCAAGAAGTTCGACCTCATCTTCATCTCGGACGTGCCGCGCGTGGCCGCCGCGGGTGGCGAGCTCATGTCGCAGGGGCAGATGCGCGTCCTCGAGCAGTACGCGCGGAGCGGCGGCGGGCTCATCTTCGCGGGCGGCGAGAACAGTTTCGGGCCGGGCGGGTACTCGCAGACGATCCTCGAGCGCGAGGTCTTCCCGGTGCGGCTCGATGTGCAGCGCAAGCAGGACACGCCGGGGCTCGCGCTCATGTTGGTCATCGATCGGTCGGGATCGATGGCGGGCCCGAAGATCGAGCTCGCGAAGCAGGCGGCCATCGCGACGCTCGATGTCTTGCAGCCGGATGATCTGCTCGGGATCTGCGCGTTCGACTCACGCCCCGGCGATCTCGTCGGTCTCCAGCGGGCGTCGAATCGCTTCAAGATCACGGACGCCGTCTCGAAGTTGCGCTCGGGCGGCGGCACGAACATCTTCGGCGCGCTGTCTTACGCCTACGATCAGCTGATCAAGACCGACGCCAAGATCAAGCACATCATCCTCCTCACCGACGGCCAGTCGAATCGCGCGGGCGTCATCGAGATGGCCACCCAGGCGGCCCTCGACAAGATCACCATCTCGGCGGTCGCGGTCGGCATGGGCAGCGATCAGGACCTCCTGCGCCGCGTCGCCGAGGCGGCGGGCGGCCGCTACTACTTCACGAACAGCCCGCAGAGCATCCCGAAGTTGTTCCTGAAAGAGACCAGCGAGGTCACGCGCAAGGCGCTCGTCGAGGACCGCTTCGTGCCGCGCATCGACGCGCGTTTCCGGCACCTGCAGATGTTCCGGGGCGTGGATCTGGCCGCGATGCCGCCCTTGGTCGGCTACGTCTCGACGCGCGCCAAGCCGCGCGCCGAGGTCCTCATGACGAGCCATATCGGCGAGCCGGTCATGGCGCGCTGGCGTCTCGGCCTCGGCAAGGTCGTCGTCTGGACCTCCGACGTGAAGAACAAATGGGCGCACTATTGGCTCGGCTGGTCGGGCTACGCGAAGTTCTGGCGGCAGGTCGTCGGCGACACGTTGCGCGTCGAGACCGAGGACCCGAGCTACGGGATGGTCGCGGACATCGCGGGCAACACGCTGACGGTCGGGGTCGACGCGATCGACGACGAGGACCGCTTCATCGACGAGGTCCTGAGCGAGGTCACGGTCGTCGATCCCAACGGCAAGGAACTCCCGCTGGTCCTCGCGCAGACGGCGGCCGGTCGCTACGAGGGTACGATGAAGATCGCGACCTATGGGCCCTACACCATCAAGGGCAAACACACGGGCGGCACGGGTCTCGACGGCAAGGACGTGACGCATCGCAGCTTCGCCACGGTCGCCTGGCCGTTCCCGGCGGAGCACCTGGCGGGCACGCCGAACCTCACGACGGTCGAGGCGCTGGCGCGCGTGTCGGGCGGGACGAAGGACCCCAGCACGGCGCGCCTCTTCGATCCGCGCGGCGCCCACACCGAGGAAAAGACGCCGTGGTGGCCGACGCCGCTGCCGTACGCGGTCGCGTTGTTGGTCGCCGACATCCTGCTGAGGCGCGTGCGCATGTATGGCAGGACGCAGATGAAGTGGGCCGATGTGCGCGGGAGTGGCGGCGGTCGCGCGTCATGACGTGCGCTGCACGGGCACGTCGGCACGCGGCCTGGGTGGCGGTTTGGGCGACCCTCGGGGCCTGCGGTGAAAGCCCGGAGGCCGCGCCCCCGGGCCCGCCCACGGCCAGCGCGTGCGCGGCGCCGGCGACGCCCGAGTCGCTCGCGCTGCATACCGACCATGGGATCTTCCGCGATGCGCTCGGGCGCGAGGTGCGCCTGCGCGGGGTCAATGCCGGCAGCCGCTCGAAGTTCGCGCCGTTCGTGCCGTTTGCGTTTGGTGACGCGGATGCCGCGGGGCGTTCGTTCGAGGTCGCGCTTGCGGCGTACGTCGATCGCGTCGCCGGTTGGGGCCTGAACGTCGTGCGCCTGCCGTTCACGTGGGAGGCGGTCGAGCCCGTGCGTGGGCAGTACGACGCGCTGTTCCTTTCGCGCCTCGATGCCCTCATCGCGGCGGCGGGCGAGCGCGGGATCCGCGTCATCGTCGACATGCACCAGGACGTCTTCGCGCGCCCCTATTGCGGCGACGGTTTCCCGCTCTGGGCGATGGCCGATCCGGCGACGCCCGCGACCGAGGACTGCACGCAGTGGTTTCAGGCGTACTTCTCGAATGCCGCCATGCGCACCGACTTCGACCGCTTCTGGAGCGGCGCCGACGGCCTCATGACCGCCTTCGAGGCGATGTGGACGATGATCGCCAAGCGCTACGCCGACACCGACGCGGTCATCGGCTACGAGATCATCAACGAGCCCGGCTGGGGCACGGCGGACGAAGACGAGTTCAGCGCGACGGTGCTGACGGCGTTCTACACGCGCATGGTCGGCGTGGTGCGCGCGGCCGCCCCGACGAAGCTCGTCTTCATCGATCCGACCGGCTTCGATGGCGTCTTCG
The DNA here is from genome assembly GCA_005772945.1 of Pseudomonadota bacterium. Next base: position 7,251 of record SXIE01000127.1, read on the forward strand.
GCGAGACGACCCTGCAGCGCCCGGTGGGCGACGGCCTCGTCTTCGCGCCGCACTTCTATGATGCAGCCGCGTTCGCGGGGTTGGAGCTGCCGGACGAAGCGGCGCTCGAAGCGAAGCTGGCCGGCTGGCGCGATGTCGGCGTCGCGTGGGATGTGCCGGTGCTGCTCGGCGAGTTCGGGGTCGCCTTCGACGCCGTCGGCGCGGCGCCCTACCTGCGTGCGCATTGGGAGGCGCTGGAGGCGCTCGGGATCCATGGGACGCAATGGGAGTACAGCATCACCGGCGAGGACTGGAACGCGGAGTCCATGAGCGTCGTCGAGGCCGACGGGAGCGACCGCGCGGTCGCGGCCGAGCTCATGCGCATCTATCCCGCGGCCATCGCCGGGACCTTGAGCGCGTGGCACTTCGATCGCGACGCCCGCACGGCCGAGTTCACGCTCGCGACGGGCTCGCGCGGGACGACCTTGGTCGTCACTCCACGCGGGCTCTTTCCCGAGGGCGTCACGGTTCGCGTGCTGGACGACAGCGCCGGTGATGCCTGTGCCGCCTGGGATGCGGTCGCGGGGGTCGTGCGCGTGGGTGGCACGGGGACGGTGCGCGTCGCCATCTCACCGGCCGCCCCATAAATTCGATCGGGCCGGTTACGTTTTCGGCGGACTCACGTGTCATGCATGTGGGGATTGAGAACACGAACACGCCGAAGCGGACCCAAGGGCCGCGCTCGGCGGGTCGCCAACGAGAGTGACGGCTCGTTCGGCGACCCTTTTTATTTGGGTCTATTGCCCTGTCCGTGGGCGCTGGCCGGTTTGGTTGAGCGCGCAATCCGTGCATGTTCGCCGGTGTGAACTACCAAGCACACAGCAGCGGGTGCACGGATGCGCGAAGGCAGACTATGGGCGCGGCTCCTTGGCGTCGAGGGTGCGATCGTAGAGTCGGTCGAGGAAGGCGAGCAGAGTCTCGTTCTGTCCGTCCGTCTCCGACCAGTCGATAGCGGC
>SXIE01000128.1 GCA_005772945.1 Pseudomonadota bacterium
CGCAACGCCATGGGCGCCGTCAAAGCCATCAACGCCGCGCGCCTCGCCATGTCCGGCGACGGCCACCACAAGGTGAGCCTCGACAAGGTCATCGCCACCATGCGCGCGACCGGTCGCGACATGAGCACGAAGTACAAGGAGACCGCGGAGGGCGGCCTCGCGGTCAACATCACCGAGTGCTGAACGCGTGGCGCGACCCGGCGTGCCGGCGACGGAGTGACCCGCGCGCCGGCCCGCCAAGCGCTTCGCAGTGGAGCCGATGATCAGACTCGAACTGACGACCTGCTGATTACGAAAAGACTGTGGTCGTCAGTGGTTCCGGTGGGTTGCGAGCGGGCGATTGTGGGGGGGAGCCTCGGGAGCGCGCGGCGCTTGGCGATGACAGCCACAGGGGTCGCGCTGAGCTCCGAGAGATCGCGCGAGCCCTGGCGATTGCTGCGTGAAGAGGCGGCGGTGTTTCCCGCATTGTCCAAGCGTTGCTCCGGCCGCGCCGACCTCGCCACAACCCTGCACCCACGTTCTCGACCGAGGTCCCGACGGGGTGGTGACGCCCCTCATCACGATCGTAACCCGCGCAGCGAAGCTGGCAAATCGACCACGGTCGGCCGGCCCGAGTCGGGCAGACAGAACGACACTGCGCTCGCATTCCTCGACCGGCTCGACGATCGCACGCTCGACGCCAAGAAGGCCTGCCCATATATTCGCCCGCGCATCCGTGCATGCGGTGCTGCGTTCGTTGTCGTTCACAACAACGACGTGGCCCCACGAGTACGTGGTCGAGAATCCTCAAAACGCCCCAATGATCCTCGCGCTCGCGCACCACATCTTCGAGCATGGCGTCGACGAGCGGTTCTACGCGCAGACCCGGAAATACTACCACGAGGACGGGAAGGTCTACTGGTCGATGAGCGACACGGCCGAGGATACCGAGCTCATCAACCGCTGCGAGGAAGCCCAGACCTACGAGGCGCGGCTCGCAGCGGGCACTCTTCCTCGGTGCCAGCGGACGTAGCGGCGCATCTGGTCGGCGGGGTCGAAGCGCTTGCACGTGATCAGGCTGTCGGCGAGGCAGAGTGCCATCGACGTGTCGTCGGTCCACTGGCCGGGCTTCAGGCCGAAGGGGCCGCCGCCGACCATGTCGTCGATCGGGGCCGGGTTGTGCGTAAACTCGAGGGTCGTGCCGACGGCGTCGCCGGTAGCGAGGCCGAGGAACGACCCGTGGATGCGAAAGCACAGGTCCATGCGGGGCCCTTGGTGCGTGCCGTTGGTGGCGCGGACGCGGATCTTCTAGCGCTCGGGCAGGGTGGCCGAGTCATAGGCCTTGCGGGCTTTCTTGTAGCCTTCCCGGGCCTGCGCCCGATAGTCGCGGATGGCGGCGAAGTCGGCCTCGCTCACCTCGACGTCACGCTGGAAGGCGAGGTCGCGCGCCACGCAGCCGAGCTTGTGGAGGCGTGCGCACAGCTCCTTGTCGTTCTTGTTCCGCTTGCACTGGGAGAGAGCGAACAGGAGCTTCGCGGTGAGAACGTAGGGATCGTTCTTCTTCATACAGGTCTCCTTGGTGGCGACCCCCAGTCAACCACGCGCGCGGACCCGGCGGACGCACTGAACATCCGTTCGGACGCCCTACCCGTCCGGCCGCGCGGAGGGGTCGACCACCGCACGGGCCCAGGCGCGGACGGCGACGAGCGTCGGCGGAGAGACCGCCTGATTGTGCGCGCGCACGAGCTGCGTCATCGCCCAGCGGCCATCCACTGCGCGCAGCTCGAGCGTCGAGCGCTCGGGCGCGAGCACTTTGAAGATCGCCGACGTCCCCTCGAAGCACGCCCTCGCGTAGGCCACCACGCAGTGGTGCATCTCCCGGCCTTCGGCCAAGAGCGCGTCGAGCGTCCCCACATGGACGATCGTATCCGTGCTCGGGACCGGTGGCGGTGGAAAGACGCGCGTACCGAACGTGGCCGCCAGGCGCTCGAGCTCGTCGCGATTCTTGGCCAGGTAGGCCCGCTCCGTCCAGCGCCGGTGAAGGCGCTCGAGATCTCGCGGCGCGCGGATCCGGCAGACGACGACGTGCGCGTCTGGGATCCCGAGCAGGACGCCCAGGTTGCATGTGTCGTCGGCGATCCTGGCGATCGCGTGGCCGGCCCACGGGTCGGGCGAGACCAGGCCCTCGGCGACCGCGCGAACGTGGAGATGGTGGTGAAGCGCGAGCGCGGCGTCGATTTGGTCGGAGGTGATCGGTCCACCGTGGCCGATGACTTGGCGGAGGTCGGCGCGCGCGAGGAGCCTATGAACGCGCGCGCGGGTGTGGGCGTCACGTCGCGTCGGCGTCACGCGCTCGAGGAGGCGGACGTGGCTCGGACGTACGTCGCGTCCAAGGACCCAGGCGAGTAGATCGCGGCGCCGATGACCGAGGCAGCTGTCGTAGGCGGAAACTGGAATCTGCCTCTCACCGAGCGCCGCCGCGAGGAGCCAAAGAAGGTTCGGAGCCGCGACGGCGAGCTCGCGACCGGCCGGGTGACGGAGCAGTCGCAGCACCGTCAGCTCGGAGTCTCGATAGCCCTGCAGGAGGTCGAGGTGCTCCGCAGGAATTGCACCCAGGTACCGCGCGATCGGGTGGTCGGGGGCGCTGACGAGGAACGCGCGCGCGGCTCCGAAGACCTCCAAGCACGGGTCCTGGGGTTCGGCGTGCCACGCGCCGTCGCGCCAGCGGTGGCACGGGAGGCCTTCGGACCAGGGGCCGAAGCGGAGGCGAACGTCGAGCTCGGGGCGCAGATCGACGACCAGCGCGCGTTCGTCGGCGTCGTAATGTGCGGCGGGGGGATCGAGTCTCATGGTCGGGGGCGACCCTTCGTCGACGGTCGGGGGCCTTGGGCGAGATCAAGTGCCGCTGGCGAGCTCGGGACGTGTCCGCGCGAACCGCCTGCGTAGCGCCGCTCGCAGCGCGCTCGGCACCTCATGCGCGACGCACCAGAGGTAGGGTTCCCGCATGTGCGCGTGTTCGTCCGGGTCGTCCGGATCGTGGATGCCTACGTGGTAGCAGTCGTCGCCGCGCGTCACGAAGTCCTTCATTCGCGCGGCGGATCGGCGCGACTCCGGTTGATAGCAGACGATGCCGACCCGGTACGTACCGCCGCATACGAGGCCGACCAGCTCGCCCTCCTTGAAGGCGCAGGTGCGCGGATCGCGCCCGCCCCAAGGGGCATCGCGGTCGCCGGTGATCCTGCCGCGGACATGCCCCGTGGCGTCGTAGACGACGACCCGGAGCGCCTTCGGATAGAGCCCGTCGAGGGGATAGGGCCCGACCACGAACTCGGTGGCCTCGTAGGTCGTGTGCGACACCTCGGGGTCAGGGTCACCCCGTTCAGCAACGTACCGACGTAGCCAGCGCCGAGCTGCGGGCATGTTCGCGAAGAGGCCGAGCCGGCGCTCCGTTGCACGCATGCCGTCCTGCAGCACACCGTCGAGGTGGGTCTCGCAGAGCTCGATGATCGTCCGACCGGGTTTCATCGTTTCTTCTCCGACTCCAAAGGCGCTCACCCCGGGACGTGGAGTCGCGACGATGCCCACGGGCCGCACGCGTGTCACGCAGGTCGGCGCCCAAACGGACGTTCAGTGCCGTGACCCGGGCCTGTCACAGTTCCCGCGAGGTCCCGCAAAAACACCTCTACGCCGAAGACGGTCGTTCACCTCGCTGCGCGCCTGCGCGCCGGCGGCACCTGGCGCTGGACTTCTGCCCCTGTCACGCCTAGCGTTGACGCGATGCAGCCGCGCGCCACCATCGTCGAGTCGTTCCGTGGAATGAGCATCGAGGACAAGCTCGAGCTCCTCGACGCGCTCTGGGATGAGGTGGCGACCGATGCCGATGCGCGCCCCCTGGACGACGCGCAGCGCGCTTTCCTCGACCTCCGCCTCGCAGAGGTCGCGTCCTCTGAGGGCGATGAGGACTGGGCCACGGTTCGCGACAGGCTCCTCCGGTAATGCCCAAGCCGATTCGCGTCGCTGCGGTCGCGGCTCGGGAGATGGGGGACGCCAAGGCGTGGCTCGATGCTCAAGTGCCAGGGCTCGGCGACCGCTTCGTGCACGCCGTCGATAGGGTCCTGGCCGAGATCGCCGAGCAGCCCTCGCGCTACGCCCTGATCCACGGCGATATCCGCCGAGCGGTCGCCCGCCCATTCCCTCACGGCGTGTTCTTTCGCGATCTGCCGAACGCCGTGCGGGTGATCGCCATCGTACACCTGCGTCGCAGCCCGATGACCTGGCAGCGCCGACACTGACGCCGGCGGGGGGCCTCGGCTACGTAGCGACGAACCCGACTGCCATCGGCGCTCTCTCCGGGTCGTGAGGTCGCGACGATGCTCGCACGTGACGTCGGCGACGGTGCCCACGGCCCGCACCATGTCATACAGGTCGCCACGAGAACACACGTTCAGTGCGGCGATTGGCACACAGCCGCGTGTCATACTCGGAACGCAATCAGCCATTGAACCAGGCCGCCTCGAGCAGCGCTCGGCGGCAGGAGACCCTTCATGACAACGTTCACCGAACCCCCTGAATCGCCACTCGGCCGCGCGCTCGCTCGGCGATCGGGCGGCGACATCGACGGCGCGATCGAGATACTGCTCGCGGCCACGGGGGAATCACTTGCCGACGCGAATCTCGCGGTCACGCTCGGCAAGATGTTGGCCGAGACCGGGCAATATCGGCGGGCCGAGCCGTGGTTCCGCCACGCGATGAAGCTCGCACCCGACGACGTCGTGGTGCGCATGGGTTACGGCGCATTTCTCGGGGAGGTCGGGCAGTTCGAGGAGGCCCGCGCGCTCCTCGGGGGCGTCCGGCGGGAGGTCCGCACCCTGCTCGAGACTGCAGCGCCGGAGGAGCGCGCGTCGCTGGTCGGGCTCGAGGGATTCATCGCGAGCACCGAGATCAACCTGGCTCGGGCGGCCTTCGAAGCGGGTGACAGCGCCTTCGCGCGTGCGCTCGTGGGACCGTGGCTTGCGGATCGGGATCACTGGCCATCGGCGCATGCGGTGCTCGCCGATGTCGTCGATCGCGACGGGCTGGACCCGACGCAGGTCGCCGAGGAGGGACTCGCCTCGGGACAGGTCTCGCCCTACATGGCCTGCCACCTGCTCGAGCGGATCGTCGACGCCGAGGCGTGTGACTTCGGCGCGCTCGACGAACTCGTCGCGCGCGCGGACGCGTGCTTTGCGTTCGACTGGAAGTGGGTCGAGCCCCCGCTCGTGGCGGTCTTCGCGCGCGCGCGCCAGCTGTTCGCGCACGCCGTCATGCGAGGCGTGGTCGCGGCGGCGGCGTGCCCGCATTTGGCGGCGCTCGTGGCACAACCGGGGCCCGCGACGGACGGGGGTGCAAATGGGGTGGATGACGCGGCGGCCGTGTCGCCCGAGGACGAGAACGGGGACGACGTCGAAGACGAGGACGAGGTCGACGCCGGCTCCGACGACGAGGACCGATCGTTGGAGGCGTTTGCGCGCGCGTTCATCGGTCATTGGGCAAGCGTGCGTGACCGGATTGCGGCCGGGGAGGACGTCGCGTTCGATCGCGTCGACGCCTTCGCAAGCGATGACCCCGACCGCCAACTCGCGCTTGCACGCGAGTATTATGCGCTCGAGCGCGCCAAACGCTTTTCGGACCTGAGCATCGACGAGGCCGTTGAACTGATCGAGCCCTGGGCTGAAACGGCCTCGGACCTGATCGACGCTTACGGGTGCGTGGAGACGATCCGTGCCTTGGTCGCCGCCGAGTACGTCCTCGCGGTGTACGGCAAGTGGGTCCTACCTGTGACGCATGCAGGGGCCGTGGGGGTCTGGGAGGCCACCTGCGGCGGTGTCGGGAACGGAGGTTCCTTCTGGCTGCGCAAGACGACCGGCGAGCCCTTCGGAGAGGACGAGGGTGCCACGCTCGTTCGCTGGATCGAGGAGGAGTTCGAGAGCGATGCCGAGGAGATGGGGGACGACGCCAGGGTGTCGGCCTACCTCGAGGACGCGTACGTGATCGCGGGTGACGCGTCGAGCCTTGGGGAGGACGACGACGACGAGGACGACGACGACGGCGAGGACGAGGGCGAGGGGCCGGAGTCGGACTTCGAAGGCGTATTGCGCCTTGCTGGCTGGAACGACACCGAGCCAGGAATCCAGATCAGCCTCGGGCGCAGGGCAGGTGTCTGGTGTTTCCAAACCGGCGACGCCGACTACCCCGCCGTTCCCGAAGCGGTCGCAGAGTCGCTCGTAGCCTTGTTCGAGCGCGGCGTCGCCGGGATCGCGCCGCGACGAACGCTTCGACCGCTCGCGGTCGATCGGAACTGGCTCGTCGAGGGCCCCGGGACATCCCAGGTGATGCGCTTCGACGTGATCGCGCCGGAACAGTGGCCCCTCGTGAACGCTGCCATGGCCGTCTTCGAGGTGCACGCGGTGCTCGTCGCGTTCGCCTCCGAGCCCTCGCCCCCATTCGCGGTCCTCATCGCGTCGGGACCGAATCGCCTCGCAGCGATCGAGGCCTGTTGGTCTGACGATGGTTTCCTCTATCGGCGCAAGAGTGACCCCAAAGAGACCCACAGTTCAATCGGCGGCTGGTCCGAGGACGCCACGACCGACCTCGCGAGCCTCGTGCCCGATCTCGACCGGCTGATGCCCATCGTCTTGCACCCGCTCGCCGCATGGGAACTGCTCGAACCGGTGCGCGCACTGCAGTCGGATCAGACGGCCCCCTGTCGACGCGATTGGCTCGACTTCGCGGAGAAGGCGATCGCCACCTACGCTCCGGCCACGCTGCTTCCCCCGCTCACACCTTTCGGAGACGAGGACATGGCAGACCAGAACTCTCCAACAGAGATCACCCTCGACCGAGAGCTCGTCGGCGTTCAACACGCCCGTGTCGACGAGAACGGCTACCTGACCCTGGACCTCGGGGACCGTGTTCTCGGACCGCCAGCCCTCATGACGAAGGTGCGCGAGCCCTTCGTCGCATTCAGGTTCGGCGTCGAGGGTGGCGGCGGAACGATTCTCGCCCGATTGGAGCGTGGCAGTTTCGTATTCTGGCGCGAAACATCCGTGATGACCGTCGACGGCGACGGGCCCGAAGACGCGTGGACGCGCTCGACATCGAGCCGGTCGAGACTTTTCGTGCCGCTGGTGCTCGACGACGACATGCACCACTACTTCTGCCTGCAGCTGCATCCGCTCGTCGCCTACACGATGCTCGAAACGATCATTCGCTGCATCGTTCGCGGCGTGATCGCACGGAGACCGAAGTCCCTCGAAGCAGCCATGGTCGGACTCGGTCGGATGATCGCCGCGGCCATCGCCCCCGACTCGGAGCCCGTTCCACCAGGGCTGGACGGCCTGCTTCGGGAGGCCGACCTGGGCTATGCGGTGCCGCGATGGATGCGAGCGATTCGTGCGTCGTTGCGTGGCAGAACGACGGACCTCTACGCGGACGACGGAGAATGAGCGAAGCGTCGAGCCTCGTGCCAGGGGGCGCAGACGGGCGCCTGGACCCGCACTGAACATGCGCTCCTCGTTTCCGATCCGCTCCATGAGGAGCATGCTCGCCCCAGCGACACCAAGCCGAAACGTCGAATCGTGGAGCCGACATGCCGATCCAACCGTGGGCCGACCCCATCCGCCTGCTCGCAGCCTACGACGCCGACCAGAACGTGAGCGAGTCCTTCGCGCACAATCTTCGGCACCTCCGACACGTCCACGGCGGCTACGCGCTCGCAGCGGAGAATCGGCTGTCGTTCGATCCGCGCGGGGACTACTGGCGCCGGCCGGGCCGCCGAGCTGCGGTTTGGTACCTCGCAAACCTCGGTCCGGGCGCGTTCGCGCCGGCCGCCGCCATGCGTCGAATTGGGGTGCAAGTGTGTCGCGCCCTCGATCGAATCACCGAGGACGAACCATACGAGGAAGTCCGACTCTACCACCCTCAGTGGGGCGCACTCGTCGAGCGAGCGATCGCCGAACGCTTGCCCGCTCTTGCGAGCAGCAAGGACTGGGTTGCATGGCGAGCCGCGCGCGGCGCTGCCCTCGACCGGTCATTGGCTGATGAAGTTGCGGAGTTTCTACGGTCCACCGTACAGAGCTACGGCGCCTGGGGTGCAGGCCATGAGCCACCGTTGCGTAAGCGAATCCCCTGGTTCTGTTACCTTGGTGCAGGCGATGACGAGCTCGATCGGCGCCGAGCCTATTTCTTCGGGTGGGCGAACCTGTTCTGCGCGACGAACGCGTACCGCTTCTCTGGCTCACAGAACTTCGCCCCGGTGCTTCAAAACACGCCGAGCGACACCCTCCTTGGGTATGTGGACCAGTGGTTCGCAGGCAAGGACCCGCGGGACGTTGGCTTCAGCTCGTTCGGGTCTCACGATGACGCGCCGGTGGATCGCAGCAAGTACACGCCGGTGAGCGAACTCTGGGGCCTCGTCGCGCTCAATCGTGTGCCGTATGTGAACGGCATCAACTCAGAGCGGTTTCGTGTCTTGGCACTCTCGACCGGGGTCCCGGAAGACACTCTCGCCACCAACTACGACATTGCCTTCGCCCTCGGAGCCTGGGTTCAGCAGCTCGTCGCGGCGGCGCCCGAGATCGAGTCCCGTGCGGCGGCGCTGTTCGATGGGGCGGCCGGGAAGCCCCTTGTCGAGCCTGTGGTCCCCTTCGAGATGCTGTCTACGGATCGCCTCGCCAGACGATTGAATCAACCTGCCTCGGCCTTGGAGGACAGCAGGCTCCTCCAGCTGATCGAGGCGGGCGCCCGAAAGACCTTCGGTGGGTGGACGATGCGCGAACGCGCGATCGCCGGAATCCACCTTTTGCTGGACGCCGCGATCGACGGGTCGAGGGCCGACGATGAACTAGTTGGACCGGCGCCCGAACTGGTCGCTCCTCGTCCGCCACCGCCGCCGTCGCCTCTGCCGGAAGGCCAAGCGGCGCCGGCACCAGCCGTGCCTCCGGACGCGGAGCAGGCTCGCGACGACATTCAGCATCTCCCGACACCCCTCGTCCCGTTCGCCCAGCGCGCTCTTGCGTACGTGCGCGGTGGCATGCACGTCCTGTTGGCCGGCGCACCCGGCACGGGGAAGACTCAGATCGCGCAGTTCGTGGCCGCCGCGTGGAACAGTCCGAGACGTACACTTCCGCAGACGTTGCGCGTGAGCGAGGCCCCACCGACCGTCGTCGCGAATTCGGCCTGGTCTCCGTTCCACACGATCGGCGGCCTCGTCCCAGACGAACACCAGCGCTTCGTGCCTGCCCCCGGCGCGTTTATCGCCAAGCCCAGCTCCGGCGACACCCCGCGCACGTGGTCGCTCTATGCTGGCGCCGTCGTCCTCGATGAAATGAACCGCGCAGATCTGGACCGGGCCATCGGGGATCTCTACCCGATGCTTGCTGGAAACGTCAGGAAAGTGAACCCCACCGGTCTGCCTGGGATCGACGAGATCACGCTGCCACCGGAGTTCCGCATCATCGCTACAGTCAACGATGCCACAATCGACGACGTGGTGTTCCCGATGTCGCAGGGATTGGCACGACGTTTCGTCCGAATCGATCTCCTGGGTGCGTCCCAGGCCGACGCCGTCGACTTCATCCGAAGCTTCCGCAAGAAGGATGATGATGGTCGCTGCGCCGTCGCAGAAAGCGCGCTGCAGGCGCTGTTCGAGGCCGCGAAGGAAAAGAAGCTGCTCTCGGGTTCCGAGGAACGGTTGCCCTTTGGTGCCGGGTGGTTTGCCCTCCTCGGACGTTGGGTCCAGGGGCGTTTTGACTTCCCCGGCGGTGGAACCGAAGTGCCTGTGGACGATGCCCGACGGGCGCTCGTTGCGAGCCTCCGATCCGCCGTTCGGAACGGCGATCAGCTTGCCAGCGTGCTCGCGCAGATCGATCCGGACAACGCTGAATGAGTGCGTCTGCGCTGGTTGCTGAGACCGGTCGCGAGGCTCACTGGCGGACGACGATCCGCTCGTGGCTCCTCGGGCGACTTGGCGCAAACGTGATCACGGAGGCGCTCGACCAAGCCGCCGAGGCCACCTTCTCGGCGCCCTATCTCGGGTGGTGGATCTTCGAAGGCCTGCAGGTACCGCGTACCGGGCGGTGCCTGTCCGAGTCCTGGGCCGAGGTCGCACGCGACGCCGACAGCCTGCTCCGGACCTGGAATCCCCGTCACCGCCTCGTCGATACACCCGAAGGACAGATCGACTGGGAACGAACGATCGCGCTTGGCCCGCGGGTCCATGCGCGCGAGTACGTCACGGTGACCTCCAGGGTTGGACTCAGCGACGATGAACGATTGGCACTACTGGGTTGGTCAGCCTGGGTCCTCGAGCTGTGGCCGAAGTGGTGCGACCAGATTAGCGCGCTTCCCGCTAAACGGAGCGCTGCGAGTCCCCTCGCCAAGTGGTTGGCCGGCAACGCCCGGAGTCGAAGCTCTCCGGAAAGGGCGCTGCTCAATCGTTGGGCGCACGTCGCCGCGCGCTCTCGGTATCCGCTGATGCGCGAGTTCATCGCACGAACGCTTTGGGCATGGCTCAAGCCTGAGCAGGAGATCGATCGGTTACCTCTGCCGGGCAAGCGCGACATCTTGTTCCAGCTCTACGCGGCCGTGTGCATCGCACGCGTTCTGCGCCCCCGGCCAAGAGCCGTTCGCTGGATACACCGCAAGAGTGATTCGAATCAGGGCGACGCCGGCCAGGTCGAGGACGGCGGCCTCGTCATCAAGTACGAGTTGTCGTTCGCCTCCAAGGACGTGGTCGCTGCGCCGCTCTTTCCCAAGGCCGCCATCGCTGGCCTGAGTCGCCACGACGTCGACTGTGGGCGACGCCTGGACGTCCTCATCACCCTGCCGCACGACCCGCCGCTGTCCTGGAAGTACATCCTGGTCGAGGTCAAGAGCGGGCGAGAAGGACCACGGGACGCCGTGCTCCAGCTTCTGCAGTACCGTCAGGCGCTCTCGTCCAATTGCGACGGAGCCTTTGTCCTCTGGGGCATGGGCGAAGGCGAAGCGTGGGATAAGAACGGCGCGGTCGACAGCCTCAAGTCCGAGCCCCTGCGCGCCGGCGAAGACGTCTGGGTCTTCTCCACTCCGGAGAGCGCCGCCTCCATGCTCGCTGCGCTCCAAATTGGGGCTTCTTCTTGACGCTCCATCTGAGAGGCACCGAGAGAGTCCCCTCGCAGGGCAGGGCCTGAGCGGGTGATCCCGACGTGCGACGTGGGACCGCATCGCGACAATGGCCGTCAGGGGAGTCCGGGCCGGACCAAACAGACGTTCAGTGCCGTGGCTCGGGAGGCACGGGGCGCATACCTCGGGTGTGAGCAACGACCCCATCCGCGTACGCCTATCGCCCGAGCACGTGCATGCTATCGTCGCGGGCCTGGACCTCAGAGCCGGGAGTACCGTCATGTCCAAGACCGACGCGTGGACGCGCCGCTTAGAGCTGCTGCATATCCTCATGGCGCGCGGCAAGATGCAGACGCATCAGGCGGCGCGCGCGCTCGGCGTCGAGCGACGCACGGTGCTCGAGGACTTGAAGGCCCTCTCGGAGCACGGGGTCCCGATTGCGCCCGACTCGGAGGATGCGCGCAATCCGGAGCGCGCGTGGGTGCTCGAGGACGCGTGGCGACGGGTCGGGATGACGTTCGGGTTGGCCGATCGGCTGTCGGTGCGGTTCGGGCGCGAGATGCTCGAGGGGTTCCTGCACGAGACCGATCTCGGGCGCGCGTTTTCGAAGCTCGACGATGTCGTCGCGAGCCACACGGAGGGGCGCAGCTCGCCCGCGCACGATGAGCTCGCGCGGCGCTTCATCTATGTGCAGGAGCCTGCGAAACAGTACGGCGCGCACAGCCACACGATGGCCGAGTTGGTCGAGGCGATCGTGCGCGCGCAGCCGGTCAGCTTCACGTACACGCGCGCGACGTTTCCGCGCACGGAGAAGCGCCATAAGAACGTGTCACCGTACACGCTCGCCGTCTATCGGCGCGGGCTATATGCCATCGTACAATTGCACAAGGGAACGCCTGTCACATTCGCGATCGAGCGCATGTCGGACTTCGAGCGCAACGAGAAGCTCGTATTCGAGTACCCGCGCAAGTCGGAGTATGACCCGAAAAAGCTGCTCCTCACACGCTTCGGGCTGAGCGACGACGGTAAGGCGCCCGAGGTCGTGCGCCTGCGCTTCGCGCCCGAGGCGCGCGTATTCGCCGAGGAACGCATGTGGATGGCAAATCAGAAAGTGACGCCACTCGAGGACGGTGGATGTGACATCGAGTTCAAGGCGTCCGGGCTCGAGATCATCAACCGCATCATGGAATATGGGCACTTCGTGGAAGTGCTCGCGCCGGCGCGGTTGAGGAACGAGGTCGGTGATCGGCTGGCGAAGGCACTCGCGCATTATCGAGGGTAGGGCGCAGGCCGGGGGGCGAGCGAGATGACGTTGACACCGACCGTGGGTCTGGCGCTCGATGGCGCGCATGTGACTGCTGGCGATCTGGCGCCGGCGTCGCTCGGCGCGCCGGTATGGGGACCGCGCGCGCTCTTGACAGATCTGGAGCTACGCTTCGGCCTCGGGCCGCTACGGATCGATCCCGTCGCGCGGATGGTCGCGGCGCGGGATTGGCTTGCAGCGGAGATCGAGCGCGGCGGCCCGGGGACGCGCGCGTTTCATGCGCGGTCGTTTGCGGTCGATCCGTGGGGCACGACACGGACGGTGTTGGAGCTGCTCGACACGCTGAAGGAGTCGGGGTGGGACGGCCAGGACGTGTCCAACGGGGGCGCACGCCTCCCGGTGCTGCGCGCACTCGCAGCGGGGATTTCGGCAGGCGAGTCGGACCGGTTGGTGCGGCTCGAGGCGCGGATCGCTGAGGCCTTTGGTGCCGGCGCCGCGGCGCCGTATCCGTCGATGGTCCTAGCCGACCCGACGTTCGAATGGCCGGGCCGCTGGCAGCGCGTACTGGCGCTGCTCGCGCGGCTCGGGACGGCGCTCCGCGTCGAGGGCGTGGCAGATCCCGAGACCCTGGCGCCTCTCGACGGGCGCGATTCGGATCTGGCGCGGGTGCAGCGCTTCCTGGTACTGGGCGGCGCGCGCCCGACCATGAGAGGCGACGGAACGCTCGTCCTCTTGCGCGCCGAAACGCCGGAGCCGCTCGCGGATGCCTTGGCGGCGGTCGCGGCGACGCTCGCTGGACACTCGCCGGACGCCACGATGGCGGTGCTGCGGACGGCCGAGCATGGGGCGCTCGACGCGGCGCTCGCGCGCCAGGGGATGCCACGACTCGGGGGGCGCGGGTCGCTTGGAGTGCCACTGGCGGGCGCGTGGTTGCCGCTGCTGGTCGCACTCACGCGCACACCGTTCGACGTCGAAGCGGCGGTCGATCTGGTGCTCTTGCCCGACGCGGGCTGGGCCGGGCGCCATGTGGGCGCGCTCGCGGGCGCGCTGGCGCAGCGACCTGGGATTGGGGCGGCCAATGAGACCTGGCAAAAGGCGCTCGGCGAGGTGCGCGCGACGGATCCCGACGGGGCCGCGCGGGTCGAGCGTTGGCTCACGCCGGCCGCCGTGTCGAGCGCGGACGAGCTGGATGCGGCCGAGCTCGCCGAGCGCGTGCGACTCGTGGACGCGGTCCTCCAGAAGAAGACGCAGCAGGCTTATGTGCGCGCGCGGGCACATGCGGACGACCACGCAGGCGCGGCGGCGGCCGACGCCTTCGAGACGGCGCGGACGACCCTCGCGGCGTGGGTCCGGGCGTTGCCCGCGCAGGGGGCGATCGCGGCGGCGCCGCTCGATGCGCTGCTCCGCAATTTTGGTGTGCGGGCGACGGGAGCGGTGACGCCACATGAGGCGGGCGTGCTCGAGCGCGCCGATGACCCAGCGGCGATCCGGGCGCCGGTCGATGCGATCCTATGGTGGGGCTTCGTCGATCCGGGGGCGCCACCCGCGAGCCCTTTTCGGCAGACCGAGCGCGAGGCGCTGCGGGCGATCGGGGTGCGCGTGCCCGAGCCGATGGACGCGCTCGCACGACAGGCAGCCGCCTGGAGGGGGGTCCTCTTGCGTGCGCGGCGGCGGCTGGTGCTCGCGTTTCCCGAGCGCATCGGGGGCGCCCGGCAGCGCTTGCACCCGCTCTGGTCGGAGCTGTGTGGACGCCTCGACTGGGACGGCGTCGCGGCCGAGGGTGAGCACGACCTCGAGCGCGCGGCGCACGCGATCACGGGGCGAGGCGATCTCGCCGCTGCCGTGATCCCGACGCGCGTCGCAAGCGCCGCGGCAATCTGGAATATGCCAGAGCGTGCCACTGGCACATTCCCTGGAATGCCGGACAGCGTCTCTGTGTCGGCGCTCGGGAACCTACTCGCGTGCCCGCTGCGTTTTGTACTCGAGAAGTTCGCGCGTGTTGCCGCGCGCGAGGTCGGATTGCTGCCGGCGGTCCCCGTGCTGTTTGGGAACCTCGGGCATCACCTGTTCGAAGTGCTGTTCGCGCGGGGCCTGCTGGCGCCGGGGCTCGATGACGCGGCGATCGGCGCGGTGCTGGATGAGCTGATCGCGGCCGAGGGGGCTCCGCTTGCGCGGCCAGGGCGGGCATCGGCGCGACGCGCGACGACGCGGCAGTTCGTCGCGGCCGTCCAGAGCTTCGTGGCGTGGCTGGCGCGCGAAGGGCTGACGCCGGTGGCCCTCGAAGAGGAGATGAAGTCGTCGTGCGCGGGGCAGCCGATCCACGGGCGCGTCGATTTCCGCGCGCGCGGAGTTTCGGACGCGGGCACCGGCGCGGGCGCCATCGTGGACTTCAAGTGGTCCACGCGCCCGCACGAGGAGGCCGTCGCGGGCGAGCGGGCGGTACAGCTCGCGAGCTACGTGCATGCGCACATGGGCGCGCACGACGCGGGTGGATCGCAGCCCCGGGCGGCGTTCTTCGGACTACGCGACGGGCGCCTGGCCGAGGCAGATCCGGCGCGCATCGCGCGGACCTGGGCCCACATGGAGCGCATGCTACCGAAGGCCCAGGCGGCCCTCGCGACGCGGCGCGTGTTGGTAACGGGGGTCCCTGGGGCGCCGTCGCTGGCGGCCGCGCTCGGCCTCGAAGATCCGACCCCACCGCCCGACACGGCGACGATCTGCAAGTATTGCCGATTCGACCTGCTGTGCGGGCGCACGCGTACGCATACGTCCGCGACGTCGCCCGATGAGGAGCAAACAGCATGAGCGACAGCGACGCCAGCCAGGCCGCGCGCGGCCTGACCGTCATCGGTGCGAGCGCGGGCACCGGCAAGACCCGTCGACTGACGGACGTCGTGTGGGATGCGTGTCGCCCGCACGCGACCGAGAGCCCGAGCCCGATCTCACCCGAGCGCATCGTCGCCGTGACCTTCACCGAGAAAGCAGCCGGCGAGCTGGCCGATCGCATTCGAACCAAGCTCTTCGCCGAGGGCGCGGCCGACGAGGCGCTGCGCCTATCGCAGGCCTACCTCGGGACCGTGCACGCGGTCGGACTCCGGCTCATCGGAGAGCACGCGCTCGAGGCCGGGCAGCCGCCCGAGGTGAGCATGTTGCCCAAGGACGGCGGCGAGATCCTGCGGACGCTCCTGGAGCGCGCCGTGCCGCCCGATCGCCAGGCGCGTCTCGAGGCGCTCGTGGAGCAACTCGGGGTCGCGTGGGACAATAAGGCGCATCGCTCGCTGTGGCAGGCCGACATCTTCAAGATCGTCGATGCGGCGCGCGCGAACCGCATTGCCGTCGAGGCACTGCCGGCCATGGCCGAGCGCTCGTGGCTTGGCTTCAAGGCGCACCTGCCGGCGCCCACCCCGGGGCGCGACTTCGACGCCGAGCTGCGTGCGGCGTGTCGACAGGCGCTGGCGGCGGATCTCGGCAAGGACACCACGGACAAGACCGCGAAGGTGCTCAAGACGCTGCGCGACATCGTTGGGTACGGCGATGGGGCTCCCGCGTGGCGCTTCTGGCTCAAGCTCGCGCACCTCGACCCGAGCGTGAAGTCGCGCCAGGTCTTCGAGCCGCTGCGGCGACTCGGCGACGCCCACCCGGCGCACCCGCGACTGCATGAAGACCTCGAGTCGTACATCAAGGATGCGTTCGCGGCGGCGGCCGATGTGCTCCGCGCGTTCGGCGCGTGGAAGGCCGAGCGGCGCGTCATCGACTGGAACGACATGCTGGATATTGCGCTGGCGGTGCTGGACGTCCCGGAGATCGCGGCGGACCTCGGCGCGCGCCTCGGGCTGGTCGTGGTCGACGAGCTGCAGGACTCGGGGCCGCTGCAGCTTGCGCTGTTCGCGCGCCTGCACGCGATCGTCGGGCGCTCCGTGTGGGTCGGGGATCCGAAGCAGTGCATCTTCGAGTGGAATGGGGCGGACCCGGGGCTAATGGATGCGCTCCTGTCGGAGGTCGCGCAGACGGGCGGTGAGAGCGAGCGCCTGGGCACCAACTATCGGTCGCGCGCGGCCCTGGTCCAGGGGTGCTCGGCGCTCTTTGGTGCGGCGTTCGCGAGCGTCGGCATGACGCCGGCTGACGTCGCCGTCACGCCGTGCCAGCGGCGCGCGAGCGACCCGCCCGCCCTCTCACGGCTGGCGCCTTTGGGGGTGGCGTTCATCGACGCAGAAAACGGCCCGGCGCCGGAGCAGCTCGCCGCGACGATCGCGGGAATGCTCGCGCGGCCCGACGAGACGCCCGTCCTCGACCGTCGCTCGGGCGCGGTGCGTTCGGTGAAGGCCGAGGACATCGCGGTCCTCTATTACACGAACAACGAATGCGAGGCGCTGGCGGTCGCGCTGCGCGAGCGTGGCATTCCGGCGACGGCGGCATGCGGCGGGGTGATGCAGACGCCCGAGGGCCGGGCGGCGATGGCCGCGCTGCGCCTCCTGCTGAGCGGCGACGAGCCGCTCGCCGAGGCCGAGCTCGAGGCGCTGGCCGGCTTCTCGGCGTTCGGGAACGATCCGGACCGGGCCCGCGAAGCGTGGCTCGCGGGGCTCTTCACGCCGCAGAGCGAGCGCACGCGCGGCCGTTGGACCCAGCTCCTCGACGGCGTCCGTAGCGACCTCCCGGCGCTCTCCCCGAGTGCCGCGCTGGACCGTGCCTTCGCCGCCCTCGATCTGCCGCGTGCCGTCCTTGGTTGGGGCGAAGGCGATACGGGCCCCCAGCGACAGGCGAACCTCGACGCGCTCCGGCGCATGGCGCGCGCCTACGAGGCCGAGTCCGCCGGAGGCGCCAGCGCTGCCACGCTCTCAGGCCTCGCGCGCTACCTGAGCGACGCGCACGAAACCAAGGACCGCGACGCGCAGCACACGTCGGACGGGGCGGGTTCGGTGGTCGTGACGACCTATCATCGCGCCAAAGGCCTCGAGTGGCCGGTGGTCATTCTCGCGAGCCTCGATCGCGGCAAGAAGGCAGAGCCCTTCGACGTGTGGCCCGAATCGACCGGGGCGCCGAGCCTCGCAAACCCGCTCGCCGGGCGCTGGATCCGCTACTGGCCGTGGCCCTACGGGAACATGGACTCGGGCGCGCTGCGCGATGCGGTCGAGAATGGCCCCGTCGGGCGGGAGGTCGCCGAGCGCGAGCGGCGCGAGCGACTGCGACTGCTCTACGTCGGGTTCACGCGGGCGCGGGACCACCTCGTATTCGCGATTCCGCGGACCAGCAAGGGCGCTTGGAAGAAGGCGTGGCTCGACGAGCTCGAGATCGGCCAGACGAAGCTCGTCGCGCTGCCCGATACCGGCGAGGGCATCGCACACTTCCATGGTCCGAGCGGCACAGGCTCGGTGGCGCTCGCGTGCCGCCGGTTGTTCGCAGACGAAACGCGCTTCGTCATCGCGGCGCCACGCGCGTTCGTGCGCCCCGCGGAGCTCGTCGCGCGCCCACCCCGCCGCATCGCGCCGTCGAGCGTCGCAGCCTCGGACCTCCGCGCGCTCGGCGGCGTGGCGCTGCGAGCTGGCGAGGTCATCGTGCTCGGCGAGCCGCTCGGCGATCGGGTGAAGAGGCGGGGCACGGGGCCGGTCGACGATGCCCACGCCGAGCGGGTTGGACTCGCCGTGCACGGCTTCCTCGCAAGCGACGCCCCGACCGCGGCCCGCGCGACGCGCCTCGACCGCATCGCATCGTGGCTCGCAGGCTACGACCTCGTCGGCAACATCGATCACGACGCCGTGCTCGCGAGCGCCGACCGCTTCTGGGCCTGGGTCGCCGCGCGCTGGCCGGGCGCCCTGCTGCGGCCCGAGGTCCCGGTGCGGGCACGCGTCAGCGGCGCCGGAAACGCCCGCACGCTGGTCGGGACCATCGACCTCCTCGTCAAGACCGAGGACCGTACCGTGGTCATCGACCACAAGACCGCGCACGCACGCCACAACCCGGGGCACGTTGCGGACAAATATGCCACGCAGCTCGGGGCCTATCGCTTGGCACTCTCTGGCACATTCGCGAAGGGCGGCGACCCGAGCGGAGGAGAGCGCGCCGTCGAGACCTGGCTGCACTTCCCGATGGCGGGCCTGATGGTGGCCCTCGTCGAGTAGGGGCGGCGAGGTCGTCAGCGTCTTGGTTCACGATCGGCCGCGGCGCTCGGGCATCCAAAGGAAAGTTTGTTCAGTACGCAGCACGCTGACGAACAGGGTGCATCGTGCGTGATGAGAGTCCCCACACGGGGAATCCGATGACGGTTGTCGGCGCCCGCCGCGGCCAATCGACATCGATCGGCCGTCCTGCGGCGAGGAGAAATCCCATGCGGGTCTCCCTGCTCGTTGTCTGCTCCGCCTGGATCGCCATGGCCACGATGGCGCTCAAGGGGCGCGACCTCTTTTGCAAGGCGCGCAAGCACTCACCGCGCGGCCCCGCCCTATCTTCGCATCCTCACATCCGGCGCCCTGAGCGCCAAGGAGTCCCTATGCCCGAAGCCCCACCGAGCCTCGCGCCGAACGGCAAGCGTCATTTGCACGAGCCGATGCTCGACCTCTACTACCGGCCGGAGATGGCGGTCACGTTCGATCCCGCCGGCAACTTCTCGCGCAGCCCGTCGAAGCCGCGGCGGTTCGTCGCGCACCTCGGGGCGTCGACGCTTGCGCCGTTCGTCACCACGCGCGGAGACTTCCCGCCGCTCACACGCGACGACCTGACGTTGGCGCACACGGAGGAGTATGTGGACGCGTTCCTCGCGGGGCGCGCGCCGCGCGCGACGGGTAGCGGCCTCGCGTGGACCCCCGAGTTCGCGGACACGGTGCGCTATACCAATGGCAGTCTCGTCGCCGCCGTCCGAGGCGCGCTCGCGAGCCCGGCGCGCATCGCGCTCAGCCCGACCAGCGGCTTCCATCACGCGCGCCCGACGGGCGGCAGCGGCTTCTGCACCTTCAGCGGTCAGGTGATTGCCGGCGTCATCGCCTGGCGTGAAGCGGGCGCACGCGGCGCGTGGATCGATCTCGACGCACATTTTGGCAATTCCATCGAGGACTCGCGACGCGCCTTCCCCGAGCTGGCCGAGGCTATCCCGGCGGGCTGCAACATCAACCCCTCGGGGCACGGGCCGGACTACCTCGCAGACCTCGAGCGGCAGCTCGCGATGCTCGGCGCGCGCGTCCTCGCCGGCGAGATCCAGTACGTCGCCGTCGCCCACGGGGCCGACTCGCATCGCGACGACGACCTCGGCGGACAGTGCTCGACGGACGAGTGGCTGGCCGCGAGCCACCTCGTCTATGGCGCCGTCGGCGCGTGGAGCCAAGCGCTCGGGCGCCCCGTCCCGCTCGTGCTCGCGCTCTTCGGTGGCTACCGGCACGACGCGCCCGAGAGCGTCCTCGAGCTGCATCTCGCCGACACGGCCATCGCCTTAGGGACGCTCGCGCCGGTCACCATGACCTATGTGCCACATGTGGTTTCGAAGGCAGGTGACTGACAGCGCCGATCGAGTTCACCGAGCGCGGTATCCGGCGTCCTTGAACCAGCTGACGATGTGGCTTCTCGGTAAGTCGTTCATGGCGCGCACGATCTCGCGGTCGACGGCGTCACGTGAGCGGGCTTTGGCTCGTCGAAGTCGCTCTTTGAGCCAGGCCCAGAAGGTCTCGATCGGGTTCAGCTCGGGCGAGTATGACGGCAGGAGGAGGAGCCGCGCGCCTGCGCCTTCGATGAGTTCTCGCACCCGCGGTAACCGGTCGGCCGGGTGCACACTCCCCGGATGACCCTCGCCGGTCTACTCGTGCCTGCGGAGGCGGATATGGCAAAGCGGCGATCGCGGAAGCATGGCGAGTGGTGCAAGCTCATCGAGACCCTGGAGCGTTCTGGCCAGAGCTCCCGGGAGTTCGCGGCCGCCCGGAGCCTCGACCCGTCGACGGTGGCGTGGTGGCGGTCGAGGCTGCGGCGCGAGGCGCGTGCCCAACTTTTCGTGCCGGTGGAGGTCTCCGATGCCGAGCCGGCGCGGCTCGGACGCCTCGAGGTGAGGTTGCCGTCCGGCATCGTGCTGACCTTCGAGGAGTCCTTCGATACTGCCGGTCTGCGCGGCCTGATTGCCACGCTCATGGGGGCGACGTGATCGGGCTGCCGGGCTCGGTGCGCATCTATTTGGCCACAGGCGCGGTCGACCTTCGCAATGGTCCCGACGGCCTGGCGGCCGTGGTCAGGAAGGCCTTCGACGACTCCGTCTTTTCGGGCCACCTCTTCGTGTTTCTGTCGCGCCGCTCGGACCGCGTGAAGATCCTCTGGTGGGATCGGGGCGGCTATGTCGTCTATTACAAGCGCCTCGAAAAGGGTCGCTTTCGGCGTCCGGCGAACCCGTCCGCGGCGACGCGCGTGACGCTGTCGGCAGCCGAGCTGAGTTCGCTCCTGGAGGGCATCGACCTCACGCGGGCCAAGCGCAGCAAGCTCTGGGAGCCCGCCTGCCGAAAGGGGATCGACTCGCCTTCACCGATGTGATCAAAGCTTCGGGATGGCACGGCCACACGATTGCAGCTACCGCACCGAGGCCGACGGCCTGCGCACCGAGCTCGTCGACACGCAGGCCCAGCTCGCGACGGTGCAAGCGCGCGTGGACGAGCTCGAGCGTGCACTCGCGGCGCAGGCGAAGAAGGCGATCGGTCGCACGTCGGAGCGTCGCAAGTTCGCCGAAGACGCCCCGGCGGCCCGCCCCAAGAACGACGCCGCGGCGCAAGAGAAGCGGGCCGAGAAGCGCGCGGCGCGGAGCACGTTGCCGACCGTCGCCGTGCCGCACGCGGTTCCGGAGGCCGAGCGCACGTCGTGCACGGAATGCGGCGCGTCGTGTTTCGTGGAAGTCGCGCGCGACGTCTCGAGCGAATACGAGTGGGTCCCGGGGCACCTCGTGCGTCGGGTGCACCTGCGCGAGACGTTGCGCTGCGCGGCCTGCAACCACTTCGTGCGCGCGCCGGCGCCGCCACGCGTTGTCGACAACGGGCAATACGGGCCAGGTTTCGTCGCGCGCGTCATCGTCCACAAATGTGCCGACTGCGTGCCGCTGCATCGCCAGGTGAAGGCCCTGGCGCGCGACGGATTGCATGTCGCGCCCTC
Organism: Pseudomonadota bacterium; assembly: GCA_005772945.1. Next base: position 21,488 of record SXIE01000128.1, read on the forward strand.
GACGCTGGTCGACCTCTTTCGGCGCGGCGCGGAGCTCATCGAGCCCATCTACAACCGCATGCGTGATCTCGTGAAAATGAGCGCGTGGGTCCACGCCGACGAGACGTCGCTCAAGATGCAGAAGGTCGAGAAGCTCGGCTTCATCTGGACGTTCGCGACGCCCGCGGTCATCGTGTACTGCTTCAGCCCGGACCGCAGCGGCGAGACGCCGTGCGAGGTCCTGGGCGATTCCGAGGGCGTCTTGGTCGTCGACGGCTACACCGGCTACAACGCCGTCACCGTCCCTGGCAAGCGCGTGCGCGCCGGCTGCAACGCCCACGCCCGGCGCAAGTTCTTCGAGGCCCAAGACGGCGGCGGCGACGCCGCCAAGAACATCCTCGGGCAATTCGCCGTGGTCTTCGCCGTCGAGCGCGAGGCCGCGGGCGACGACATCGTCGGAAAGCCGCGACACCTCGAGATGCGACGCGAACGGTCGCGACCCGCGATGCAGTGGATCAAGGATTGGTGCGACAAACACGCCGACGACCACGCGCCCAAGAGCCCGATGGGCGCCGCCGTCCGCTACTTTCGCAACCAATGGGAAGCGCTCACCGTCTTCCTCGACGACGCGCGCATCTCACCCGACAACAACTGGAGCGAGCGCCTTCTCCGAATCATTGCACTCGGGCGCAACAATTACCTCTTCGTCGGCCACGAAGAGGGCGGGGACAACCTTGCGATGCTCTGTTCGATCATCGCGACCTGCGACTCGCACGGCGTCAATCCTGCTGCCTATCTCGCCGACATCTTCATCCGCGTTCAGGCACATCCCGCCGACCGAATCGACGAGCTTCTTCCCCATCGCTGGAAGCAGCTCGTCGCACAGCCGGCCGCCGGTCCCTGACCACTGGGCTCATCCGTAACCTCAGCACGCCGCCCTGCTGGCGGGCCCGAGACGTGCGCACGACGCGACCGATCTGTCCGACGTCGGGTTCGGCACAAGTGCGGCGAGAGCGCCACGTCCGACGTGCGGCACCGTGCCGATCGGTTACCACCCGCGCTACTCGGTGAGCACCGAGCCGATCCATGATGACGACATCCCCAGGCTTGAGTTCGGGGCTGAGCACCTGCTCGACGTACGCCGTGAAGACGTCGCCCGAAGTCGCGGCGTTGATCGTCGCCATGGCGATTAGCCCCGACAGGGATAGCGCGCCGATCAGCGTGATCACCTGACCGCGGTTCCGGGGGACATAGTCGTAGACCCGCTCACCTCGTGGACTACGCCCGCGGGTCGGAGTCATCGAGGTCGTGACGCCAGACTCGTCGATGAAGACGAGGCGACCACCTGCGATTCGGCGTTGGACTCGGCCATGTTTGTCGCGGTCGGCCTCGCCCGCCAGCGTCATTCGCTCCGTTGCGACGAGGCCCTTTTTTTGAGCGTGTAACCGAGCTTGGCGACGGCACGAACCGTGCTGCTCCGGTGTCTTGACGTGCCCAGCGCGCGGTTCCAGCGTTCGGTGAGTTCCTCGTACGTGAGGTCCGGGTTGCGATCGATGATCCGCTTGAGCACCCCGAGCTGCTTTGGAGTCATCGTCGACGGGGGGCCGTATCGGCGAGGTCGAGGCTCCAAACCGCCGGTCTCCCGCTTAAGCGCCACAAGTCGGCGCATCGTCACTTCCCCGATCTTGAACTGCTTTGCCACCAGCCACTGCGGCAGCAGTCCCTCCTCGTACACTTCAATGACCCGCCGACGTAGATCGAGAGAAAGGGCTTGTGTCATGTGGCCTCCTCACGCGGTAGGCACTCCTTGGATCATGCAGTCAGCCGCGCGTCGAGTTTCCGCTCCGTGATCCGGAGCGGGGCTGTGAGATGGACTTGATGGCCACGATTCCCGAAGCCGTCCTCGATCTGATCAAGGATCGCCGCGTCCGCTTCGCCGGCTGCAGAATGACCCACATGTGGGGTACCAGCCTGAACTATGCCCCCCCCGTGCCTCTGGCGCAGGCGCTGCGCTACATCGAGCGGCACATCCCCCGGATGTGGAGTGCGAGCGCCTACCTCGACGACAACACCTTCCTCGTGTTCGATCCGCAGACCGGGTTCGTGCGGCACGCGCCGGTGCCCCCGCCCCCTGCCCCAGAGCCTTACGACCCCCACTCGCCCGCAGCCCAAGCATACGCTCAGCGCAAGGCCGATGAGCGCGCCCGCGAGGCCGTTCGCCACGCCCTTCGGAAGCGCACCGAGGGCAATCTCGAGGGCACGATCAAGACGCTCGTCAAGGCCGCAGGCAAGGCGCTCGACAATGCGAGACTCGCTTGCACGCTCGCGAAGATGCTCTCCGAGGCGGGCAAGGACGAGGCGGCAGAGCGGTGGTTTCTCCATGCCATGAAGGTCGCACCCGACGACCTCGATGTGCGAATGGGCTACGGCACCTTCCTCGGATTGAGCGGGCGGACGGCGGAGGCCCGTACGCTCCTCGCGGCGGTACACGAGGAGGTCCGTGCGCTCCTCGCGGCCGCCGACCCCTTGGACCGGGATCGGCTCGCAGACCTCGAGGATTTCGCCGTGGCTGCCCAGATCAACCTGGCGCACGCGGCCTTCGAGGCCGGCGAAAGCGCGCTCGCACGCGAGCTCGCCACGCCCTGGTTGAGCCACCCCGAGCACGGTTCCTGGGCCCACAGCGTGCTCGCGGACATCGTCGAGCGCGACCGGCTCGACCCCACGCAGCTGGCCAAAGAGGGCCTCGCCACCGGGCAGGTGTCTCCGCACATGGTCTGCCATCTGCTGGAGCGAGCGGTCGAGGCCGAGCCCTGCGACTTCGTGGCGCTCGACAGCATCATCGGGCGCGCGGACGCCTGCTTCGCGTTCGACTGGAAGCACGCGGAGCCCGAACTCGTCGCGGTGCTCGCGCAGGCGCGGCAGCGGTTCCTTCGCGGCGTGATGCTCCGGGTGGTGGAGGCGAGCGCGTGCCCGCATCTCGCCGCGCTGTTGGCGCCCGCCGCTGATGGGGACGATGGGGCGTAACCGCCCCGAAGACACCCACCGCGCTCACCCAAGCGCCGTCGACCCCTCGAGGTGGTTCGTTTGTTCAGTGGGCTGGAGCCGCGCGGCCGTGTGCAACTCTCCGGAGCATTCGCACCACCCGCCGGGAGACCCGTCATGTCATTGCCGCAAGCCGCCCTCGCAACGCTCGGTAGGTACGCCCGTCATCTCGCCACATCCGGCATGATCGTCGCCTGGGCGGCGTGCTTTGGATGTGACGACACCGATGCTCGAAAGGACGCGCTCGATACCCCGGTCGCCGATGCCTCGGACGACGCTCAGGATACCGGGTCCGGCACGGGAGATCCGGAAGTGCAAGGGCCCGACGCCCCGGGCGCGAGTCCCACGATCGCGATCACCTCACCCGAGGACGGCGCTCTCGCCTCCGTGGGCACCGTGGTCGCACTGCAAGCGCACGTCGTCGATGGCGACACGCCCTCGCAGCAACTCACGGTCACGTGGTCGTCGGACCCTGATGGCGTGATCGGGACGACCACACCGACGGCCGGCGGCGACACACGCCTCGAGGTCGCGGGGCTCTCGGTGGGACTCCATCGGCTCGACGCCACCGTCACGGACGAGAGCGGCCACGAAGCCACGGCGTCGATCACCCTCACGATCAACGCCCCGCCCGATCGCCCGACGGTGACGATTTCGCCGGACCACCCGACGACCAACGACGATCTCGAAGCCGTTCTCGAGGGCGTTTCAGATCCGAATCGCGCGGCGACCGATCTGACCGTCGCTTGGCATTGGTCCAAGGACGGCGTGGAACAAAGCGACCTGCGCACGTCGTCGGTTCGCGCCGCTCGCACGCAGAAAGGCGAGACCTGGGAGGTCCGCGTCACCGTGTCCGATGGCCACGCCGTCAGCGACGTCGCCGTCGACTCCGTCGTCATCGCGAACACGGTGCCGACGTGCGGCTCCGTCACCCTGACCCCCGCTGAGGCCCCCGCTGAGGCGACAACCACGAGCGAGCTCGTCTGTACTTGCGTGACGCGCGCCGACGCCGATGGAGATGCACCGGAGGATCTCTGCGCCTTCTATGATGGAACCGCCCTCCTTGCCGAGGTCCCGCCAAACGAGCAAGGCGCGTGTCACCTCGATCCGTCGCTCACCGCCAAGGGGATGGCCGTCACGTGCTCCTTCGAGCCGTCCGACGGCGAGGCGCAAGGCCCGGTCACCGCGTCGTCAGCGGTCTCGATCGGCAACACGGCGCCCACCGCACCCGTGAGCGTGGCGCTGACACCGACCGTGGCGGAGGCCGGCAGCGAGCTCTCGTGCGCCATCGCGGCCCCATCTGAAGACCCCGATGGCGACGCGATCACGTACGAGACGACCTGGTTTGTCGGCGCTCACCAGAGCGCCGGCGCGACCTCTGCGACCCTCCTCGCGGCGAGCCTCGCCCGCGACGATGCCGGCGCGACGCCGCGCCACGGCGACTCCATCCGGTGTGAGATGCGAGCGAGCGACGGCGTGTCGAGCTCGGAGCCGACCACCTCGAACGCGGTCGTCCTCGGTAACAGCGCCCCGATCGGTGGCCACGTGACGCTCTCGCCAACATCGGCGTCCGAGACCACGACCCTGACCTGCGACGCATCCGACGCGGTCGATCTCGACGGCGACGCGATCACCTGGACCTTCAGTTGGGAGGTCGGCGAGAGCGCGGTCGCCGGCGAGACCGGGTCGACCCTCACGGGCGCGCACTTCGACAAGGGCGACGACGTCCGCTGCCTCGCAACCGCTTCCGACGGCGCGGCGGCGGGGCCCACGCTTGCGTCCGACCCGGTCGTGACGATCACCAACACGCTGCCCTCGATCGCCTCGGCGTCGGTCACGCCGTCCACGTTCGCGAACGGCGACACGCTGACCTGCAACTACCAAGGCTGGGCAGATCCCGATCCAGCCGACGGGACCCCGCTGGTCGCCTACGCCTGGTTCGTCGACAAGGGAACCGACACGCCCGAGCTCGTGGGGCGCACCACTCCGACCATCACTCCGCCCGTGCGACCTGCCGGAACGAAGTTCTTCTGTCGGGTCTCGCCCGTGAACGCGGAAGGCCACGGCGCGTCGGTCGACTCAGGGCCGGCGGTGGTCCTCAACTCCAAGCCCACGGTGGCCTCGGCGGTGCTCACGCCGAGCGACGGGGTCGTCGGCTCGGTCCTGACCTGCAGCGCCAACGCCCTCGGCGATCCGGACGCGGACGCGGTCGTCGCGCGCTTTGCGTGGCTCAAGGGCACCGAGCCCATCTCGGGCGCCAACGGGCCGACGCTCGCCGCCCTGTTCCAGAAGGGCGACGCGATCCGATGCTCGGTCACGCCCTGGGATGGTGCGCTCGAGGGGACCCCCGCGCTCTCGAACGCCGTGACCATCGGCAATACCCTCCCCGTCGTCGCGGATGCGGCACTGACGCCCGCGTCCGCGGCGACCTGCACGGTCTTCGCGTGCGACGCCGCCGCACCGGTCGACCCGGACGCCGGCGACACGCTCCTCGTGCGCTATCGCTGGACGCGAAACGGCGAGGCCCTTCCCGACGACACCCGCACGCTCCGCGGCGAATCCATGCACATCGGTGACGTCCTCCAGTGCTTTGCCGCTGCGACCGACGGCACGCTCGATGCCCACCTCGAGCCGCTCTTTGGCCCCGAGGTCGCATCAAACACGGCGGTGGTGACCAACGCCAAACCGAGCATCGCCAGCGCCTCGATCTCACCGGCCGCACCCAACACGGGCGCGCTGCTCTCCTGTGTGCCCGCGTCCTGGTCCGATCCGGACTGCGGTGCGTCCCCCAGCTACGCCTTCAAGTGGTACCGAGGCGCATCGGTGATCGCCGGTGCAACGTCCGCGACCTTCGCCACGACCGGCCTCGCGCCCGACACGCAGATCGCATGTCAGGCGATTCCCTTCGACGGCCTCGAGTATGGCGACGCGCGCCTCTCGCCCGCCGTGACGCTCGCGAACGCGCCGCCGACGGCAGCGGTGGTCGCCCTCTCGGCTCCGAGCGGCGCGGATGGTCCCGTCACGTGCACGCTCGCCACGCCCGCGACCGACTTGGGCCCGATCACATACACGTGGCGTTGGCGCATCAACAGCGCCCCATCGTTCGAGGGTGCGCAGACGCTGACGGCCGCCCAGGTCGCTCACTGCGACGTCGTCACCTGCGAGGCGATCGCGAGCGACGGCTTCGCGACCTCGACCTCGAACACCGCGACGCTGCAATTGCCGCTCGGAAGTGACTGCGCGGACGGCAACGCCTGCACCATCGACGCCTGCGCCGCCGGTGGCGGCTGCGCGCCCCCTTCGCCTGCTCCCCCGGGGGTCGTGACGATCGCGCCCGCGACCGCATACGAGACATCGACGCTGACGTGCCTCCCGGGCAGCAACACGAGCTGCGGCTTCGCGGTCGCCTGGAGCGTAAGCGGTCTACCCAGCGGCGCGTCGTCCTCGCTGACGGGGAGCGCGTTCAACAAGGGGGACCAGGTGAGCTGCTCCCTCCGTCCGAGCGCGGGCGGCGACGCCGTGGGCTCGGAGGTCAAGGTCATCGCCGACACCCCGCCCATCATCACGTCGGTGGCCCTCACCGCACCGACTCCGATCAGGGAAGCGAGCACGCTCGGCTGCGCGGTGGTCGGCTTCCAGGACGCCGACGGTGACGCCAACCAGACGACCACGCGCTGGCTCGTCAACGGCAGCCAGGTCGCCACCGGTGCCACTCTCACCGGCGCGAGCTTCCGCAAGGGCGATCAGATCGTCTGCAGCGCGACCGCCCGCGCGGCCGGAATCGATGGCAACACCGTGTCCAGCGCGGCCGTGACCGTGGCCAATACGGCGCCCCGCGTGGGCTCCGTGAACGTGACACCGAGCCCCGCCAAGGTCACCGACAACCTCCAGGCCTCGGCGCTCGGCGTGGTCGACGATGACGGGGATCCGGTGACGCTCGACTACCGCTGGTACGTCGGCGCCGCGCAGAAGGCGAGCGGGGCCATCGTGTCTGGCACCAAGTTCAAGAAGGGCGATGCGGTCGTGGTGGACATCGTGCCCTTCGACGGGACGGCCTACGGTGCGTCCGCCCGTTCACAACCGGTTTCGATCAGCAACAGCCCGCCGTCCATGAGCTCGGTCTCCATCGGGCTCCCGGAGGGTGCAACGGTCGCCACCAAGACGACGACGCTGACTGCGCAGGCCTACGGCGCCGACCCGGACGGGGACGCCGTGACCGGGACCTTCGCGTGGAAGCGGGGCGATACGCTGATCGGCAGCGACACGAGTCTTCCGACGAGCGCGTTCAATCGAGGCGACTCGATCACGCTCACGGTGACGCCGACAGACGGGAGCCTCTCGGGGTCGCCGCTGACCTCCGCCCCGGTGGTCATTCAGAACAGCCTCCCGACGACGCCGGTCGTGCAGGTGACGCCGAGCGCTCCCGGGGACGTGGAGAACCTCGTGTGCACCATCGGCGCCGCCTCCACCGACGCGGACGGCGATCCGATCACCTACCAGATCACCTGGTACAACCGAGGCGTCGCCACCAGCTACGCGGCCACGGGCGTCAGCGCGAGCGCCTCGGTGACCGTGCCGGCCAGCGCCACGGCCAGGGGCGACGTGTGGACCTGCCGCATCGCGGCCTCCGACGCCGCCGGCCCAGGCGCCTCGAGCGAGGTGTCGGTCGAGGTGAGCGACCTGTCGTCGGCGCAGGCCTCGGGCCTCATGCTCCGGATGAGCTTCGAGGGAGACTTCAGCGATCGCAGCGGGAACGGCCACGCCGGCACGGTGAGCGGAACGTCGCCAACGTTCATCAACGCGTGCGCAGGCAAGGCGGCGCATTTCGGAGGTGCCGGGCGCCTGTCGCTCGCCAACTCCGCGGCGCTCGGCCCACGGTCGGGCGGTCCGCGCACGGTTGCCGCGTGGGTCCGCGCGAACGTGGCCGCCGGCGAATTTGGCAACTATGCCGGGCAGTACAACAACATGAACCCAGGCGACTCGCTCTTCTTCGTCGCGATCGAGACGTCGCAGAGCCCGGCTAGGTTCGAGGCCACGGGCAACGGCACCAACGCGCTCTTCACGACGCCAGCGGGCGGATTCGGGACGTTCCGACACCTCGTGGCCGTCTACGATCCAGCCCAGAGCAAGGCGTTCCTCTATGTCGATGGCGTCCTTGCGACGAGCGGCAGCATCGCCTTCTCGGCCTCGAGCAGCAAACCGTTCGAGGTCGGTGGGCTCAGCACGGCCGGCAACTTCAAGGGCGACCTCGACGAGCTCATGGTCTTCGATCGGGCGCTGAGCGCCACCGAGGTCGCGCAGCTCACGGCGGCTGTCCAATGCGGTGCGCCGGCCTCGGACAACTGCGGCGGCGTGACCTACGAGGGATGTTGTACCGCGCAGGGAACCGTCCGCTGGTGTGACCAGGGCCAACTCTACACCTCCGACTGCGCAGCACAGGACACGACGTGCGGCTGGGCGAGCGACACCAGCGGCGGCGCTTACTACTGCGCCAACGAGGCGTCGCCCGGCCCGGCGAGCGCGCCCTACTTGTGCGCGGGCGAGACATGCTTGAACACGTGCGCGGGCCGTGAGTGTGGCTACCAGTGCGGCCAGAGCTGCGGCACCTGCGGCAGCGGCGAGGTCTGCACCGCGGACGGCCAGTGCGAACCGGATCGCTGTGGCACGCTGGACTACTACGGTTGCTGCAGCGGCTCGGTGTCGGTCTGGTGCCAGGACAACCAGATCCTCACGGCCAGCTGCGACGGCGCAGGCAGCACCGGATGCGGTTGGACCGATGGAGTCGGCTACTACTGCGGCGGGGTCAATGACGACCCCAGTGGCACTTACCCACGCGCGTGCGAGATCCCGATCTGCGCGACGCAGCTGCTCGACGACACGATCGTGCATCAGGCCGAGCTCCAAGGGGCCATGCCGGAGCGTATCTGGGTCGGCGTCGGCGCGACGTCCATCGGCATTCAGAGCTCGGGTGCGGCGGTCGACGACCTCGTCGTCCGGCGCAACTCGGACGCGGTGGTCCTGCTCGAAGACAACTTCGATGATGCCACAATCTGGCTGTCCAGATCGGGGGCCATCGGGCTCGCGACGGTGCTCAGCGGCGTGGGGATCTTCACCGCGGACTGGGGACGCCTCGAGCGCACCGGCGACGGCGTCGCGACCGGAACGGGCTTCTCGGTCAGCATCGACACCTACTGGGCGGCCCAGACCAACCACCACGACATGGTGATTCACCGGTCCGCGTCGGCGCTGCCTGCGTGGGACAACGCCTGGTTCCGCGCGTCGATCGAGCTCGGCAAATACGCCTCGCAAAACGTGACCCCGTTTGCCAGCTTTGCACTCGAGCCGCGCGACGCAGTCGTCACCCTGCACTCGTCGACGCCGCTCGCCGCGACGCCGACGCTCGGGTGGCACACCCAGACCGTGCGGTTCGAGGTGGGTCACTGCGTCTCGACCGTCACCTGCCCAGGCGGTACGACGTGGGACCCGAGCGCCGGCTACTGCGCGACCCCGTGGACGGATATCGCCACTTTCAGCGGCAACCAGCAGTGCGGTCCGCAGTACTACCAGGTCACCCTACCCTTCGGGATGAACGAGTTCCGGCCGCGCGCGGCGTCCTCGGTTTCGGGCGGCTTCCTCGCGGCCGTCACAACCCTCGATCAGTCCACCCTGTGGTCGTTCAGCCCGAATGGCGAGACGAGCATCTGCAACAACCTCTGGGGTGACGACCAGGGCGTGTGGAGCGCGGGCATACGTCGCACGGCCGGCCCGACCCAGGCCGCGTGCACGTCGCCGATGTCACCGCCGCCCGCGGCGTACTACCTGAGGGGATGCGGGATCTACGCGTTCGCGATTCAGGGCCGCGGGCTCGTCCCGCCCGTTCCCTGAGGGGCGACAGGTCCTCGTGGTCCGCCGCTGGGAGGACCGCGGGCGGGCCCGTCAGCTACGGTGGGTTCACGAACGTGCCGGTCGGGGGGACGGGTCCGCGGTAGCGGAGCAGGTCCCCCACCACCCCGCCGAGGCGCCGCGCGAGCTCGGCCAGCGGAACCTCGGCGAGGTGGTGCCGGTAGTAGTCGGCGACGTGGCTCGTGTCGGGCCCGAGGCCGATACCCACCGGCGCGAGCCCGCGCGCGGTGAGGCTCGCCACCGCGTCGACCAGGTCCCGCGGCGTCGAGTGACGGCCGTGGGGTTGGCCGTCGCTGATGACGATGAGGAAGTGGTCGTGGGCCGGGTATGCGAGAAGGTGGTCGGCTGCGGCGAGGAGGCATGGACCGTCGTCGTTGCGCCGTGGGTCGTTGTGGCCGCCCACGCGTTGGCCTTCGGGCTCGAGGGCGAGCTCGGGGAGCGTCGCGCGGAGCGCGGGGCCCAAGCCTTGGTGGAAGTCGACAATCGGGATGAGTTCGTCCTGGAAACCGTCCATGCGGAAGGGGACGTCGAGGCGCGCCAGGACCTCGGCCATCAGGCAGGCACCCCGCAAGGCCGCCTGGATCTTCTCGCGGCGCATCGAGCCCGAGAGATCGATGAGGAGCCCGAAGGCGGCCGTGCGCCGGTCGGGGATGTTCGGGCGCATGAACGGCTTGGGGGGCCGCGACGGGTCGGCCTCGCTGGCCATGAGCGCTCTCAGATCGACGCGACGGCCTTGCGCGAAGCCCCTCTCCAAGCGCAGCCGCCGGCGCGGCGCTAGGTGTTCCTCGAGGTTGCGCGCGAGCGTGTCGACCAGGCCCGCGACGTCGCGGTAGAGTTCCTCGTAGCCGTCGAGCGCGAAGGCGAGCGTCGGCGCAAGTGGCGTCAATTTCGTGGCATATTCGCCAGAGTCCGAAGGCGGTGCTCGACGGGCGGGAGCGTTCTCCCCGAGCTCGAGCCCACGTCCGCCATCCACGACGCCGCCACCCTCGACAAAGGCTTCGTTGGCGAGCGACTCGGCATGCCAAAGCTCGGCGAAGTGCGGGACGATCGCGCGCGACGCCAGCTCGAAGGCCTCCTTGGCCGATGCGAAGACGGCGACCTCGTCGGCCATGGCGGAAGGCCGCGTGCGGGCATATCGGCTCCGCGCCTCGCGCGTCGCGTCGAGGACCGCACGCACGCGTCGGCTCGCGTCGCTCGCCGGGGGCGCGGTGAGCGACGCTTCCGACGCGCCCGGGGCGCCATCCTCCGCGGTCGCGGCCGCCGCCAGGAGCGCCGCGACGAACATCGTCGGCGCCTGGATGGCGCGCGTCTCCGAGGCCCCACGCGCCGTCGCGAGCCAGCTTCGGACGCCCGGATAGCGCGCGCACATCCAGGCTTCGCAGCGGACGTCCTCGATCGCGTTCAGGACCAAGGCCCACATCGCCGCGGGCTCGCGCTCGCGGAGCCACGCATGGTAGCGCGAGACGCGCGCGTGACCGACCTCGTGCGCGATGATGCCGGCACACGCCTCCTCGCCGAGCCGCACGAGGTCCGCGCGCGGGACGCCGATCGCGCGCCGCTCGGGCATGTAGCACCAGGCACCGTCGTGGACGACGACCGCCAGATCGGCGTCGTGGCAGAGGCCCGTGGCGAGCGCCGAAAGAGCCAGCTCGCGGGTGCGCGCATCTGCCGCGGCGGCCCGGCGAGCGTCACCATCGACCATGGGCGGGCTCATGCGTCCCTCAAGATGCGCAGGATCTCCTCGCTGCTCGGGTGTGCCTCGCGCTCGAGCTCCTCGCAGCGCTGACGCGCCTCTGCGAACATCTTGCGCTCGGCAGGAGAATGGCGTGAGAAGCCACCGGGGCGCACGCGGATGAAGGGGGGCGGTGGCTCGGGCGCGCCTGGGGCATCCGACGCGTCCGACGCGCCCGGCGCGCCCATCGCATCGGACTCCTGTGGGGTCAGCCCGGTCGGCCCGAGGCCCCCGGCCGCGAGTAGGCGCTGGGCGAGCTTGCGATCGGCGCCCGCGGCGAGGCGCTGCAGGTAATAGCGATCGATGGCGCTCCGCAGCGCCAGGACGAAGCTCTCGCCTTCGGTGAGGCGCTGATCGATGTGCTCGATCACGGCCAGGACGCTCCGTCGCGTGAAGACGTAGCGCTCCTTGCGACCACTCCCGAGGGCCTGCGTTTGGCCACTCGCGGCCGCTTCGAGCCCCGCATGGAAGCGCGCCAGCTGCTCGAGGAGCGGACCGATCGTGGGCTCGGACGCACGCTGCGCGGCGAGCGCCGGGAAGGGCGCGGACGCCGTGGCCCCGAACCACTCGTGCCCACGGAGGCGGAGGGCGGGCTGCGCGCCCGTCGCGAGGAACGTGACGAGCGAATGGTAGTCGCCCTCGGCGGGCGAGGATACCTGGCGGTAACCGAGCCAGCGATCGCGCCAGGCCGGCGACATGGCCACGCGGCCGACGTATTCGGCGGGGTTCATCGTGCCGAAGATCCGAAACCGCGGGTGCACGGGCGTCCCACCCGGGCCGAAGACACTGTCGTCGTGCTCGGTGAGCACGAGCGCCGGCGGGCGTTCGAGGACCGGATTGAGGCGCTCGAGTACCTGCGGCTCGGCGAGGTTCAGCTCGTCGAGAACGAGCCACCAGCCCTCGCGTAGCGCGCGCACGACGGCGCCCTCTCGAAAGCACCAACCACCAGGCCCCGGCGCGAAGCGTCCGACGAGCTCTCCGGTGTCGGTCTGGCCGTTGAGGCTGAGACGCATGACCGGCTGGCCGAGGAGCGCGGCGAGGTAGAGGATACTCGAAGTCTTCGAGGTGCTGGTCGGGCCTTCGAGGAGGCAGGGCTCGGAGCGGTCGACCGAGCGGGCGACGTGCTCGAGCGTCGCGGCGGTCGTCGCGTCGAGGCAATAGCGTTCGAAGCTCGCAAGCTCCGGCACCATCGCCCCCCGCGCCCCTGCGACGCGCTCCAGGCGGGTCTCGCCGACGCGCACGAAGCTCGCCGTGACCTCGACGAACGCGCGCGCCTCGGACTCGGCGGTCCCGCGGAGCCACGTATCCCACGTCTCGGCAGGGCCGCGGGAGCGCTTGCCGGAGGAGGGCCACGCGCTCATCGTCTCGGGGCCGAGGACGATCCACACGTCGTCATCGAATGAGGGCCATTCCCGATCCACGGGCAGATCGATACCGATCGCGCCCTTGACGATCCCCTGCACGGCGGCGAGGAGCTCGAGTGGTGCGCCGCCGCAGCGGATGCAATCGGTCTCGGAGGGGTCGCGCCGCCGCGAGACCTTGAGGCCGAGCTCGGCAAGCGCGGCGAGGAGCTCGGGCGGGGCATGCCCGTCGCGCGTGACGATCGAGATGTGCTGACCGCGGCGCTTGAGGAGGGCGCGCACGCGCGCGTTCTCGATCTCGGTGGAGAGGCCGTCGAACGGCAGATGCAAGTCCACATCCGAGGGCAGGTGCCGGGCCTCCCAAACGGCGTCGACGGCCCCGAGGTTCGGTTGCGGAACGCCCGCGGGGGCCTCGGCGGCGAGCGCGTCGCGGAGGAGCGCGAACGTTGCCGGGGCATCGCGAAGGGTACGGAGGCACGCGAGCGGCCCGGCCTCGGGGCGGGTGCGATCGAAGATGGAGACGCGCTCGAATCCGGCCTCGCGGAGGCGCTTGGCGAGCCCCTCGACCTTGGCGCGGCGATCGGTGTGGAGCCTGACCCGAAAGCGCGCGGGCACATCGCCGTGCCACGGCCGGAGGGTCCCGCGGCGGTAGGCCTCGAGCGGCAGCGAGATCCGCATGGAGCCGGTCGCGGACGGACGCATCGGCGTCTCGTCGATGAGGAGGGGATGGCTGTCGCGCGCGACACCCGAGGCGTCGAGGAAACTCTGGAGGATCATGCGGAGCTCGGAGCGATCGAGGCCCCGCTCGTCGTCGACGAAGGCGGCGCCGCGCAGCGAGAAGTCGGTGAGGCCGTTGACGAGCGCGGCTTGCGCACGGTAGCCCGCAGCCGCGAGCTGGGCGACGAGCGGTGCGGCCGCGGAGGTGTCGTCGCAGGCGATGTGGATCTGGGGTCGCTCGCGCCGGGGAAGGCGTGCGAGCTCGGGATCGACGACGTAGAGGAAGAGGTCACGGTCGTTGTCGTTCCACGGCTTGCGCTCCGACGGACGACCGAGGCCGAGCTTGGCGGCGCGCCACATGACGACGTGGCGCACGACCTCGGGGGCTCCGCCGAACTCGAGCACGGGGCGATCGAGGTGGTAGTCGCGCTTGATCTCGTGGCCGGCGATGTGGCGCGAGACCCCGACGTCGGAGACGAGTGTGTCGCCGAGCGCCTCCGTCTCCGGGTGGTCGCCGCGCACGGAGAGGTTCCAGCGTTCGAAGGGCGCGGGGTCGTCGAGGTGCAACTCGAAGAGGACGTCGAGCGCGGGGACGACCTCGATGGGTGGCGCGAGGGGCGCCAGGTGCGCAAGCAAGTCGGACGCGTCGACGCCTGGTCGGATGCGCAGGGCGTAGCGGGCGGACGCGCTAAGCTCGATCAACACCGCGAAGTGCGGGCGGAGCTCGTCGGCAATCAGGTTGGCAAGGTTCTCGTGTGGCGAGGCGATGCGGACGTCGAGTGACATGGGGACCTCTGGGGGGCTGAGGGGGACAAGGGACTGGAGGAATGAAAATGGTCGTTCAAGCAGCCCGACGATGATGGGAGGCGCGTCGGCGCGGCCTGTCGCGCCCGTCGGGCTGGAGCTGCGAGAAGTCGTGGTTGCGATAGGCGGTCTTGATCGTGCCGTCCTCGGCGACGACGACCTGGAGCCCCTCGTGCTCGTGGAGGTCGACGCCGATACGGGCGGCGGCGGCGACCTGGGCGCGCCCGAGAAGGTAGTACTCGGCCTCGCGAATGTGGACGATGCGTCCGTATTCGAGCGCCGCGCAGATCGCGGCGGGCGAGAGGCCGCGCGCGCACATGCGCTGCCAGGCGTGGACCGAGAGGCGGTAGCCGGGGGCGATGTCGAGGTGGCAGGGCGGAACCGAGGCGGTGAAGTCGAAGGCTTTGCACATACGGGTCTCCGGGGCCAGGGGTCGAGCTGACTCCACGACTATCGCTCCGAGGTCGACGCATCGAGCGCACTGAACACGCGCTCAGGGCGCCTGCGTTACCCCTGGCGCGCCGGAATGAATCGCAGACCGCTTGCGCGGGCGTGACGTCGCACCGTCGAACGTGCATCGTTCGACCGCTCATGAGACTCGATCCCACCGCGGTCCACTTCGACGCAGACACCGGTGCGCTGACGGTCGACCTACGCCCACGCCTCGATGTCCGCCTTCGCTTCGGCGCCTGGGCGGACGGTCTTCCGTGCGACCGCTGGGTCGGTGACGCTTGGCGCGAGGAGCCCGTCGACCCAGGCCTCGACATCTTCTATCTCGACCCCGACACCGACCGCGACGACGCCCACCCGATCGCGCGCTATCTCGCTTCGGTCCCGCCCGACTGCCGCACCCACCTACGCGCCTACCGCGACGCGCACCTCACCCTCTTGCGACTCCTGCGCGAGAGCGCTGGACGCGAGCTGGCGGCTGCCGCCCCCAACCTGCTGTGGCTCATCGCCGGGGCGCTCGGCGAACGGGGGCTGCCCGTCACCACCTACCCCGCGCTCCTGGCCCACCGGCGCGCCGACCTCCTCTCGTGGGTGCTCCGGCGCCCCGCCTCCGGTCGACACGCTCGAATCCTCGAGCGCATCCTTCCGACCCGCCGGGACGCGCACACGCGCGCGAGGGTCCTGCGGCTCCTTGCCCGTCCGGCGGTCCTCGAGATCGTCGGCCGCTCGACGGCGATCACCTCGGAGTGCTTGGACGCGGCCCTGGCCCTCGCGCAGCACGTGACTCTCAGCGCCGTGGCCGAGGGCCTCCGCTCGCACGATCCCTGGTCTGGACACGGCGTGGTGCGACTCGCGGCCGATACGCGCGCCCTCGGACTGGCACTCGGCATTCGCGACGCGGCCCGCGTCGTCGCGCGCCTCCGTCGCCCGCGGGACGTCCAGCGAATCCACCAACGCTGGGTCGATCGTGCCAATCAGCGTGATGTGGCGAGCACGCTGGAGGACCTCGCGGCGCGCGCCGGCACGCGCACGTTCCCACCCGCGCCCATCGAGGGCACGGAGGAAGTTGTCCACCTCGGCACCATCGACGCGCTCATCGCCGAGGGGCACGACATGCACCACTGCGCGTCGGCCTATGCCGCCGCCTGCTTCGAAGGCTCCTCGATCCTCTTCAAGGTCCTCGCGCCCGAGCGCGCGACGCTGGAGCTGCGTCGCATCGACGGGCGCCTCGCGATCGCGCAGCTCCTCGGCATCCGGAATCAGCCCGTGACGGCTGAAACAGTGATGACCGTGCGCGCGTGGATCGCCGAAGCCTCGCGCTAGAGAGCCGATCCGCATAGCGAGGGCGAGAAGATCGACGGCGATCGCGAGTAGTGATCCACTGAGGCCATGAAATGGAATCTGCCTCATGAATCGGTACGCGAGAAACGAGTGGTCGGGAGCCTTCGCGCCGCGAGCCACTTGGCCACAACCGCCCCGCGTTCAACGACGACGGCCCGTGCGTGCTCGAGGCCGCGCGACACCTCCTGGCGTTTCCGGCCCACGACCGCTTCATGATCGTCCTGAGCGACGGCCACCCCGAGGGCCGCCACTCAACGCCCCGGGACTTGAAGGCCGCCATCGCCGAGGTCCGGGAGAGCGGCGTCGGCCTGGTCGGCGTCGGGCTCGGACCCGGCACGCGGCACGTCGCCGAGTACTACCCCGACCACCTCGCCGAGGTCCCGCTGGGAGACCTCGCCCAGCAGCTCGGCGGGATCATCGGGCGCCTTGTGACCCGGATTTAGCGGCCGCGCACCTGCCGCTATCCGAGCATTTATTGCGCCCTGACCACTCTTAATCCAAGGCAACTTGCGCTAGAGTGGCCCCGGCATCCCGCTAACCGGAGATTCCTGGCGTGCCCCCAAGTCTGCTCGAACCGCTCCCGGAGGTCTTCCTGTCCAACGCCGCGCTGGCGTCGGCCGTGAGTCGCGCCGTGCGCGCAGGTCGCCTCCGCAAGCTCGGACCGCGACTCTACACGAAGAACACCACCGAGCCGCCCGAGGCGCTGGTGCGGCGGCACAAGTGGATCATCGCGGGCCTCTACTTTCCGGGCGCGGTCATCGTCGATCGCACCGCGTTCGACAACGATGTCGCCACCGACGGCTCGCTCTTCCTGGCGAGCGATCGCGAATCCGCTGTGGCCCTTCCCGGCCTCATTCTGCGGACACGCCCGGGCGCCGGTCCGCTGCCTGGAGACCTCACGTTCATCGGCGGTCTCCACCTCTCGAGCCCCGCGCGCGCCTATCTCGAGAACCTGCGTCCCGCCCGCGCACGCGGTGGCGTCGCACGCCGCGTCGGTCGCGCGGCCATCGAGCGGCGACTCGACCGCGACCTCCGCACGCGCGGCGAGTCCTACCTGAACGAGCTCCGCGAGGACCTCCGACGCCTCGCGCCCGCCCTTGGGCTGGCCGCCGAGGCAAAGGCGCTGGATGCCCTCATCGGCGCGCTTCTCGGAACCCGGGAAGCGGCGCTCGTGACTCGCGTCGCGCGAGCGCGGCACGCAGGACGACCCTACGATCCCAAGCGTCTCGATCTGCTCGGTGCCCTCCGAGACGACCTCGCGCGCATGGCGCCGAGCTCGCGCCCGGACCCAGCGCGGCCCGGCGAGAGCACGAACCTGTCCTTCTTCGAGGCGTACTTCTCGAACTTCATCGAGGGCACACGCTTCGAGCTCGGCGAGGCCCGCGCGATCGTGTTCGACGGCACCATCCCGACGCAGCGACCCGCCGACGCGCACGACGTGCTCGGAACCTTCCGCATCGTCGCCGATCCCACCGAGATGCGTCGGATCCCCGAGACGCCCGAGCAGCTGACGGAGCTCCTCTGCCGGCGACACGCGGTCGTCATGCAGGCACGACCGGAGCAAGCCCCCGGCCGCTTCAAGACCGCGGCGAACCAAGCCGGGAGCACGGTCTTCGTCGCGCCCGACCTCGTCCACGGCACGCTCGCGGAAGGCTTCGCCCTCTGCCGCACGCTGACCGATCCGCTTCAGCGCGCAACCTTCATGATGTGCCTCATCAGCGAGGTCCACCCCTTCTCGGACGGCAACGGCCGCATCGCGCGCATCATGATGAACGCCGAGCTCGCACACGCCGGCGAACGGCGCATCCTCATCCCGACGGTCTATCGCGCGAACTACGTCGCCGCCCTCAAGGGCCTCAGCCACAACGGCCTGACCCAACCGATCGCGCGCGTCCTCGACTTCGCGCAGCGCTACACCCGCGCTATCGACTTCACGTCCTATGACAGCGCGCTCGCCGAGCTGCGCGCGACCCACGCCTTCGAGGAACCCACCGAGGCCGAGGAGCGCGGGGTGCGGCTGATGCTCCCATCGCCGTGAAGGGAGCATCTTCGGGAATGTGGTTCCCGCGGAACGTGGATGCCGTCGCCGCGACCCACAAGCGATGCTGCGTCAGTTCACTCGGGGCCTCGCTTGCCCTTGCGGG
Source organism: Pseudomonadota bacterium (assembly GCA_005772945.1). The sequence continues at coordinate 39,961 of SXIE01000128.1, forward strand.
CCGCTCGTGGGAGCTGTAGTCCAACAACGTGCGCCGCATTCTCCTGGCCTGGATCGGCACGACCGACCTGCGCGCCCCGACCGAACAGCAGGTCGTCGGCGTCGGACCGATCGCGCAGGCCCTCACGACTCGAACCTTCGACGAAGCCTACCTGCTGAGCGATCACCCCCCGGCCAGAGTCGAGCCCTTCCATGCCTGGCTCCAAGCCCATACCCCCACGGCGGTAACCATCGTCGTAGCGAAACTCACCGGACCGACCCACTTCGGCGAGATCTACGAGGCCGCGCGCCGGACGGCCGAGCTCGTCTCGAGCGACCCGGCCAAGCCCGCCACCCTGACCTTCCACCTCAGTCCGGGCACGCCCGCGATGGCCGCCGTCTGGATCATCCTCGCCAAGACCCGCTTCCCGGCCGAGCTCATCGAATCATCGCGTGACCACGGCGTGCGCGCGGCCTCAGTCCCCTTCGACATCTCGGCCGACTTCATCCCTGATCTCCTCGCCGAGCGGGACCAGCGCCTTCGCGCGCAGAGTGCCGCCCCAAGCATCGCGGCGCCCGAGTTCGCGGACATCATCCACCACAGCCGGCCGATGGCCCGCCTCGTCGAGCTCGCCCGCCGCGTCGCGTTCCACAATGTCCCGGTGATCATCGAAGGCGAGTCCGGAACCGGCAAGGAGATGCTCGCCCGTGCCGTCCACCGCTCGAGTCCGCGTGCGCCGGCTCCCTTCATCGCCGTCAACTGTGGCGCGATCCCGGCCGAGCTGATCGAGTCCCAGCTCTTCGGCCAC
>SXIE01000129.1 GCA_005772945.1 Pseudomonadota bacterium
ACCTCGAGCCGCGCCCGCGGCGCGTAATGGCTCGCGTGCTGCCCGGGCGCCTCGGGTCGCGCCCCCGGCGCGCCGCGCGTCCTATCCGCCACCGGCTCTCCGAGCGCCTCCGCGAGCGCCTCGCGCGTCACGGGCCCCTCGCGCAGCACCGCCGGCGCCGCCCCCGACAGGTCGATGATCGTCGACTCGAGCCCCACCCGACACGCCCCGCCATCGACGATCGCGTCGAGCTCCGCCCCGAGCTCCTCGACCACGTCGGCCGCCGTCGTCGCGCTCACCTGCCCGAAGCGATTCGCCGACGGCGCCGCGATGCCCGACCCGAGCGCCGCGAGCGTCGCCCGCATGAGCGGATGGTCCGGCACCCGCACCGCCACCGTGTCGCGCCCGCCCGTCACCGCGTCCGACGCCAGCGCCCCGCGTGGCAGCACCATCGTCAGTGGCCCCGGCCAAAAGCGCGCCGCCAGCCGCCACGCGCGGGCCGAGATCGGCTCGGCCACCCAGCCCGGCAGGAGATCCGCGCTCGCCAGATGCACGATCAAAGGATGATCGATGGGGCGCCGCTTGACCGCGAACACGCGCGCCAGCGCCGTCCGGTCCAGCGCGCTCGCCCCCAGGCCGTACACCGTCTCGGTCGGCAGTGCGACCACACCGCCCTCGCGCAGGATGCGCGCCGCGTGATCGGGGTCGACGAAGAGCGCTGGCGGCAAGTCGGCCATCGCCGCGTGGCCTAGCAAGGCCGCCGTGCGATAACCAGCGCAAAAGTTCCGTGGACATCGTTGACCTTCGCACGCGTCACGCCTAGAAGGCGCCTCGGGATGGGTAACGACGAAGGCCACAGCGCTCCGCAAGGCGGCCCTGCTGCGAGCACGAACCAAGGCAACGCCGCTCCGCGCAGCGGGAATACGGGGCTCTGGGTCGTCGCCGCTTGCATCTCCGTGGGCTCGGCGCTGGGCGTGTACGTCTATTTCGACGCGACGCGCGCGACCATCACGATCTCGCACGAGCTCGACGGCTGGCTCGCCAAGGGCAAGTCGCTGGACTCAGACGCGTGCGTCGGCGGGGTCCTCGACTGGTTCGACGCGACCTGCCGCGCCCCCGGCCGAATCTGCCTCGACGCCGTGCCGCGCGCGGTCGGCAATTGCCTCGCCGGCTCGGACCGCACCGCGAAATGCGCCGCGCTCGGCCCCGATCAGAAGTCCGCCCAATGGGCTTTCGAGCAGTGTCGCCAGCGCGGCATCGATCGCAAATCGCCCAAGCCCGTGCGCGAGTCGTGCACGCTGGCGTGGCGCGCGCTCGACACGTACTGCAAGTCGGGTCAGAAGGGGGTCGCGCTGTGACCGCGACGGGGACGCATCCCGCGGCGCCGATCGGGCCCATCGCGCGGGCCGTGACGCGCGTGCTCACGCCGCGCGTGCTGTTCATCGTGGCCGTGCTGGCGGCCGTCGCCACCTGGCTGATGCTGCTCATCGGCGGCGCCGTCAACCCGACGGGCTCGTCGCTGGCGTGCAAGGACTGGTCGTTCACCTGGTTCTTCGTACCGCGCTGCAATGGCGACAGCTTCCCCGAGATGTCGGGCGGCGTCCTCTACGAGCACGGGCATCGCCTCTGGGGCTGGCTGGTCGGGCTCTTCACGACCTTGGTCGTCATCGGAAGCCTCGCGGCGCCGGGCCTTCCGAAGCAAACGAAGTGGCTCGCGTTCGGGGCCTTGCTGCTGGTCCTCCTTCAAGGCGCGCTCGGCGGGATCACGGTGCTCGTGGGCCTCAGCGCCGCCATTTCCACGGCCCACCTCGTCGTGGGTTACGCTTGCCTCGCGCTCATGGTATTTCTCGCGTGGCGTCTCGTCCCCGCGAGGCGTCACGAGCCGACGACCGGCTCGACGCTGCCGCGCGGCGTGATCCTGGCGGCGACGGCGCTCGTCCTCGCGCAAATCATTCTGGGCGGCCTCTTGCGCCACCTCGGAGCAAACTACGTGTGCGGCACTGATCTGCTCTCGTGCAACGACGAAGGGCTCTTCCCGGCGGGCGGGCTGCGGCTGATGCACATGCTGCATCGCGCGGTGGGCTATGCGGCGATGGTCGTGGTGCTGTGGGCGGCGCTGCGTGCGTGGCGCACGGCGCGCGCGCACGACCGCGGGCGCATGGGGCAGCTCGCGTGGTTCGCGGTGGGGCTGACGGCCGTGCAGGTCGCGCTCGGCATGGTGACGGTCGTGATGGGGAGCATCCTCCCGGTGGTGATGTTCCACACCGCGATCGGCGGCCTGTTGCTGACGGTTCTGGTCGCGCTCTATATCGGCTTCGGGCCGCTTGGGGCGCGCCTCACACCTCCGACGGGGCTCCGGGCATGACCGTCGACATCGAACGCCAAGACCCCCTCGAGCGCGTGGCACCCGCCGTCGACGATCGCACCGACGAAGCCGCGCGCGACGCACGCACCCCGAGCGCGCTGCGCGACTACATCGCGCTCACCAAGCCGGCCATCAACCGCATGTGCCTCGTCATGGTGACGGGCGGCATCCTCCTCGCGAACCGCCACGCGGCCACGCCCGAGGTCTCCCTGTGGCTCGTGGTCGCGGCCCTCGTCGGCACGGCGCTCGCCGTCGCCAGCGCCAACGCGCTCAATATGTGGCTCGAGCGCGACACCGACGGCCTCATGAAGCGCACGAAGGACCGCCCGCTCCCCAACAGGCGCATCTCGGATCGGGGCGCCCTCGTCTTCGGCGTGGCCCTCGGAGCCGCCGGCGTCGCGGTGCTGCTCGCGGGCACGAACGTCCTGACGGCGCTCATCGGCCTCTTTGCGATCGTCAGCTACGTCGCCATCTACACGCCGCTCAAGCGGCGCTCCTCGTTCTCGCTCCATGTCGGCGCGATCCCCGGCGCCGTCCCGCCGCTCATGGGTTGGACGGCCGTGAGCGGGCACCTCGACGCGCCCGCGCTCGCCCTCTTCGGCATCCTCTTCGTCTGGCAGATCCCGCACTTCATCGCGATCGCCATCTTCCGCCAGCGTGAGTACGAGGCCGCCGGGATCCGCACGACCCCGAGCGCGCACGGCCTTCGCGCCGCGACCTGGGAGGCCGCGATCTGGGCGGCCCTCCTCATCCCGACGAGCCTCCTCCTCGTCGCCTGCGACGTGACCGGCCCGCCCTACGCCACCGTGGTCAGCCTCGCCGGCGTGCTCTTTTTTGCGCGCGTCGTCGCCGGTTTCCGAGCGCCGGTCCCCGCCCGCTGGGCGCGCCAGGTCTTCGTCGGCTCGCTGCTCTACCTCCCGATCCTCGTCGCCGGCCTCGGCATCGACGTCCTCCTTTGATCACGTCCTCCGCCTCCTCGCCCACCGTCCTGGCCGTGTCGAACCTCCATGCCGCCTGGGGTAAGACCTCGGTTCTGCGCGGGATCGATCTCACCGTCGCGCGCGGCGAGCACGTCGCGTTCCTTGGCCCCAACGGCTCCGGCAAATCGACGACGCTCACGCTGCTGGCCGGCCTCGCGCGCCCGGTCGCGGGCCGCATCGTGTGGCATCTCGGCCCTGGCTCCCACACGGACGAGCGCCCGCCGGGCGACCCCGAAGTGCGCCTGCGCGTCGGCGTCGTCTTCCAATCGCCGAGCCTCGATCTCTCGCTCAGCGCCGCTGAGAACCTCGGGCTCGCCGCGCAGCTCGCCGGCCTCCCGCGCCACATCGGGCGCGCCAAGACGCGCGAGCTCCTCGCGTGGGCCGCCCTCGAGGACCGCGCGAACGACCGCGTCAAGACGTTCTCGGGCGGCATGAAGCGACGCCTCGATCTCGCCCGCGCGATCATCGCCGACCCCGAGGTCCTGCTCCTCGACGAGCCGACCGCGGGCCTCGACGCCGAGAGCTTCGAGCGCTTCTGGCAACGCCTCGAAGCGCACCGCCAAGCCTACGGCCTGACGCTCATCACCGCGACCCACAGCGCCGCCGAGGCCGAAAAATGCGAGCGGCTCCTGATGTTCGCGGCGGGGCGCATCGCCTACGAGGGCACTCCCGCCGCGACCATCCGCGCCCTCGGGCGTGAGCTCGTCGTCATCGAGGGCGCCTCCCCCGCCGAGCTCGTGGAAACGATCAGCGCTCGCCTCCAGCTCGCCAGCCGGGTCGATGGCGAGCGCCGCGTCGTCTGCGAGGTCCCGTCCGCGCCCGACGACGGCGCCCAAGGTCAGGATCACGGCGCCCGCCTCCTCGTCCGCATCGTCGAGCTCTTCCCGGCCGGCCGCCTCGACACGGTGTCACTCCGCCGCCCCACCCTCGCGGACGCTTTTACCAAGCTCGCGGGCGGCGACCTCGCCGGCGAAGCGCCCCCTCCCACGGCACAGGCGGCGGCATGATCCAAGAACGCCTTGCCGCGCCGCTGACGCCCGCGGCCCCGTCGACCTCGACCTCGACTCCGGCACCGATCGCGCGCCCGACGCCGCTGGCCCGCGAGCTCGGCCTCGCGCTCGCGCTCTGGCGGCGCGATCTCCTCAAGCTCCGGCGCGACACCGGCCGCTGGGTCGGCATCGTGCTTCAACCGCTTCTGCTCTGGGGCCTGCTCGGTTCGGGCATGAGCGGCGTCTTCGCCATGAAGGCCTCGCCCGGCACCAGCTCGCTCGCGTTCCTCTTCCCGGGCTTCGTCGCGATGATCGCCCTCTTCACGTCGATCTTCGCGACGATGGCCGTGATCGAGGATCGCCAACACGGCTTTCTGCAGCAGGTCATGGTCGCGCCCGGGTCACGCTTCGCGATGATCATCGGCAAGATCCTCGGCGTCCTCAGCATCGCGCTCATCCAGCTCGCGCTCGCCCTGCCGGCCACCTTGCTCGCCGGCTTCAGCCTCGGCGGCATCGACTGGCCGCTGCTTCTGGCGAGCTTCACGCTCGGCACCATCGCGCTCACGGCGTTCTCGTTCGCGCTCGCCTGGATGGTGAAGACCACGCAGGCCTATCACGCCCTCATGGGGGTCCTGCTGCTGCCGCTCTGGCTCGTGTCGGGCGCGCTCTTCCCGCTGCCGGCCACGGGCTTTCTCCATGCCCTCGCCCACATCAACCCGATCGCGTACATGGTCGACGGTCTGCGCTACGCCTTCGCCGGCAGCACTGCCCAGGGCGCCCTCGCCTCGCCTGGCGTGGCGCTCGCGGCCCTCGGCGGCATCGCCGTCTTCGCGCTCGCGGTTGCCGCCTGGCTCGCACGCCGCGTCGAGGGAGCGCGCGCATGACGGCCGCCCCGCCGACCACCCCCGTGGCGCCCGTCGCCGCCGTCCCGCCGCGTGGCGGCGTCATCGGCTTCGTCGTGCGCTACCCGTGGGTCGTCGGCGTGGTCCTGGGCGTCGTCGCCCTGACGGCCATGCGCGGCTGCCAATCGCGGCGCCTCGCCGAGCTCCCGGTCCTGGGCACGGTCCCCGACTTCGCCCTCACGACCCACAGCGGCGCCCCGATCACGCAGCGCGACCTCGATCAGAAGGTGTGGATCGCGAGCTTCTTCTTCACCTCGTGCCAGACCACGTGCCCCGCGATCATGCAGGCGATGAACGAGGTCGCCGCCGGCATCCAGGCGGGACTCCCGCAGACCAGCCGCATCCAGCTCGTCTCGTTTTCGGTCGATCCCGAGGTCGACACGCCCGCCGAGCTCACGCGCTATGCCGCCGATCGCAAGCTCGATCTGAGCCGCTGGCACCTCGTCACCGGCGCGCGCAAGGAGCTCGAGGCGCTCGTCATGGGCGGCTTCAAGACCGCCGTGGGCGACAAGGTCGAGAAGGCCGGCATCATCGACATCTCGCACTCGATGAAGCTCGTGCTCGTCGATGGTGAGCGGCACATTCGCCACTATTTCAGCGCCAGCGACGCGAAGGACCGCGAGACGATCGTCGCGTACGCGATCGACATGGCCAAGGCGCTGGACGCGGCCGCCGCCGAGACCCCGGAGAGCCGCCCGTGAAGCGCTTTCGACGCCTCTTGTTCCGCGCCCCGACCGCCAGCGCACTCGTCGCCCTCGGCGGCGTCGCGGCCTGCTCGCCGGGCCCCGCCTTCACCGAGCCGGTCACGTTCGGCACACGCGTCGTCCAGCCGCACACGCTCGAAGAAGGGCGCGATATCTACAACCGCTTTTGCGCGAACTGCCACGGCCTCGACGGCACCGCGAACACCGCCGCCGCACGCCAGATGGACCCGCCACCGCGCGACCTCACACAGGCCCTGTTTAAGCACAAGACATCGCCCGGTAACCAACTGCCAACCGACGCCGACCTCATCAGGGTCATCCAGCACGGGGTCCCGGGCACGGGCATGGCCGCCTGGGGCCATTTGGCGAGCACCGAGCTCGACGCCGTGACCCAGTATCTCAAAATGTTCTCGCCCCGTTGGCGGGCGGGTTCCCCAGCGTCGGAAACTGGAAGCAAACGACCATGAACCCGTTGCCAGCCCGCGAGGCTCCTGTTAGCTTCCGCGCCGCCTTCTCGGACCGGCCGCGGCGCTGGGATGCACGGGACAACGTCGCTCAATCGAACAAAGGGGTTCGACGTGGCGCAGATTTTTCCTAAGTGGACCAACAAGCTCCCGCTGATGGTGGGCGCAGCCACACCGGTTGCCCTGTGCGGGATCGTGTTCTTCATCTGGTACTACTTCTCGCCGCGGTTCACCGACGTCGGGTACCAGCCGAAGCAACCGATCCCGTTCAGCCACAAGCTACACGCGGGTCAGATGGGGCTCGATTGTCGCTACTGCCACAGCACGATCGAGAGTGCCGCGTACGCCGCGATCCCGCCGAATGCGACGTGCATGAATTGCCACGTCAATCTCGATCTGGGGCCCGAGCGGCAGCAGCGCGTGAAGCCCTTGATCGACAGCTACGAGGGCAAGTCGACGCTCGAGTGGGTCAAGGTTCACATGCTCCCCGACTACGCCTACTTCGATCACAGCGTGCACTTGAACGCGGGGGTCGGGTGCACGTCGTGCCACGGGCGCGTCGATCAGATGGACGTCGTGTGGCAGGTCGAGCCGCTCTCGATGCTCTGGTGCCTCGACTGCCATCGCAACCCCGAGCCGCATCTCAGGCCGCTCGATCAGGTGACGAACATGGCCTGGAGCGCCTCGGACGCCGACGCCTATGACCCGGCGCGAGACGTCGCGCGGCGCCGTCACTTCGATCCGAAGTTCATCGACAACCACACGGATCCGATCCCGGCCGATGTGGTCAACCCGCCTGTCTCCAACTGCTCGGGATGCCACCGATGAAGAACGACCCCCTTTGGACCAGCTACGAGGCGCTCGAGGCGGCTTCCGAGCGGGCGGGCTACGCGACCGAGCTCGAGGCGCAGGGGCTGGGACCCGAAGCGCCCGACGGCATGGGCGGCGAGGACTCGCTGGCCGAGCTCACGATGACGGCGGCCGAGGCGACGCCGTCGATGGACGGCTTCTCGCGGCGCACGTTCCTGGGCGTGATGGGCGCGGGCGCGGCGGCGGCGGGCGTGGGCCTGTCGGGCTGCATCCGCAAGCCGGTGACGACGATCGTGCCGCACCGCGTGCGTCCCGAAGAGCAGATCCCGGGCGTCGCGGTGTACTACGCGACATGCTTGCAGGAAGGTGCAACGGTTCAGGGCATCCTGGTCGAGAGCCACGACGGACGCCCGACCAAGATCGAAGGCAATCCGCTGCACGGCGAGTCGCTCGGCGCGACGAACGCGTCGATGCAGGGCGCCATCGTCGGCCTCTATGATCTGGATCGCTCGACGCAACCGCGCGGGCCGCGCGGCGCCGACGGCAAGTCCCCCACGCTCGCCTGGGATGCGGCCTGGAAGGTGTTCGAAGACGCCGCGATGCTTGCACGCAAGGGCAAGTTTGGGGTCGTGACGGCGACGCAGATGTCGCCGACGGCGCGGCGGCTGATGGCCACGCTGAAGGCAGCAGCCCCGGATGTCCGCTTCTTCAACGCGGACGTCTTCGCGCCCGAGGGCGAGTTCGCGGCGGCGACGGCGATCGGCGGCGCCGGCAGCTACCCGGTGACGCACCTCGAGCACGCGGACGTCATCGCATCCTTTGATCATGACGTCCTCGGGCGCGACCACTCGAGCGTGCGCCACACCAAGGCGTTCTCGGCCGGCCGCAAGGCGAGCACGCCGGGCGCGCCGATGAACCGCCTCTACGTGGCCGAGGCGACGTTCTCGGTGACCGGCGCGATGGCGGATCACCGCGTGCGCACGAAGTCCGGCGACGTCGGCAAGCTGCTGGTGGCCCTGGCGCAGGAGCTCGCGGCGCACGGGGTGACGGTCGACGCGGGAGCGCTCGGGCGGGCCGCGACGCCAGCCGGGCTCGACGCGCAGGCGCTGAAGTACGTGAAGGCGCTGGCCAAGGACCTCGCGGGCGCCAAGCCGCGCGCGACGGTGTCGGTCGGACACCGGCAACCGGCGTGGGTGCATGGCCTCGCGCTGGCGGTCAACACGGCGCTTCAGCAGAACGGCGGCAAGCCCGCGCAGACGCTGCATCAGGACCCGAGCTGGGTTGCGCAGGAGTCGCTGCTGGCCCTCGCGGCCGCGCTCGATACCCAGCAATTGACGACGGTCTTCGTGATCGACGCCAATCCGGTGCTCTCGGCGGGCACGCTCGAGCTGGCCAAGCGGCTGCGCGCGGTCACGACGATTCACGCCGGCACGCACTACGACGAGACGGCCCGCGTCTCGGCGCTGCATCTGCCGACCTCGCACTTCCTCGAAGCGTGGGGAGACCTCGTCTCGCTGACGGGCGTCGCCGCGATCGTGCAGCCGCTCATTGCACCCTTGCACTTCACGCCGTCCGGGCTCGAGGTGCTCGCGCGGCTCGCGACGGGCGGCAACGCGCCGGGGTACGACCTCGTGCGCGACACTTGGAAGTCGCAACCCGATTGGTCCGAGAAGACCTGGCAGCGCTGGCTCCACGACGGCATCGTCGACACGCACACCGCACCACCGGCGCCGGCCTCGCTCGACTGGTCCAAGGTCGGCGACCTCGTGGCCGTCGGCTCGGCCCAGGCCACGGCCAAACTCGAAATCAACTTCCACGTGGACGCGCTGCGCCTCGACGGTCGCTACGCCAATTGCGGCTGGCTGCAAGAAGCGCCCGACCCGATGACGAAGCTCACGTGGGACAACGCCGCGCTCGCGAACAAGAAGACCGCGCAGACGCTATTCCCCGGAGCCACCAACGGGGACGTGGTCGCGGTCACGGTCGGCGGCGCCAAGGTCGAGTTGCCGCTCTTCCTGATGCCCGGACAGGCGGATAGCACCGTGGCGCTCTGGCTCGGACACGGCCGCGACAAGGCCGAGCCGGCCACCAACGACGACCGCCTGCGCATCGCGTCGCTGCACGGCTTCGACGTCTACGCGGCGATGCCGGCGGGGGCCTGGTATGCCGATGGACAGGCGGCGATCGGGAGCGGCTCGGTGCCGCTCGCGAACGTCCAACCGTTCGGCAATTCGCAGACCCCGACGTGGAGTCCCGCGGGTGAGCGCGACGATTTCGGCCCGTCGGCCGCGCGCAAGAATCTTCTCCACGACAAGCACGCGGTAGCGAAAGAGGGGGAGAAGAAGCCCGCGTTCCCGCCGCGCTCGCTGGTCCTCGAGGCCTCGCGCGACGAGTACAAGGCCGATCCGGAGTTCGCGGGCAAGATCCTCGACCAGGTGATGAAGGGGTCCGAGGTCCGGTCGCACATCTACCCCAAGAGCGCGCGCACGCCGAACTCGGACGTCCTCAGCGACTACTTCAACGGCGTACACCAGTGGGCGATGAGCATCGACCTCAACGCCTGCACGGGTTGCAGCGCGTGCCTGGTCGCCTGCCAGGCCGAGAACAACATCCCCGTCGTCGGCAAGGACCGCGTCCTGCGCGGGCGCGAGATGCACTGGATCCGCATCGACCGCTACTTCGCGGGCGACGCGGACGAGCCCGAGGCGGTGCTGCAGCCGCTGCCGTGTCAGCAATGCGAGACGGCGCCGTGCGAGGCCGTGTGTCCGGTCAAGGCGACCGCGCACACGAACGAAGGCCTCAACGACATGGCCTACAATCGCTGCATCGGCACGCGCTACTGCTCGAACAACTGCCCGTACAAGGTGCGGCGCTTCAACTACTTCAACTACAACCTCGACATCCACCCGCTCACGCAGATGCAGAAGAATCCGAATGTGACCATTCGGTTCCGCGGTGTGATCGAGAAGTGCACCTACTGCGTGCAGCGCATCAGCGCCGCGAAGATCGAGGCCAAGGTCCAAGGCGACGGACGCGTGAAGGACGGCCGCATCAAGACGGCCTGCCAGCAGGTCTGCCCGGCGGACGCCATCGTCTTCGGCGACAAGAACGACAAGGACTCGGCGGTCTCGAAGACCCGGAGCGAGCCGCGCAATTACCAGATCCTGCGCGAGCTCAACACGCGGCCGCGCACGACGTACCTCGCCAAGCTGCGCAACCCCAACCCGGACCTGGGAGCCTGAGATGGCCACGTCACACGAACCGTGGGGCGCCGCGGCGCGGTCGACCAACGAGGACGCGCTCGACCCGGTCGCGGGGCGCGGAACGCTCATCCTGAACAACCCGTCCTTCAAGGACATCAGCAACGCCGTCGCCGCACCCATGGAGCTCAGGAGCTACAAGGGGTGGTGGATGGGGTTTGGCCTGGCGGTCGCGGGCCTCTTGCTCCTCTTGGTGTCGGTCGCCTACCTGGTCTGGGAAGGCACCGGCATCTGGGGCGTGCAGAACCCGGTCGGCTGGGGCTTCGCCATCGTCAACTTCGTGTTTTGGGTCGGTATCGGCCACGCCGGGACGCTGATCTCCGCCATTCTCTTCCTGTTCCGGCAGAAGTGGCGGACGTCGATCAACCGCTACGCCGAGGCGATGACGATCTTCGCCGTCATCTGCGCGCTGCTCTTTCCGACCATCCACGTCGGCCGCATCTGGCTCCTCTACTGGATGTTCCCGCTGCCGAATCAGATGGGCATGTGGCCGAACTTCATGTCGCCGCTGCTCTGGGACGTCTTCGCGGTCTCGACGTACTTCACGGTGTCGCTCCTCTTCTGGTACGTCGGCCTCATCCCGGATTTCGCGACGATGCGCGACCGCTCGACGAGCAAGATCCGTCGCCTGGTCTATGGCGCGGTGGCGCTCGGCTGGCGCTCCTCGATGCGTCACTGGGTCAATTACGAGCGCGCGTATCTCCTCCTCGCGGCCCTCTCGACGCCGCTGGTGCTCTCGGTTCACACCATCGTGTCGTTCGACTTCGCGGTGTCGAATCTGCCCGGCTGGCACACGACGATCTTCCCGCCCTACTTCGTCGCGGGCGCCATCTTCAGCGGCTTCGCGATGGTGCTGACGCTGGCGATTCCAGCGCGCAAGATCTTCCATCTCGAGCACATCATCACGACCAAACACCTCGAGAACATGGCCAAGATCATCCTCTTGACCGGCAGTCTCGTCGGCTATGCCTACGCGATGGAGTTCTTCATCGCCTGGTACTCGGGCAACGAATTCGAGCAATTCACGTTCAACAACCGACTCTTCGGATCCTACGGCTGGGCCTACTGGATCATGGTCTCGTGCAACGTGATCACGCCCCAGTTCTTCTGGTTCAAGAAGCTGCGACGCAATGTGACAGTGCTCTTCATCCTCTCGATTTTTGTCAATATCGGGATGTGGTTCGAGCGCTTCGTCATCACGATGTCACTCTCGGCCGACGGGCTGCCGTCGTCGTGGGACTACTTCCGCCCGACCATCTGGGACTTTACGACCTTGGTTGGCAGCTTCGGGTTGTTCTTCACGCTCTTCTTCCTGTTCTTGCGCTTCATCCCGATGGTCGCCATCGCGGAGGTGAAGGCCGTGCTCCCGCAGGCCGACCCGCACTGGCACCCGGACCCCGCCCACGCCGACCAGACGAAGGAGGCCGCCGCCCATGGCTGAGAAGAAGACATGGGGTCTGCTCGCCGAGTTCGAGACCCCGCAAGTGATCTACACCGCGTGCGAAGGCGTGCGTGACGAGGGCTACCGCCACTGGGACGCGCACACGCCGTTCCCGGTACACGGGCTCGAGCGCGCCATGGGGCTGTCTGCCTCGAAGATCCCCTGGATCGTGCTGGGCATGTCCATCTTCGGGATGGTCCTGGGCTTCACGCTCCAATGGTGGACCACCGTGATCGACTACCCGACCATCGTCGCAGGCAAGCCGTTCTTCTCGTGGCCGGCGTGGATCCCGGTGACGTTCGAGCTTGCCATCCTGATGGGCGCGTTCGGCGCGGTCTTCGGCATGTTCGCGCTCAACAAGCTGCCGACCTTCCACCACCCGATCTTCAACAGCGACCGCTTCAAGGCCGCCACGGACGACAAGTTCTTCATCACGATCGAGGCGCGCGACCCGCTCTTCGACGCGAAGAAGACCAAGAAGCTGCTCCAACAGCTCGGCGCGACCAACATCGAGGAGGTCGACGAATGAACGCGTCTTCGCTCGCCCAGCGCGTGATGGCCATCGCGCTCGCGGTCACGGGAATCGGCCTGGCGACCGGCTGCCGCGGCAGCAAATCGCCGGATCCCCCGGTGCACCCGAACCTCAACATGGACTTCCAGGACTACTACAAGCCGCAGGAGCAGAACGCCTGGTTCCCGGACCGCCGGGCCGCGCGCGATCCTGTCGCCGGGACGGTCGCGCAGGGGCACCTCAGGGCCGACGACGCGTTCTTTCGAGGACGCGACGCGAACGGCCGCTTGCTCGATGGGCTGCCCGAGAGCGTCGCGCTCGATGAGGCGCTGCTCGCGCGCGGTGAGGCGCGCTACGCCATCTACTGCGCGCCGTGCCACGCCAAAACGGGCTACGGTGACGGCCTCATCGCCCAGCGCGGTCTCAAAGTCCGCCCCGCGAACCTGCACCAGCCGCGCCTTGCGGCCATGCCGCTCGGCTACTTCTTCGACGTCATCACGTTCGGCAAGGGGCTGATGCTCGCCCACGGACCCCAGATCGATCCGGCGGATCGATGGGCGATCGCGGCGTGGGTGCGCGTGCTCCAGGTCAGCCAGCGCGCTGAGCTCAACGACATCCCCGAGTCGCAACGCGCGACTCTGCCCGGAGGCACGCCATGAGTGACGCTCACGCGGAACTCCCGAAATTGACCGCCGATAACACGCGCCTGGCCAGTGGCAGTCTGTGGCGCAAATTCCCGCTCATCGGGATCGTCCTCGGCCTGGGCTGCCTCGGCGCCGCGTGGTTCGTCGGCACCTCGCCGGCCAGCGCCCACGCGAAGGCCGGCCACACGCAGTTCTTCTTCTCGTATCTGACAGCCCTCATGTTCTGGCTGGCCGTGGCACTCGGCTGCTTCTTCTTCGTGCTCATCCAGCACGGCACGCGCGCGGGCTGGAGCATCGTCGTGCGGCGCATCGCCGAGAATTGGATGATGGTCCTGCCGGCCTTCGCGGTACTGATCGTGCCGGTCATCTTCGGCATGCACGAGCTCTTCCATTGGAGCCACGCGGAGGTCGTGAAAGAGGACCTCTTGCTCTCGCGCAAGCAGGCTTTCCTCGACCCGACCTTCTTCACGGTGCGCGCGTTCGTCCTCGTCGGCCTCTGGAGCCTCTTCGGGTATATGCTCTACCGCTGGTCGCGCAAGCAGGACACGACCGGCGACCCGAAGCTCAGCCACAAGATGCGCTGGTGGGCGCCGATCGGCTTCGTGCTCTTCGCGCTGACGACCACGGTCGCGGCCATCGATTGGATGATGTCGCTCGACCCGCACTGGTACTCGACCATCTTCGGCGTCTACTACTTCGCGGGCGCGGTCATGGCGGGCGGCGCGGCCATCACGCTGTCGGCGCTGGCACTCCAGAAGTCCGGTGTCTTGAAGAACGCCATCTCGCTCGAGCACTACCAGGACCTGGGCAAGTGGACGTTCGCGTTCATGGTCTTCTGGGCCTACATGGCCGTCTCGCAGTTCCTCCTCATCTGGTACGCCAATATCCCGGAAGAGACGGTGTTCTTCGGCACGCGCATGGAGGGCGGCTGGGACTTCCTTTCGGTGTTCATGCCGCTCGCGAAGTTCGGCGTTCCGTTCTGGCTCTTGATGTCGAAGCACGTCAAGCGAAGCCGCGTAGCCCTTGCCCTCGGTGCGGGCTGGCTGCTCTTTGCGCAATACCTCGACATCTTCTGGCTGGTGCAGCCGAATATGGCGCTCGTCCAAGGGCACGAGGCGCACTTCTCGATCCACATTGCGGATCTCCTCTGCCTGGTCGGAATTGGCGGCATTCTCGTGGGGGTGTTCGCGTGGCTCACGACGCGCTCGCCGACCGCCCCCGTCGGCGATCCGCGCCTCTCCGAATCGCTCCGCTTCGAGAACATGTGAGGACACGATGGCCCACACGAACGACCCTTCGCATTCCCATCAAGACGCCGGCAGCCCGCCCGCTCCGCCCGCTCCGATTGGGCCGGCGCGTCTCGTCGCGTCCTACACCTCGGGCGGGCACGAGGCCGACCGGATCCCGAACCGCAACCTGTTCGGGTTCCTGGTGACGCTCACGGTGGCGCTCGTTCTGGCCGGCTACGGCGTCGACGTGATCTTCACCGCGCAGGCCGACCGCGAGCTCGACGGCGCCGCGAACAAGGAGTCGAAGTCGCTGCAAGAGCGCGCCACGGAGGACGCAAAGTTCGCCCAGACCTACGGCGAGGCGCTCCCGGTCGACGGCAAGGACAAGGCGTACCGCATCCCGTTTTCCGCGGCCAAGGCGCTCGTCCTCTCGAACGCGGCGCGCTTCCAGGCGGCCCCGCCGCCCAAGGACTGGAAGCACCCGGACGACCTGCCCCCCGCCAAGCCCAACTGATTTCTCTCTCCCGCAGCACGCGAAGGTCGACCCTCGTCGTATGAAGTTTCTCGTCCCAGTCGGCGCTCTCCTGGCCCTCGCGACCCTCGCGGTCGCGGCGCCGGGATCCGCCTTGGCCGGCGGTCCGCCGCCCAGCCAATTCGACGGGGTCGACATCCAGAATCGCCTCGGTCGCAAGCTCGATGCGAATTTGCCACTCACGAATGCCAGCGGCGAAACGGTGTCACTCGGCAGGTTCTTCGATGGCGAGCGGCCGGTGCTCCTGACGCTGAACTACTACCGCTGTACGTCGCTCTGCAGCGTCCAGCTCAACGAGCTGCTGAAGACGATGATCGCGGCGGGGTTCGCGCCCGGTCCCGAGAAGTACCGCATCGTGACGGTCAGCTTCGACCCGTCCGACACGGCCGACGTCGCGCTGGGCAAGCAGGACACGTATCGGATGGCGCTCGCCAAGGGCCTGGCCGAGGAGGCGGGCGACGAGCTCAGCGAGGCCGAGCTCGCCGAGCGCGCGAAGGCCATCGACTGGCAATTTCTGGTCGCGCGCGAGAAGTCGATTCGCGAGCTCACCGACGAGGTGGGGTACGGCTACCGACTCGACACGGCCACCGGCCAATATGCCCACAGCCCGGTGGTCTACGCGCTCTCGCCCGAGGGTGTCATCGCCCGCTATCTCTTCGGGATCTCGTTCAAGCCGATGGACTTCAAGTTCGCGCTGATGGAGGCCTCCGAGGGGCGCCTTGGTTCCTTTGGCGACAAGATCCTCCTCAACTGCTTCGCGTTCGACGCGGACCACGGCGGCTATACCGGCCTCGCGTGGACGCTCATGCGCATTGGCGGGGCGATCGTTCTACTCGCGCTCGGCAGCACCATGTTCTTCGCCTGGCGCCGCGAGCGCCGACGGCGCCTCGCCACGGCGGCCACTCACATCCCTCCCGAAGGCCGCGCCGCGGCCGCCCACGTCAACGTGAGGACATCGATATGACAACGGGGCTCTTCCTCGCAACCGCGGGCGGACGCGGGTTCTGGATGCCGGAGCAGGCGTCGGACTTCGCGACCAACGTGGATGCCCTCTTTCAGTTCATCCTGTGGCTGTCGATCGCCTTCTTCGTCCTGCTGATGGTCCTCACCGGCTACTGGGCGTGGAAGTATCGCAAGACCTCGGACACCCAGCGTTCGAGCCCGATCTCGCACAGCTTCAAGCTCGAGTTCCTGTGGTCCGCGATCCCGACGGTGCTGCTGGTCGTCGTCTTCGCGTGGGGGTTCCAGGACTTCACCGCGCTGTCGGCGACGCCGGCCGACGCCA
>SXIE01000130.1 GCA_005772945.1 Pseudomonadota bacterium
GAGGCCAAGCCGCGCGGCCGGGTGTCGGCGCCGCCGCAGGACGACGACCGCACGATGCACATCGCACCGGCGGCCCCACCCGCGGCACCGCCGCGACGGGCCGCGCCACCGCCGCCCGCGCACGAGCCCGAGCCCGACGATGCCTGGGCCCAATGGAATCACGCGCTGGCGCAGGTGATCGATCGGGTCGAGCGCGAGCATCCCGAGGAGATCGCGGCCGACCAGGTCGAGTCGCTCGTGCACGAGGCCATCGTCACGTCGATTTCGACGGGCGAGATCTCGTCCGACACCGATCGCGAGGCGCTGGCGCAGGATGCGGTCGCGGAGCTGTCGGGGCTCGGACCGTTCGCCGATCTCGAGGCCGATCCGACCGTGCGCGCCGTGTTCGCGAACGGACCGCGTGCGCTCTTCGCCGAGCGCAGCGGGGTCATCGAGCCGAACGGGCGGGTCTTCGCGACGACGCGCTCGTACCGCCGAGCACTCAAGCTCCTGCTCGCGGGCACCGGGCTCGAAGCCGACGCGGGCGATCTGCCGGGCCTCGAGGAGGCGCGGCTGCCGGATGGGAGTTCGCTGCGCATCGTGGCCGGCGGGGTCGGCGCCGAGCCGCTGTTCGTATGGCGACGGCGCGCCGATGAAGCGATGACGTTGGCCGACTTTGCCAACGATCGCGTGATCGACGCGGCGCAGGCCCGCGACCTGGAGCAGGCGATCGCGAACGGCAAGAACCTCGTCGTGAGCGGCCCACGGGGCGCGACGCGCGGCGCGTTCGTGTCGGCGCTGGCGCAGCAATACGGGCTCGAGCGGCGCGTGGTGCTGGTCGGTGACGGCACGCAGGTGGCGCTACCGCACGCGAACGTCGCGCGCGTGCCGGCGAGCGCGTTCGTGACGATCGGGACGTTGGCGGCGCTCGAGCCGCAGCTGGTCGTGTTCGAGTCGCTCGACGGGCGCGTCATCGCCGAGTGGACCGAGACCTGTATGACGGCCGGCTGCCCGGTGTTGGCGGTCGCGGCGGAAGGTCACGCGGATCGGGTGCTCAAGCGGCTCGGGCTCGCGCTCGAG
Source organism: Pseudomonadota bacterium (assembly GCA_005772945.1). The sequence goes on from SXIE01000130.1 coordinate 1,060, forward strand.
GTGTCGATGGGGCCGGGTCTGGCGGGTCGCGGCGCGGCCTGCATCGGCGAGGCGGTCGACGTGGTCGTCACGCTGATGGTCGACGGTCAAGGCCAAGCGCGCTGCGACAAGGTCGCCGAGGTCGAGGCCACGCGCGATGGGTTTGCGTTACGGGCGCCGGCGCGCCGCTGAGAGATTTCGAGACGGTTCGCCACGTGCGTGATGGAGACAGGGCCGCGTGTTCACGCTCATCATCGAAGACAAGCACGGCGGGATCGCCGACGAATACTCCTTCGACGACGGTGAGTTCTACATCGGCCGCTCGCACACGTCGGACATCATCCTGCCGTCCGACAACGTCTCGCGCCGGCACGCGCGCCTCTATACCGTCGACGGCAAGTGCTACATCGAGGACCTCAACTCCTCCAACGGCGTCTTCGTCAACGGGCGTCGCATCCACGAGGTCTTTCAGATCCAGCGCTCGGCGCAGATCAAGGTCGGCGACTACTACCTGCACATCGAGTCGGACGCAGAGTCGGCGGCCGATGACGAGAAGACCTACTGTAAGCTCACCGGCCGGAACCTGGGCTTCACGGGGCAGGTCTTCCGGATCCAGCGCAAGGTCAGCCTCATCGGGCGCGGCAAGGACTGCACGGTCACGATCATCGACCCGAGCGTGTCGCGCATCCACGCCAAGCTCTCGGTCGAGCGCTCGGGGGCGCTGACGGTCGAGGATCTGAAGAGCTCGAACGCGACCTTCCTCAACGACGAGCGCATCGAGGTCGGGACCGTCCATCACAAGGACATCCTGCGCTTCGGCAACGTCGAGTTCTTGGTCGAGCTGACGGAGAGCGCCGAGGCGGCGGCCGAGCGCACGGTGGCGGCGCCGGGGCGGAGCTCGCGCGATAAGGTGCGCGAGCGTGGCAAGGACGCCGAGCGCGGTAAGGACGCCGAGCGCGGCAAAGAGATCGAGCACGGCAAAGAGGTCGGTCGCGCGCCGGACAAGGGACGCGAGCGCGGACGCGAGCGCGCGGAGGACCGCGAGGTGCGCGAGGTGCGCTCCCCGACGGGGGTCGCCTCGACCAGCGTCGCCGACGCCTGGAATCCGGGGCTCGACCTCGGCGTGCGCGAGCACAAGACGAGCCCGCTCGTGTGGGTCGGCATCGTCGTCGGCGCGCTGGTCGTCATGGGCGTGGTCCTGCTCATCGCCTTCCGCACGGAGATCTTCGGATCGGCGCCGGCCCAGCCCGGCGGCCCGACGGCGCCGACGACCGCGGCGTCAGGCGGCACGACGGCCGCGACGCTCGGGGGCGCCGAGGACCCCGCCAAGGAAGCCGAACGCGAGCGCGAGAAGCGCAAAAAGGAAATCGACGGCAAGCTCAAGTTCGCCAAGGACGCCATCAAGAGCAACCAGTGGGACAACGCCTTGCGCGCGTTCGAGGGAGTGCTCGACCTGGATCCGGTCAACGACGAGGCACGACGCGGCCTGAGTCACGTCAAGGTCTGGAAGCAGGACAAGGAGAAGCTCGAGAAGGCGCGCACCCTGGCGACGGCGACCAAGCGTGGCGAGGCCGCGCGCCTCCTGCGCGACATCGAGGCGGGCAGCCCCTACTTCGAGGACGCCAAGGCCGAGCTCTCGCGCATCAACGACTCGCTGCCCGCGATGAAGCAGATCGCCACGAACCTGCTCACCGCCAAGGACTGCACCGGCGCCCTCAATCAGCTCAAGGAAGTGCAGGTGATCGCGCCGACCGACGCGGAGGCCAGCGCCAAGATCGACGAGATCCAGAAGCTCGTCGGCACCAAGCGCTGCGCGAAGTAGCCGTCGCTCGCGTCGTGCTCGCCGCCTTCCGCCTGCGCTAGAACTTGCTGAAGCGCACGGTCTCGCGCAGGTCGACCTTCTCCTTGTACTCGATCCCACGGAAGATGACCGAGTCGGCGTCGCCCTTGGTCTCGAGCGGCTCCAACGCCTGTTCGAGCTGCGCCACGAGCGCCCTGATGTCGGCCGCTGGCGGACCGAACTCGGACGGTTTCTCGCCCTGCGGGAACAGCCGCATCTGGAGCTGCCCGAACTTCTTCTCGACCTCGAGTTTGTAGATACCCATCGTCGAACCTCCGTCTGCATCATGCCACGACCGCTACGGAACGGTCAGCTCGCCCTCGACGATCGCGCCGATCGCCCACGCCACGCGGCTCCCACGCGGCACGCGCACGGACGTCACCGGCTCGGCAACCGTCGGCACGCCCCCCGGCGGCGTCACGACCCAGCGCACCCACGGCGTCCCCTCGTCGAAGCCGTCGCCCCAGGTCGCCTGCAGCTCCACGCCCTCGCCGTCGATCCCGAGCGTCACCACGTCGCCCCACACGCGGTGCCAGGGCGACGCATTTTCTCGCGACGCCCCGTCCAGGCCCGGCACGCTCGGCGCCCCCGATGCCACGCCGCCATAGAAGGCCAGCGGCAACGCGTCGTCGCGCCAATCGCAGTGCACGTGCGAAACGTAGAGCTGCGTGAAGTCGGCCCCCTCGGCCACGCACGCATTCAGGACCGCCTGCAGGGTCGCGCCCCCGCCCGCGGTCACGTCCGCCGCATCGCCGTACATGTGGCGCGACAGCTGGGCCGACCCCTCGACCGCATCATTATGGCCGGGGCTCCGATAGGCACTGTTGACCGTCAGCGGCACCCCGAGCGCCGTCCGCACGGCCTGAAAGTGCACGACGGCATCCGGCGAGAACAGCGCATAGCGCCCCTTGGCGACCTGCATGAACTCGCCGAGCACGAAGTTCTTCGCGAGCTTGGTCGTCGTCGTCAGCCCCTGCAGATCGATGTAGCGCGCCGGCGCCACGTAGCGCGCATCGGCCGACACCGGATAGGCGTAGGCGGGCAGCGGCGCCACGCTCGCGGCGACCAGCGGGTAGCACGTCGTCCAGGCCCCATCGACCCCGGGATAACAGACCTGGGTCGGCGCCGTCGGGCAGTTCAGATCTTCGTCCGTCGCGCCGTCGCAATCGTCGTCCTTGGCGTTGCACGACTCGACCGGCGCCGCAACGTCGCCGCCGCAGACGACCCCGCTCCCGTCGGCCTTACAAGCGAACTTCCCACCCTTGCACAGATCTGCATCCGTCCCGTCGCACGCCTGGTTCAGCGTCGCGAAGTCCTCGTCGCTCGCCCCGTCGCAGTCGTCGTCCTTGCCGTTGCACGTCTCGACCTCGGTCTCGACATCGTCGTCGCACACGGCCCCGAACCCGTCGCACACCATGACGCCGTCTTTGCACTGATCGACGTCGCTGCCATCGCACGCCCCGCGGAGCCCTGAGAAATCCTCGTCCGTCTGCCCATCGCAGTCGTCGTCGAAGCCGTTGCAGCGCTCGAACGGCGCGCTCTCGTCGTCGTCGCAGGCGACCCCGAGCCCATCGGGCGCGCAGCGCCACGCGCCGTCCGCGCACCCATCGACGTCCACCCCATCGCATGGCGTGCCGACCTGGTCATACCCCTCGTCGGTCCGCCCATCGCAGTTGTCGTCGATGGCGTTGCAGCGCTCGTTGCCGACCCCGCGCGCCACGCACGCGCCCAAGACGCCGCCCGCGCACGCGCGCGTCCCGTCGCAGGTCGCCACCCCGACCTCGGCACGACACGCGGTCTCGGCCCCGTCCGCGCCCTCGGGACACGCGCACGCGCCGGCGTGCCGCACGCAGCGACCGCCGAGGCAATCAAACTCGCGGGCAAGCGCTCCGCGCTCTTCGCGAGCGAACTCCCCCGGCCCGCCCGGGCACGGCGAGACGACGCTGCACGCCGTGCCGCAGAAGCTGCCGAGCGCGCCATACGGGATGCAGCTGGCCCCCGCCGAGATGGCCGCGCACGCCCCATCGCTCGGGCACGGCCAGCACAGCGCGCGGTGGTCGACGACGGGCGGGATATACGCACTTTCGCTGTCGGCGTGAACGACGTCCGCCCGATGCGCAACCCGCACGCTCTCGCTCCCGCCGTCGCCCCCGCACCCCGACCAGGCGCCCGCGCACACCCCTAAGATCAAGCGCTGCATGCCTCACCGTAGCCGCTCGCCACGCGCCCCACAACCGTTTCCTGGCATGCGCGCGCTCGGGCTCCCGTGGGCGCGCGTGGACTCGCTTGGGGTCGTCCGCTTGACAATCGCGCGCCACAGTCCCACCACGGCCCCATGCCGCCTCCTTCCGCCCACGCCCACGCCCGCTGGCACTCCCTCGCAGCCCAGCTCCAGCTCCCCGCCGCGGTCGTCGACCTCGACGCGTTCGACCAGAACGCCGCCACCCTCTTCGCGCGCGTTCCGGACGGCGTGACGCTCCGACCGGCCACCAAGAGCCTACGCGTCCCCGCCCTGCTCGAGCGCCTCCGCGCCCTCGGCGGCGCCAAGGTCCGCGGCTGGATGACCTTCAGCGCCGCCGAGACGGAGCACCTGGCCGACGCCGGCTTCGACGACTTCCTCCTCGCCTACCCCGTCGCCCAACCTGCCGACGCCGAGCGCCTCCTCGCCCTCGGCGCGCGCGGCAAGACCGTCCGCGCGATCGTCGACGCCGACGCCCACGTCGACCTCTTCGCCGCCGCCGCCAAGCGCCTCCGACCAGCCCCCACCACGGGATTCTCCCTGGCGCCCACCTCGGGCTTCTCGCTCGCGCTCGATCTCGACGTGGCCTGGCGCCTCCTCGGTGGACGCCTACATCTGGGCGTTCGCCGCAGCCCGCTGCGCGACCCCGCCGCGGCCGTCGCCCTCGCACGCCGCGCGGCCGCGCAAGGCCTCGCGGTCACCGGCGTCATGGCCTACGAGGCCCAGGTCGCCGGCATGCGCGACGACCAGCCGGGCTCCCGCCCCGACCCCGCCGGCCCGATCCGCCGCCTCATCCGCCGCCGCTCCAGCCCGCTCGCCGCCCAGCGCCGCACCGCCGTCGTGGCCGCCCTGAAAGCGGCCGGCGTCCCCATCACCCTCGTCAACGGTGGCGGCACCGGCAGCCTCGCCGAGACCGCCCACGACGGCAGCGTCACCGAGGTCACCGCCGGCTCGGGCTTCTTCGCGCCCCACCTCTTCGACGGCTATCGCGGCCTCGCCCTCGCCCCGGCCGCCTTCTTCCTGCTACCGGTCACGCGCTTTCCGGGCCCCGGCTGGGTCACGGCCCACGGCGGCGGCTACCTCGCCTCGGGCGCCATCGGCGCGGACCGCGCACCGATCGTCCACTGGCCCGCGGGTCTGACCCCGACCGGCACCGAGGGCTTCGGCGAGGTCCAGACCCCGTTTCGCATCGACCCGGCGGTGGCGCCGCGGCTCGCCTTGGGCGACCCGATCGTCTGCCGCCACGCCAAGGCCGGCGAGCTTTTCGAACGCTTCGGCGTCGTCCACCTCGTGCGCGCGGGCGAGCGGATCGGCGAGGTCCCGAGCTATCGCGGGCTCGGCTGGAGCTTCGGCTGAGCGTTCGCGAAGGCCTCGCAGACGCTGACCGATTCACGCCTTGACCGCTTCCGCCCGTGGCGCGAAGGTGCTCCCCATGGCGGGTCGTACCTTTGCCGTGGGGGATATCCACGGCGACATACAGGCGCTCGAGACGTTGCTGGGCAAGCTCCCGCTGACCCCGCGCGACACGCTCGTCTTCATCGGCGACTACGTCGATCGCGGCCCCGACTCCCTCGGCGTCGTCAGCCGCGTGCGCGACCTCGAGCTCAACGGCCTCTGCCGCGTCATCGCGCTTCGCGGCAACCACGAAGACGTCTGGGCGCGCGCCCGCTACGAGTCGCAGCCCGGCTTCTTTCTGCACCACGGCAACGGCTGCATGGCGACCTACCGGTCGTTCGCCAAGAAGCCCCCGCTGCCGCCGAATACGCCGTTCAGCGACGACGACCTCATTGGGATGCTGCGCGTCGATGGCTGGTTTCCGACGGATCTCGCCTTCTGGTTCGCGAACCTCCGGACCTGGTTCGAGGACGAGCACGCGATCTACGTGCACGCCGGCCTCGACGCCAACGAAAGCGGCTACCTACACCCGACCAAGGGCCGCGAGCGACCGCTGCTCTGGACGCGCGAGGCTGCCTTCTTCCGCACGTACCGCGGCAAGCGCGTCGTCTTCGGCCACACGCGCACGCGCGATCTCCCGGCTGTCAGCGCGGCCTCGGACGCGGCCGCGCCGGGCATGCCGCGCGCCGACGGCGCGCCCGAGATCTGCCCCGGCGAGATCCCCTCGGACATGGAGCTCCTCGGCAAGCCCGACGAGGTCTGGCTCTCCGGCGATCTGATCGGCCTCGACACCGGCGCCGGCATGGGAGGGCACCTCTCGGCGGTCGAGCTCCCCTCGCTCACCGTCTATAGCTCGCGCCTTCCGACCTTGGTGCTCCCGCGGCCATGACCACGCCCGCACCGGCCACCCAAGCGCCCGCGCCGCACTCCGCGAACTCGCAAGCGAGGTGGTGGCACGCGCTCGACGACGGCCGGATCCAATGCGACCTGTGCCCGCGCGAATGCAAGCTCCACGACGGCCAGCGCGCCTTCTGCTTCGTCCGCCAGCGCGAGGGTGATCAGCTGGTCCTGACGACCTACGGGCGCTCGACCGGCTTCTGCATCGACCCGATCTAGAAGA
>SXIE01000131.1 GCA_005772945.1 Pseudomonadota bacterium
TCTGCTCCCTTTGACCACTCGGGAACCCCTCCGAAAACCCGGGCCCGACAACTGTGCTGATCTGTGAAAGAGCGCCAAGGTGGAGCTGACGGTGAGATTCGAACTCACGACCTGCTGCTTACAAGGCAGCTGCTCTACCCCTGAGCTACGTCAGCGCCGTTCGCCTCACGCGATGCGGGCGACGCAACGGGAAGCGCCTTATAAGGGAGGGCCTGACCGCTGTCAATGGCCGAAAGTCAGGCGTCGTCGACCGGCTCCAGGCCGCCTTGCAGGCCGCTCCGAAGGTCGTCGATCGCGGCACGTTGGCGCGCGACCTCGCCGAGGATCACCCCGGCGGCGACGCTGACGTTGAGCGTCTGGATCGAACCGGACGCGCGGATGCGGACGCTCATCTGGCAGGCACGCCTGACGAGCGGACGAATGCCCTCGCCTTCGGCGCCGAGGACGACGCACAGCGGGCGGTCGCCGAGCGAGGTCGACCACGCGTCTGCGGGCGCGTCGCCCGTCACGGCGCAGGTCCAGAACCCGCGCGCCTCGAGCTCGCGCAGGGTGCGCGCGAGGTTGGTCACGCGCACGATCGGCACGAGCGCGCTCGCACCGGCGGCCGCGCGGATCGCGGCGTCATTGAGCGGTGCGGCGTGATCCTTGGGAACAACCACCGCGCACGCGCCGAAGACAGCGGCCGATCGCAGGATGGCGCCGAGGTTGTGCGGATCGGTGACCTGATCGAGCGCGACCAGCGTGCGCGTCGCCGGATCGTCCGGATCGAGACGCGCGAGATCCACCTGGGCCGCATCCCGCACCTCGGCGGCGATGGCGGCGCCGCCGCGGGATCCGGCGCGCTCGCGCAGGGCGTCGGGGGCGACGCGCCGGAGCGGGATCTTGAGCGCCGCGATCTGCGAGAGGAGGCGCGGCTCGCTCGCGTCGATCGTTGGTGTACAAAGCACTTCGCGCACGGCGCCCGGCGCGGTCGCCAAGACGTCGCGGATCGCGTTCGGTCCGTAGATGCGTCCCATAGACCTCGTCCGGTATGCTCGGGGCACGCAGCTTCCGAGCGGCGCCACCATGGCGCCACCGCGGGGAGGCGTCAACGGGAACGATATGGCGCGGGCAGAGGACGAAAATGCGTTTCGCGAGGCGATGGCGACGCTCGGGGTCAAGCCTGGGGCGCGCAGTGCGCGGGCGCAGGCTGGGCCGCGGCGGGCGCCCGAGCCAAGGGCGCCGGAGGTGCTCGACGAGCTGGACTTCGACGCGCTGATGCGGGCGGACGTAGGTGCGCCACCCCTCGAGGTGGGCGCGCGGCGTGACGAGGGCGCTTCGGCGGATCGTGCTGCGGTGGCGGCGGTTCGATCGGCCGAGGTGCCTCCGCAGATCCAGACCGCACGACAGGAGGTGTCGCCGGAGGATCGCGCCCTCTTCGAGCGCGTGATCGCGGGCCTGGACGCAGGGCCTGTTGCGCCGAAACCCGACGCGGCGGGTCGTGGCGGTGCCCCTGCGCGGGCCGCGCAGCGACCGATCGCGCCCGACTACGCGCGCCTTTTGAAGCACGGGCGTTTGGTTTTCGACGCGACGTGCGATCTTCACGGCGCCACGCGCGAAGCGGCTCGGGAGGAGCTCGGGCGGTTCTTCGAAGACAGCACGCGCGAGCACTGGAAGGTCCTTCGGATCGTCGTCGGCAAGGGTTATCACTCCGTTGGCGAGCCGGTCTTGCGGGGCGCGGTTCGGGGCTGGCTCGGCGGGGTGTTCGCGGAGGAGGTCGAGCAGGTTCTCGATGCGCCCGAGGCCGCCGGAGGGAGCGGGGCGCTGGTGGTGATCGCGAAGCGGCGCTGACGCGGGCGCACGGTCCTGGCGCGTCGAAGACACAATCTCTCGCGGGCAGCCCGGCCTTGGGGTCCGAGACGGACCCCATGCCAGGCCTTCGCAAGAGAAAAAAAAGGGGAGCCGAAGCTCCCCCTTTTGCGCCGAGCGGCAAGGGCCGCGGCGATCAGAACCCGAAGTCGAAGTGCCGGTAGAGACCGCGCAGGATCTCGAGGCGTCCGACGGTCTCCTGAAGCCGGCTGTAGTGATAGTCGGCGGCCAGATCGCTCATGTTGCCGCCGTACTTGGCGACTTCCTGATTGCAGAGGGCGAGCAGCCGCGCGGCCGGCCAGAAGGCCGCCTTCTGGCCCTCGATGTCCTCGTCGGGCACCGCGTCACGCGGCGAGATCTCGGCGTACGGATCCTCCTCGGCCGGATCGTACGACGCGACGTACGTCTTGCCGCTGAACGGATCGGTGTACTCGATGGTCTCGAAGTTCGGCTGGACCTCGATGTCGGTGCCGTCACCCTTGAGCCACAGGCGGCCGCGGTCGATGAACGTGCGGTCATACGTGTTGCTCATCCAGCCGTAGCCGTAGATGGCGGCCAGGGCCGGCAGGCGGTACTGGGTGGTCGGGAAGTCGTACTGGGGCTCCGGATTGAGCGGCGTGCAGTTCTCGTAGTAGGCGTCGAGATCGGCCTTGGCGCCGAACCACATGCGGGGCTTGACGCGGATCGGGTCGCCGGTGCCGCCCTCGGACGGGGACACGCCATCATGCTCGATGCACCAACCGAAGAGGTTCGGCGCGCCGGCGATGACGCCGCTCAGCAGGTTCTGGACGCGCTGCGGCCAGATCGAGGCGAAGTTGAAGCGGAAGCGCTTCTGGTCGTACGCCTTGTCGACCGCAACCGTGAACATCGACACCGGGTACGTCATGTACATGAGCGCGGCCATGCGGTCGTAGAACGTACCCGCACGGTACGGCACGTAGAGGTACCCGTCGTAGTCGTAGCTCGGGTAGATCGGGCGCGCGCCCATGTCTTCGCGAACTTGGAACACGTTCGAATAGGTGTTGCGGCCGTTGTCGACGAGCGGCTCATAGACCTGCCGCTGCTGATTGAAGCCGTAATACGAGTCGCTGGGCCGGCCGAAGATGTTCGCCATGTGCTCGAAGATCTTCTTCGCGGCGATGGTCGCGCCGAGGCCGCCGTTGGGGTCGAGGTGCCAGGGCGTGCCGTACTGCTTCTCCCACCAGTCGCTGTGGTTGTAGCGGGCATAGCCGAGCGCCCAGTGCTCGAACTGCTTGCGGTAGCCGTACATCGCGTACATGACGCCGCCGTAGTACGAGGTCATCGGGTTGAAGAGGTCGTTGTCGCGGCGATAGGCGCGGAAGGGCCAGTAGGCGTCGTAGTCGGAGATCGCGTTGTTGATGATCTCGAAGACGTCGGTGCCCTCGTCCCAGGTCGCGCACAACGGCGTGCGGTTGTTGTACTCGTCGGAGCAGAAGCGGAACGGGACCTCGACCATCTCGGGCTTGCTGCAGAAGTAGCCGTCCGGATACGGCGTGCAGAACGAGCCCTCGGTGCCGCAGACCGACCAGTCATAAGGCGCATCGTCGATCTTGCAGGGCTTGCTCTCGTCGCGCAGCGCGCGGATGTCGACGATCTTGCGGTCGAGGATGTTGGCCACGCCACCGAAGAGCTTCGGGTAGTTCGTGTGGTGGACCTTGGTCAGCGCGAAGGCCAGCGGACCCACGCGGCGCTGCTCGATCGGGAACTGATCGGGCATCGAGTCCGACGGCTCGGCGAGGTACTTCGACCAGTCCGCGAACACGGGCGGGCGCTCGAAGACCTCGACCAGATCGCCGTAGCCATAGAGGATGGCGGCGCGATCGTAGCTGCCGATGCCCTGGTTACGCGCGTTGAAGGACGACGAGTACTCCATGATGGAGGTCTGCTGGTACTCGCGCATCTTGGCGCGTGTCTGCGCGTCGGTGTCGTCGGTGAAGAGCGCGTCCGCCTTCCAATCCGCGCCATCGCCGCGACCCTTCAGACCCCAGTAGTCGGGGAAGAAGTTGAGCGCGTCGGTCGACGACGCGAAGTTGTGACGCAGGCCGAGGTTGTGCCCGACCTCGTGCATCGCGACGGTCGACCACACCTTGTCGAAGACCTCGAGGTACACGTCGTTGCGCATCTGCTCGACGATGGCGCGGGCCGCCAGCTGGCTGGCCGAGACGCGCGCATCCTTGGTGTCGGTGTAGAGCGCGTTCGGATCCCAGTAGACGAACTGGTTGATCTGGTTGACGCGGCGGATCTCCTTGCGGAGCTGGTCGAAGAGCGCCCCCGCGCTGCAGCTGGCCACGCAGAACTTGCCCTGCACCTCGCCCTGGTCGAGGAAGCGGCACTCTTCGTTCGCCCCGCAGACCGAGGCGTCGGCGTCGCACGCCTGCTGGGGCTCGTCGAAGGCCTTGAAGTCGAACGCGAGATCCGCGCCGCCGTCGGCCTTGGCCTTGAGCCCCTCGCACACGGCCTTGTCGTACTTGGCCTTGTACTCGAGCGCGAGCCCGCGGAACGAGTCGTCGAAGAACTCGCGCATGCAGATGGCGTGCTGGCCGTGCGCGAGGTCCTTCTCCATCTTGAACTTGAGCATGTTCTCGCTCGCGAGGTTCGACGGGTGCACAACGTCGCGCAGCTTGGCCGCGTTGGGACCGGTCACCTGGCCGAGCGTGGTCACGGGAAGACCCGCGAGCGCCGCCATGTCCGAGTTGAGCCACAGCGCGTCGAACTCGTCGGTGTCGAGGAGGCGGTTCATCTGCGCCTGCGCGAGGTCCACGTCGGTGGTCTGGAAACCGGCCGCCGCGATATCGGCGCCGACGTCCAGCGGCACGACCTGCCCCGCCTCGATCTGGAGCGACTCGAGCGAGCCGTCGTGCGACTTGCGGGGTGCCCCCTGCGAACCCTTGACGGCCTTGGCCTTGAGCGCCGTCTCGATGTTACGGGCTTGGGTGATGTCCGTGAAACTCTGGACGCCCGCCTCGTACTCGATCATGTCGACGGCGTTGCGCGCGCCGAGGTGGATGTTCGCGGTGTAGAGGAACGAATTGGCGTGGATCGTCTCGCCCGTGAGCGGGTCGGCGTGCATCGGGCCGTAGCCGTAGAGGCCGTACTGGACCGGGTCGTTGATGCTGACGAGCAGGTTGTAGCGAAGGTCGCCGACCACCTTGGGCTCCGCCATGTTCGCGCAGTATTTGGCGTCGGTCTCGGCCAGGACCGCGTCCGGATTCGCCGCCTTGATCGCCGCGACCTCGCCCAGGTTGTTCTCGCAGAGGATGAACATGCGGCCGTCGTACGGCTTGCCGAGGCGGCTCTCGACGACGTCCTTGAACGGCAGATTCCACTGGTCCGCGAGGTCCTTGGCGCCGCGGATGAGCTCGCGCGGGAAGTTCTCGGACAGGTAGTAGATGATGGGCGCGGGCTCCATCTTGGCGTAGTCGAGTTCGCCGGCGGCATCGACGACGTAGTCCTTCCAGACGCGGAAGCGACGGATGAAGCGGTCGGCGCCCGAGAAGGTCTCGCCGTAGTACTGGTCGTAGTTGGAGCGCGCCGAGCGGTAGTACCCGAACTTATTGAGCATATTGTCGTTCCAGTCTTGCGCCTGGTACGTGTTGCCGTCCTTCACCTTCATGAAGGACGTCCGCATGTGATGCTCCTCTTCGTCGCACTCGTAGTACGCGCCGGTGTACCAGGGGTAGAAGAGGCAGGTCGGAACCTGGCCCCAGCCATCGAGGTAGGTCGAGGGCGCGAGCACGAAGCCGCGCACGACGTAGTCCATGTAGGCCCCGTCGTCGTCGACGCGCAGCTTCAGATCGGGCGCGCCCGTCTCACCATCATAGATGGTGGCCGTCGCCCAGCTGGTGTCGCCGAAGCTCAGATCGGCGTAGTCCTGCGCGCCGTTCGAGCCGAAGTCGACGCGCATGAACTCGCGCTGATACCAGAACTTCTCGCTGCCGTCCTCGACCCGGACGTTGCTCTCCTCACCCGTCAACGGGTTGTAGGACTTGCGCACGTCGTAGTGGCCCGAGATCGGGAACTTCTTGATCGGCGCGCTGCGGTAGACGTAGCGCGTGACCTTGTGGATCGTGCCGTCGGCCAGCTTCTGGTCGTAAGTGACGGGCTTGCCGTCCTTGTCGAGCAGCACCGTGTCGATGTCCGAACGAATCCCCTGCCCCTCTGCACCCTGAACCGCATCGTAGGTGCGGAAGAAGTAGACGTAGTCCTTCTGCGCATCCCAGATGCCGCGCTCGAGGAGCCCCTGCAGGCCCACGAACTCGTCCTGCGCCGCGAACGGGGTCCGCGTCACGGTCGTGAGCGTGTACCACTCACCGGCCAGATCCGCTTTGCGGATGAGGTCCGGCTGCACGCGGTCGATGAGTTCGGGCTCGGCGCAACCTGCGCCGAGGGTCATGGTCGCGAGCGTCGCTCCGGCCGTGATGGCGAGCGCGAGCGAGGCTTGGTAGCTGATCTTCTTCATCGTGAGTCGCATCGTCGTGCCTCCCTCAGAGCCCAAGCGTGCTGGCGCTGTACGTGTGGTTGAGCTGGCGCAGAAGGTCGAGCACCTCTCGGACTTCGCCGAGCTGGTCCTGCAGTTTTGCCTTCTTGGCCGTGTCCGTCTCAGCCGCCCAGTCGTCCGCGAGATCCTGCGCCCGAAGGATCAGGTTCGCGCCGACATCGAGCTTGGGCTGCCCGAACTTGCCGTAGTTGGTCGTGTACGCGACGTACACCTTGCCGCCGAGCGGATCCTCGAACCGCACCTGGTTCAGCTGCGCCGACGGATTGTCGGTGAACTGGGAGGCCTCGCCCTCGAGGAAGACCGCGAGGCGGTCGATGAACTGCGGGTCGTACCCGGCCGGGATGAAGGCCAAGCCGTAGAGCGCCGCGTAGAGCTTGAGCGTGAAGTTATTGAGGCCCGGCACGACCGGCTTGTTCTGGATGCTTGCGCCCGCGATGGACGGCGGGACGTAGCGGACCTGGCCGGCCCCGCCGATCGCGCGACCGGCGTAGAAGTCGAGGTCGCCCGTGATGACGCCACCCAGGAAGTTCGTGAGGTCCTCGGAGAAGACCGTCATGTAGCCGAGCGAGGTCCCGAACCCGAGGCTCACCTGCTCGCCGACGTAGGTATCGCTGAAATACGCCGTCGAGTCGGTCAGCGTCACGAGCGCCGCCAGCTTCTCCCAGAAGCTGCCGAACCAGAGCGGGTGCTGCCAGTAGTTGTAGCCGAGGTCGCTGCCGAACTGCGTGTAGGGGAAGCGCCCGACCCCGAACGGGATCGAGAAGTCGGCCCCGGCCACGTCCTGCTTCAAGCTGATGTTCGTGTAGGCGCCTTGGGCCGCGTCGTACTTGTACGAGCCGGGCGCCGGCGAGGCGATGGTGTCGCGCAGGGTCGCGAACGCGTCGATCGCCGCCTGCTCCATCGTGCGCCCGCCGAGCGGCGTCTTCTTCCACTCCTGATACCAGGAGTAGCGGAAGAGGCTGGAGTCGTAGAGCGCGTAGTACATGCCGACGTCGCCCAGGACGCGCATGTAGCGGTCCATGATGCGGCCGTAGTAGCCCATCGGGTTGCCGTAGCTTCCATAGTAGATGCGCTCACGCTTGAACGCGTCGAAGATGTAGTACTGCTCGAGCTGGTCGGTGGCCCCTTGCGCCATCTCCCCCATGTCGATGCCCTGATCGAAGTAGTAGCAGCCGAGATTGCCGCGATACTCGTCCGAGCAGAACGCGTACGGGACCTCGACGTACCCGGTGTCGAGATAGCCGCGCACGTCGTTGATCGACATGTTCGATTGGTTCTTGACCAGGTGATACGGCACCGGCGTGCGCTTCAGGTTCTCTTCGACGCCGATGTAGTTCGTCAGGTAGTTGAACGCGTGGAAGATGCCGCTGCCGCGGTTGGGCCAGTAGCGGGCCATGCGGAACCACGAGTACTGGGCCGGCGTGCTGCCGGTGTTCTTGGCGGCATCCTCGACGCGACGGTCGATGTTGTGCGTGTCGGTGTAGGTGTCGACGAGCTGCGAGTAGCCGAAGCGAATCGCCGCATAGTCGTACTTGCCGAGGCCGTGGATGTCGCTGTTCATGCGGCCGCCGTAGTCCATGACGGTCGAGTACTGGTACTCGATGCGCTTGGCGGTCCGCTCGTTGTCGGTGGTCCATGGACGCGGCGAGAGCTGCGTGTGCGGCGCGTAGCACTTGTTCCCGCTGCAGACGTTGTTCTCGCCGCACTCGGCGTCGGCGGTGCAGCTGGCGATCTCGACGACGGGGAGCGCGCAGGCGCCGGTGGCGACCAGCTGGTCGTTGCCGTCGGCCGCGGGCGCCGAGCACTGCCCGTTGTTGCAGAGCGTGCCGGGCGTGCAGGCGGTCTGGGCGTCGCAGGACTTGACGGCGCAGATCTCGCCGCTGAAGCCGTCGCACCAACCGTTGTCCTGGCAGAGGATCTGCTCCTTCTCGCGGATCGAGTAGTACTGATCGAAGAAGTTGAAGACGTCGGTCGAGCCCGAGAAGTTGTGGCGCAGGCCGAGCGTGTGGCCGATCTCGTGCTCGAGCACGCCACCAAGGACGCGGTTGGCGACCTCCTTGCGGATCTCGTCGGGCGAGAGCCCCGAGTTCTTCATCTCGAGCGCGAGCCCGTAGATGGCGTCGTCGGCGAACTCACCCATGAAGACGCAGTTGCCGGAGGTCAGCGCCCCGATGCGCTCCTGCTCCTTGCGGATGGCGAACTTCGTGCTCCATGCGGTCGGCGAGAGAGCGCCGCGAAGCTGCGTGGCCGTCATCGTGCCGTCGGGATCCACGTAGTCCTGCGCGAGCTTGATCTCGCTGTTGATGAGCATGTCGTCGACCCAGGTGCCGGCGACCTTGCCCAGGCGCTTGTGCATGAAGTCCGGGTCGACGCGCGGCAGCGTCGCCTCCATCAGCGCACCGAACTTCTTCGGGTCGCTCAGCTCCATCGCCTGCGGGAAGTTGTAGTCGGCGAGGTTGCGGCCCGGGGCCTTGATCCCCATCGCCTTGGCGCGCGCCAGCGCAGGGTCCCCGAGGAGGCCCGACTTCACGCTCTTGCTCGGGTCGATCGCCCAACCGAACATCTCGACGCCCGTCGGCTCGCCGGCCGTCAGTGCGCCCGAGGCGCGCTCCTTGGCCGCTTCCTCGCGGGCCTTCAGATACTCGCGGATAAACTCGCCGCTGGCGACGTTGCTCGTGTCGAGGTCGCCGTTGACCAGATCGATGAGGTCCTTGGCGAACTGCCCGTAGGTGTGCATCGCGGCGCCGTAGATGTTCGCGTTGGCGAAGATGATCTCGCCGGTGTCGGGGTCGGCCTCGGACGGACCGTAGCCGAGCGGACCCGAGCGCTGCGGCTCGTTGACCCAGTAGAAGTACGAGTAGCGCGCGTCACCCTGACGCTTGAGCTCCGTCGGGTGCGGCACGCGCGTCGCGTCGCCACACGGGTTGTAGCCGTTCTGGCGCGTGTAGCGCGCGTCGGCGAGCGTGGTCAGCTTGAGCTCCGCCGGGACCGTCTCGGCCGCCGCCACCGGGTCGAACTGGTTCTGGCAGAGGACGAACATGTCCGGGAGGTCCGCCTTGATCTGGCGGGCGCGGTCACGATCCGCGTCGGTCAGGGTCGCGCCCCAGCCCGAGCACACGCCCTGCGCATCATCCATATAGCAGGCGAACTCGCCCCGCCCACCGGCCAGGGACACCGTCACGCGCTGGGTCGCGCCGACGCCGGCCATGTACTCCGAGGTCGCGCCGTAATCGACGTTGTTGCCGAAGCGGACGCCCTCGATGCCGAGGTCGATTCCACCTTCGCCGAAGCCGGCGTTGAGGATGCGGATGCCGCTGTTGGATCGCGTGATGCGCTCGCCCGCGACGATGATGTCGTGGCCGTTGTAGACGACCAAGTACTGCGAGGCGCTGGCGATCGACACCGTCGTGGTCGCGACCTCCGTGCCACCCTTCATGACCGTCACGACCGCCGCCGCCGAGGACGGGACCGCCGCCATGAAGTTCGCGGTGGCCGGATCGATCGGGTCGAGCGTGCGGCTCGCGTCGAACGTGCCGCCCGAGATCGTGATCGCATCGACGCGCAGCGCCAGGCTCTCGGAGCTGGGCGCGAAGTTCACGAAGCGCACGAACGACTGGCCGCTCAGCAGGCTGTCGCGCAGACGCTGGGTGAAGTTGTCGTGCGTGACCATGATCTGCTTGTTGCCGTAGATGACGGTCGAGGCGCGCTCCTTGGTCGCGACGACCGGCGCCTTGACGCGCGCGCCGTCGTCCATGCAGAAGCCGCCCGTGCAGGCCTGGCCGATGGCGCAGGGCGCGCTGGCCGAGCACGCGCGGTCGGTCGCACAGAAGCCCGCGTCGCACGTCGCCGTGCCGCAGTCGTCATTCGAGAAGCAGGCGATACCCGCGTCGAGGTAGCCGACGTCGGCCTCGACCAGCAGGTCATCGGTCTTGCAGTCGTCGTGCGTGGTGCACGCGCGGGGACGGGAGACGCCCTTCTCCTCATAGAGAAGGAGCCAGGCGACCGCGTCCTTGAAGACGTCGCTCCAGCGATCGGCCGCGAGGTAGGCGGACCCGATGTAGTCCGGGTGCCAGTCGGCGCTGAGGTGATAGATGATCGGACGAAGACCGCGCTCCTTGAAGGGCCTCGGCGTCGGGATCATGCAGGTGCCGGTCTCGAACCAGCTGTGCTCCTTCTGGCAGCGCTGACCGGCGTCGCGATCGCACTCGCGATCGGCAAAGCACGACACCTTCAGATCGGCCCCGGCCGCATCCTTGGGCAGCGCGAAGTCAAAGGTCTTGTCCCAGAGATTCCATCGATTCGCCCATGAAATCGAGCCCTTGTAGGTCGGCCCCCAGTCCGAGTCGTAGGCGTGGCGCTCGGTCAGGAAGAAGCCGAAGCGGTCCATGTGCTCGTCGTTGTGGTAGCGAATCGGCTCGTAGTCGCGGCGCGGATCGAAGCGCCGGAACGAGTGCCGCACCTTCACCTCGGCCCGGGCACAGTCGTACGGGCTGAGATCATAGATGTTGCAGCGGTCCTGACCGGCCGACCAGGTGTCGGTGCGGATCACGTAGTCGAAGTAGCCGCCGTTGGGGTCGGTGTAGAACGCGTCCGGATCCATCGGCTGCTCTTCGCCGACGTAGTAGCTGTCGCCACCGCCCTGCTTGAGGCCGAAGAAGAAGTCCTGGATCCCCTGGCGGTTCCAGCCGACGCGGACGAAGTCGCGCTCGTACCACGGGCGGTCCGAGGTGTTCTCGACGACCTCGTTGGACTGCGCGCCGTTGAACGTGTTGTACGAGCGCTGGACGTCGAAGTGCGACTCGACCGGCCAACGCGCGACCGGCGGGCCGACGTACATGTCGACGAACTCGTTGCGGTGCGCCGGGTCCCAGTACTTCCGGATGGAATGATGCTTCCAGTCCTTCTCGGTGCCGGCGACGGTCTCGACCGTCGGGTACGCGATGATCCAGTTCTCCTGGATGTCGAAGATGAGCTTGCGGGTCTGGCCGAAGGCCGTCTCACCCGTGAAGCTCGCGGCCGAGCTGTAGGGCACGTCGACCGTCGTCATCGTGTAGAGCCACACGCCCTCGAACATGGTCTTGTCGAGTTTGTAGGGCGAGGTGCGGTCGACGAGACCCACGTCCTCCACGCAACCGGAGGTCGCGACGAGACCCGAGAGCCCGAAGGCGAGCGATGCCAAGAACGCGCGCGACGCGCGAGGCCAGGCGTTAGGCGGGGAGCCAAGGTTCATGCGGAAACCTCCGGACAAAGCGAACGGCGAGAAGCGGCGAGACATGGAGTCGAGGCGAGTGCGAGCGGCGCGTCAGCCCAGGGGCGGCTGCCGGCGCAGAGAAGCGTGATCAGAGGGAGCCGGTGACGCTGATGTTGACCGACGTGATGTTGTCGGGCGCGCGGCTGAAGTCGAAGAGGACGGGGAATTGGTCGCCCTGGGACCCGAAGGGCTCGGAGGTGTCCGTCACGAGCGAGGCACCGACGCCGAGGTTCTTCATGATCTGGTAGCTGAGCTCGAGGCTCGAGACGAGGCGGTCGCGGTGCGAACGCCCGTCGGTCGCGTGCGCCGACGAGAGGTCGTCCTTCGGCACCGAGCGCGTGCCGAACGTGTTCGAGATGGTCATGCCGAGCGAGAGGTCGAGCCCCTCGAGGATCGACCAGCTCACGCTGAGCGAGTTCTGGAAGTAGAAGGAGTTCGAGCCCGAGCCGCGGAGGTACACTTCGGGGCCGCGGCGCTCGCTCTCGTAACCGAGACTCGAGTTGCTCGGGCGACCGCTCGTGCACTCGGACGCGTCCTCGAAGTCGTCGCAGTCGAGGGTCGAGACCGCCGTCAGGTTGAAGTACTTCCCGAAGGCGAGCGAGTACGAGAACGTCACGGGGCCGACCGGAATCGAGGCGCTGAGGGTCGGCGAGAAGCTGAAGAGGCGGTTCTGGAACTGGCTCGCGAGCGAGGTCGGCAGGCCGAGCCGGAGCGCGCCTGCGACGTTGAAGCCCGAGTCCTCGTGCTTGTAGAGCGAGGACGTGGAGAGCGAGAGCGAGATGTCGCTGAGTAGGACGGTGTGGTCGGCGAGCGAGGTGCCGACGTCGCCGATTTGGTACCAGGTGGCCGACAGCGAGGCGCTCAGCTTGAGGGAGTCCGTCAGGCGGTAGTAGACGCTCGGCGAGAACGAGGTGACGACCGCGGGCTGGGCCTGCACGCCGGACATGAAGGTGCCGAGCCCGATCGAGGTCTCGACGCCGAGCGAGCCACCGAAGGGCGCGGGCTTGGCATCGGACTCGGCGGCCGGCGTCGCGGTCGTCGTGACCGTGGTCGTGCCCGGTGCGACGGGCGTCGCTTGCGTCTCGGCGACACGCGTTTCGGCGGCGACCGCGGGCTTCGGCTCGGGCGACTCGGCGTACGAGAGGCCGGCGTGCGCGAGCAGCACGGTACCAAGAACGAGCGCGAATGCCGGGGCCGCAACGCGGCTATTTCCGGGGATTCGCGGGACAGTGACAGTCATTGAGGGGCGTCGAGCCACGTGTACCTCAGTTGCCGATACCTGCGCGCGGGCGTCGGCGTATAGACGGCGGCTTCGCGCACTGTCAAGGGAAAGCGCGGTGCGGGTTGCATGGCGCGGCCCCCCCGATGGAGGCGCAATATGAACGCTTCGGGGTGCAACAGCAAGCGTTCGGTTGCGACGCAAGTTAATGTAATTACACGACAAACGTTCAGTTCGGCAGAAGGAACGAGGGCGTTTGCGTGGCGGAACCTGCGCGCTGGGTGGCGCGCCTGGAGCGTCGGGGCAGGGGAACGCGAGGGCTTTACCGCAGGCGCCGACGGCCGTATGGATGCCGCCCACGAACCGTGTCGATCACGCGGAGGCGCCCATCTCGTCCGAGCTCTCCGGCCACCTCGTCGGCCTCAAGCCAGCCCAGCGCCACGCGCTCGAGCGCATCTATCGGCGCGCGGTGCCGCCGGACGCGGTCGTCACGCTCGAGCTGGCGCAGTTCATGGCCGAGCTGTCCAGGGCGCTGCACCGTCAGATCGGCGTGCTCATCGACCGGCGCGGGCGCATCGCGCACGTGGTGGTCGGGGACGCGGAGCGCCTGTTCCTGCCCGAGCTCGGACGCGAGCGCGCGGGGCGTTCGCGCTTTCGTGGGGTGCGGCTCGTCCACACGCATCTCGGGGGGGAGCGCCTTAATAAGGATGACCTGACGGACCTGGCGAAGCTGCACCTGGATCTCGTCGCGGTGCTGCAGGTCGGCCGGGACGCGCTGTGCGAGAGCATCGAGCTGGCTCACCTCGTCCCGTCGGCGCGCGGCGAGACGCCCTGGGTGGTGCGCGAGCCGGTGGCGTTGGCGCGCCTGGCGCTCGACTTCACGCGCTTCATCGAGGACCTGGAGGGGACGTTCGAGGCGCCCGCGCGCGCGGTCGATGCCGCGACGGGGCTGACGCGCGCCATCGTGGTCCATGTGACGCGCGGCGCCGCGGATCACCCCGAGGTGCAGCAGAGCCTGAGCGAGCTCGAGGAGCTGTGCCGCACCGCAGGCGTGGCGATCGTGGAGACGGTGCTGCAGCGGCGCTCGGCGCCCGATCCGCGCTACGTCCTTGGCAAGGGCAAGGTGCAGGAGCTGGCGCTGGCGGCGATGCACTTCGAGGCGGATCTGGTGATCTTCGATCAGGATCTGTCGCCGTCGCAGGCGCGCGCGATCGGGGACACCATCGCGCTCAAGGTGATCGACCGGACCCAGCTCATCCTCGACATCTTCGCGCAGCGGGCCGCCAGCCAGGCCGGTAAGCTGCAGGTCGAGCTGGCGCAGCTCAAGTACGCGCTGCCGCGGCTCTCGGGCAAGGGCACCGCGATGAGCCGGCTCACGGGCGGCATCGGCGGGCGCGGGCCGGGCGAGACGAAGCTCGAGATCGATCGGCGGCGCGCCAAGGAGCGCATCGCGCTGTTGCAGGGGCGCATCGAGGAGCTCGGGCGGCAGCGGGCGCAGCGACGGGCCAAGCGCGACGCCGGGCGGGTGCCGGTGGCGGCGATCGTCGGGTACACCAACGCCGGGAAGTCGACGCTGCTCAACACGTTGACGGGCGCCGAGGTGCTGGCTGAGGACAAGCTCTTCGCGACGCTCGATCCGACGTCGCGCCGGCTGCGCTTTCCCAACGAGGTCGAGTTCGTGCTGAGCGACACGGTCGGCTTCATCCGGGATCTGCCCGACGATCTGGTGGCGGCGTTCAAGGCGACGCTCGAGGAGCTGCGCGAGGCCGACGTGATGGTGCACGTCGTCGACATCGCGCAGCCGGGGTGGGAGCGGCGCATGGCCGCGGTGCAGGCGATCCTGGGCGAGCTCGCGCTCGGCGCGACGCCGGTCATCCTGGCGTTCAACAAGGTCGATCGACTCGCGGCGCCCGAGACGGTGGCGGCGCTGTGTCGTCAGCATGGCGCGGTCGCGATCGTGGCGACCGAGCGGCGGCGGCTCTTGCCGCTTACGGATCGACTGATGGCGTTCTATCGCAGCGCGCGGTCGGCGGCGGAGCGGTTCGAAAGCGCGGTCGATCGCCCCTAGCGGCGTGCCGGGCCGTGCGCGCGCGCGGCGCGGGACGGGTGCGCGGAGGTGGCGCGGTCGGCCTTCAGGCTGGGAAGCGAGTTGCGGTCCGTGGTAGATTTCGGCGTCCCAATTCGCGGGCAGCCCGCCTCCGGGGTCCGAGGCGGACCCACGGCGGGCCTTCGCGAGAGAATTTGCGGGGTTCCGGATGGCGACGTCGAATTCACGGCCAGGGCGCGACCACAACGTCGACGAGGACGCGTGGTTCTCGGGCGAGCTCAAGACGGGAGAGCGGGCGCGGGCGCGGGTCGGGAGCTCGCCGCAAGAGCGGCGGCTGATGTGGGGCATCGGGCTGTGGACGTTGGGGGTCGCGCTGCTCGGGCTGGTGCTCGGCGCGTTCGGGAGCTCGACGAACGCGGCGGCGGCGGACACCGAAAGGGAGCTGCGGGCGCTGGCCAAGGACAAGGTGGGGGCGCGGGCGCTCGAGGCGCTGCCGCTCGACACGCACCTCGATCGGCTGGCGCAGCTTCAGGAACAGGCCGGAGCGGGCGCGGGCGAGGCGACGCGGCCGGCGACCGACGCGGGCACGAACGGCACGGCGGGCGCGCCCGCGCCTGACGACCAGGCGCCCAAGACCGAGGCGCCCAAGACCGAGGCGCCCAAGGCCGACGCTGTCAAACCGGACGCCATCAAGAAGGAACCGAGCCGCGCCGGGGACCGGGCGAGCGCCGCGTCGGACGCGATCGCGGGCGCCCCGAAGGCGGCGGGGGCCGACACGACGCCGAAGCCGAAGACGCCGGTGGACGTCATGAAGATGCACATCGACGCGGTGCCGGCGACGCCTGGGATTCCGCGCGATCCGAAGGCTGCCGAGGCCAAGGCTGCGGACGTGAAGCCGGCCGAGGCGAAGGCTGCGGACGTGAAACCGGCCGAGGCGAAGCCCGCCGACGTGAAACCGGCCGACGTGAAGCCCACGGATCCGGGGGACGGCATCAGCGCAGAGCAGGCCCTGGCGGCCGCGAAGAGCCTGCTCGACGGCGGGCGTTGGGCCGATGCCAAGGCGGCCTACGACCGCGTCCTGGCGCAGCAACCCGGGAGCGTGAGCGCCCTCTACGGGCGTGGGAGCGCGCTCTATCAGCTCCGACAATCGGCCGCGGCGCTTGCCGACATGGAGGCCGTGCTGGCGATTCAGCCCAAGCACCCGACGGCCCTGCGCCTCGCCGGCGCCATCTCGCAGGCGGCGGGGAACACGGACGCTGCGCGCAAGTACTATTCGCGCTACGTCGAGGCGTGGCCCGCCGGCCCCAAGGCGGCCGAGATCCGCTTGATTCTCGAGCGCCTGTGACGCGCGGGGCGCCGGCCCCTGACGCGCGCTGACGACGAACGCGGGCGCGGGTGCGCCGACGCCCAAACGCGCGACGCGCGCGGGCGGGAATCCACCCACCGTGGGCTTTCCCGAGCACACGAACGACCGCAAGACAGCGCGTCACCGCGGCGTTGCTGGGGTTGCGGCGGGGCACGCGCCTTGCTCCCGCGGGTGTGGCCTAATCCCCCACACCCATTGGAGAACTCCCATGGCACTCACCATTTCGATGCTCGCCAAGCACCTCGGCGCGACCGGTGTCGAGACGGCCGGCAGTGACGCCCGCTTTGCGGTCCTGGGTCGGCAGGGCGGCCAGCTCAAGGTCTCCGTGTTCGGCGCGCAGCAGCGCTTCATGGGCGTGCTCAGCGACGCGGCCGGCGTCGTGCGCTGCTCGGTCGACGTGGCCCCGGTCGCCCACGTCACCGAGGAGGCCGCGTTCCCGGGGCGCGTCACGCTGCACGTCGGCAAGGCTCTGCTCCACATCGACACCATCCCGAGCCTCGCGATCGCCGTCACGACCCTGACCTGATCGCGCGCCCTGCTCTGGGCCAGTGCGTTCGATCGCGCCGGCCGCTTCACCCGCCAACCCCCTCGAAGGCAAAGGCAGGACCATGAAGGTCACGACTGCGTTCCGCCCGGCGGACATCCGCAACCTCGCGCTCGTCGGTCACACGGCGGTCGGCAAGACGCTCCTCGCCGACGCGCTGCTCGCCAAGGCCGGCATCACCGCGCGGCCCCCGCTCGGCGAGACGTACTCGACGAGCGCGACCATGCTCTTCGCGACGTACGCCGGGCGCGAGCTCAACATCATCGACACGCCCGGACACCCGGAGCTCATCGGGCAAGCGCTCGCCGCCCTGCCCGCGGTCGAGACAGCGGTCGTGGTGGTCGACGCGGTCGACGGGATTCAGCTCGGCACGCGACGCCTGTTCGAGGCTGCCGGCGAGCTCGGCCTCGCGCGCATGATCGTGGTCCATCGCATCGATCAGAACCCCACCGGCCTCGGCGCGCTGTACCAGTCGTTGCGGGACGAATTCGGCAAGACGCTGCACTGCATGAACCTGCCATGCCGCAGTGCCAGCGACGTCATCGATTGCTTCGATCACGAGGCCGGCGAGGCGGATTTCGGATCGGTCGCCGACGTGCACCGCGAGATGCTCGAGTCGAGCGTCGAGATCGATGACGCCGAGATGGAGAAGTACCTCTCGGGCGAAGCGATCGATCTGGCGGTCCTGCGCAACTGCTTTGTGCGCGCGATGAGCGCCGGCCACGTGGTGCCGGTCCTCTTCGCGAGCGCCCGGAGCGGCGCCGGGATCGAGGACCTGCTCCACATCGTGGCCGAGGAATGCCCGAGCCCGCTCAGCGGGCGGGCGCGCCGCCTCGTCAAGGACGGCGAGCTCGTCGAGGTTGCCTGCGACGTCGACCAGCCGTTCATGGCGCACGTCTTCCAGGTCACCGGCGATCAGCACCTCGGCAAGACGGCGATGTTGCGGATCCTGCAGGGCCACCTCGACGCGAACACGGTCTACGTCGGCCATGGCGACAAGAAGCCGCGGCGGGCCGGGCAGGTCCTCAAGATCGAGGGCCGCGAGCACCCGGAGTTGGACGCCGAAGCGCACGCCGGCGACATCGTGGCCCTGGCGCGCGTCGAGGAGCTGCACGTCGATCAGGTGCTCCATGCGCCGACGATCGTCGGGGACTTCGCGCCGATGCGACCGCGCTATCCGCAGCCGATGATCGCGCTGGCGATCCAGCCGCGCGAGAAGAAGGACGACGTGAAGCTCGGGGCGGCGCTCGCGATGCTGACCGAGGAGGACCCGACGCTGGTGACCGGGCAGGACGCGGGCAGCAAGCAGTTCCTCTTGCGCGGTCTCGGCGAGCTGCATCTCAAGATCGCGCTCGACAAGTTGCGCGACCGCTACCGGATCCAGGTGACGACGGCCGCCCCGACCGTGTCCTACCGCGAGACGATCGCGGGGCGCGGCGAGGGGCATCATCGGCACAAGAAGCAGAGCGGGGGCGCCGGGCAGTTCGGCGAGGTCTTCCTGCGCGTCGAGCCCCTCGCGCGCGGGGTCGGTTTCGAGTTCGTGAACGCCACGGTCGGCGGCGTCATCCCGAAGCAGTTCATCGGCTCGGTCGAAAAGGGCGTTTTGGACGGCATGGCCGCGGGGCCGGTCACGGGCTCGCCGATGCAGGATATCCGCGTGACCGTCTACGACGGCAAGACGCACGCGGTCGACGGCAAGGACATCGCGTTTCGGATCGCCGGCAAGAAGGCGTTCCGCGATGCGCTGACCCGCGCGCGCGCGATCGTGCTCGAGCCGATCGCGGCGGTCGACGTGACCGTCCCCGAAAGCCACACCGGCACCGTCACCGCCGAGCTCAAGAACCTGCGCGGCCACGTGCTCGGCGTCGAGACGACCGGCCCGACCGCCGTCATCCGCGCCCACGTCCCGGTGGCCGAGATCGGGAGCTACGCGGGCCAGCTGCGCCGCGCCACGGGCGGGGCCGGCGGCTTCACGGCCGAGCTGGTCGCGTTCGAGGCGGTGCCGCTGCTCGTCCAGAAGAAGCTGGCCGACGCGTACCACCCGGTCGAAGACGAGGAGTAGCCGCCGGGACCCTAAGCTGCTCGCTCAGAGCGCGGGCGCTCGGAACGTCGTCGCGTGCGACGCCGGCGGACGTCGCTCAGAACGGAACGTCGTCGTCGAAGTAGCCCGGGTCGTCGTTGGCCGGCGGCGGAGACGACGACGCAGGACCGCCACCACCACCACCCGCGCCACCGCCACTGGGACGGGGGGCCGGGGCCGCGGCGCGCGGCTGCCCACCACCGCGGGGTGCGGACGGCGCACCACCGCCGCCGCCGTAGGAGCCACCGCCCTCATCATGAGAACCCGACGGCGCCCGGTCGCTGTCGCCGCGCCCGCCGCTGTCGATGAACGTCATGTTGTTCGCGATGATCTCGGTCGTGTACTTCTTCTGCCCGCTCTGCTGGTCGTCCCAGC
Source organism: Pseudomonadota bacterium (assembly GCA_005772945.1). The sequence continues at coordinate 19,250 of SXIE01000131.1, forward strand.
TACGCGTCTGCAGGCGCCCCTCGATGTAGACCTTGCGGCCCTTGGCGAGGTAGCGCTGCGCGAGCTCGGCGAGCTTGTTCCACAGGACGACCCGGTGCCACTCGGTGCGGTCCTGGCGCTGCCCCTCGCGGTTCGTGAACGACTCGGAGGTCGCGATCGAGATCGTCGCGACCATCGCACCTTGCGGCGTCGTGCGCACGTCCGGATCCGCACCCAAGTTCCCGATGAGAATGACCTTATTGACGCTACCAGCCATATCAGACCTCGTTGGCCAAGAGCTCGAGGAGGGTCAGCACGCCGAAGCCCGTCCCGCCCTTGGGGACGCCCGGCTCGGGCTTGTCGGACGACGCCGGCCCCGCGATGTCGAGGTGCGCCCAGGCCGTCTTGCCGACGAATTCCTGGAGGAAGAGCCCTCCCGTGATGGCCCCGCCCCAGCGCTCCCCGATGTTCTTCATGTCGGCGATCGGCGACTTCAACATCGCGCGCAGCTTCTTCGAGAGCGGCAGCGGCCAGACGTCCTCGCCGGCCCGCTCAGCCGCGTGCTGCACCGCCGCGCGCCACGCATCGTCGTTCGCGAAGAGCCCCGCGATATGCGGGCCCAGCGCGATCATGCAGGCGCCGGTCAGCGTCGCCAGATCGACGATCTTTTGTACACCAAGCTTTTCCGCGTAGGCGAGCGCGTCGGCCAGGATGAGGCGCCCCTCGGCGTCGGAGTTCATGATCTCGACGGTCTTGCAGTTGAGCGATCGAATGATGTCGCCCGGCTTGTACGCGCGCCCCGACACCAGGTTCTCGCTCGACGGGATGATGCCGTGGACGACGACGCGCGGCGCGAACGCGCGCACGGCCTTCATCGCGCCGAGCACCGCGGCGGCGCCCGACATGTCGACCTTCATGTCCTCCATCGAGCCGGTGGGCTTGAGGTTGTACCCGCCTGCGTCGAACGGGAGGCCCTTGCCGACCAGCGCGACCTGCGGCGTCGTCGCGTCGGCCCCCTCGGGCCGATACGTCAGATGGATGAAGCGCGGCGGCTCCTCGCTGCCGGCGCTGACCGCGAGGAGGAGGTTCATCCCGCGGTCGCGGATCTGCGCCTCGTCGAGGATCGTCACCTCGAGGCGCTCGTCGCGCGCGATCTCCTCGGCCACCTCGGCCAAGCGCCGCGGCGTCACCTCGGTCGGCGGTCCGTTGATGAGGTCGCGCGCCAGCAGCACGCCCTCGGAGGCGCGGCGCGCGCGGTGCATCGCGGGCTCGAGCGCGCCGAGGTCGGCGCCCGGCGTGACGACGAGCGCCGCCCGCTCGACCGAGCGCGGCTCGACGTCGACCGTCAGATAGGTGTCATAGCGATAGAGCCCGAGAAGGACCCCCTCGGTCGCGTGCCGGATGGCGCGGGCATCGGCCCCGCCCAACGCGACCGCGAAGCCGGGGAGCTTGCGCCGCGTGGCCTCTTCGGCAGCCGTCGCGGCGAACTTGCGCTGCTCGAGCGGCTGGAACTCGGCGGCCGGCCCAACGCCGACGAGCAAGACGCGCTTGGCGCCGAGGTCGGGCGTGTGGACCAGCAGCGTCTTGCCGCTCTCGCCGCCGAAGCGCTCCTCGGTCGCGATCGCCTTGAGGCGCCCGCCAGCCGCGGCGTCGAGCACCGCGAAGTCGGCCCCGCTCGCCCCGCCATCCGAGAACACGGGCACGGCCACGAGGGGCGTCTCGAGATCGGTGAGCTTCTGGCCTTCGATGACGAGATTCACGGCCACCCCATCCCCCTCATGTTCCCTGCCCGCGGCGAGCCGGACGAGCGCTAGGTTTCACCATATCCGAGGCCGCGCGGCAAGCCCTTGCTGCGAGGCGCGGGGCGCCTTCGTACACCACGCGTAGAACGCGGCACAACGGTTGACGGCGGCGCGCCTTGGATGCAGACGAGACGCATGAACACTGAATCGCCCGTGACCGTGCGCCCCATCATCGTCCAGAAATACGGCGGCAGTTCCGTCGCCACACCGGAGAAGATCCAGGCCGTCGCGCGCCGTATCGCCGAGACGGCCGAGGCCGGCTATCGCGTCGTCGCGGTCGTCTCGGCCATGGGCAAGACGACCGACGGCCTCCTGGCGCAGGCCAAGACCCTCTCGCCGAACCCGAACCCGCGCGAGCTCGACATGCTGCTCTCGACCGGCGAGCGCGTGTCGACCGCGCTCCTCGCGATCGCGCTCGGCGAGCTCGGCCACCCCGCTGTGTCATTCACGGGTTCGCAATCGGGCATCATCACGAACACGCGCCACAACCGCGCGCGCATCGTCGAGGTTCGGCCCTTCCGCCTCCTCGATGAGCTCGACGAGGGCAAGATCGTCGTCGTCGCCGGCTACCAGGGCGTGTCGTACGCGCGCGAGATCACGACGCTGGGGCGCGGCGGCACCGACACGACCGCGGTCGCGCTGGCAGCCGCGCTCGGCGCCGATTACTGCGAGATCTGCAGCGACGTCGACGGCGTCTACACGGCCGATCCGCGCCTGGTCCCCGAGGCCACGCGCCTCGCCGAGGTCGGCCACGACGAGATGGTCGCCCTCGCGCGCGCCGGCAGCAAGGTCCTTGCGCAGGACTGCGTCGAGCACGCCTCGCGCCACGGCGTGGCGATTTTCGCGAAGGCGACCGGCAAGCCGCGCGACGACGCCGGCACGGTCGTCCGCACGAACCCGGCGCGCGAGCCGCGCATCGCCACCGCCATCGCGCACCGCCTGAAGTTCCTCGAGCTCGAACTACCCGCGGGGACCGATCTCGGCGCCGCCATGGACGTCCTGGTCACCGCGAATGCCCTGCCGCACGCAGCGTTCGGCGGCGGCGGCGCGCACGCCCTGCGCATCTTCCTGCCGACCGAGAACGCCCATCGCCCTGACGTACTGCGCGCCGCGCTCGCGAGCCGCTTCGGCGCCGGCGTCCGCCTGCGCGACGATCGCGGCAGCGCCACCGTCGTCGGCCCCGGCCTCGGCGACGCGCCCGATGCGATCGCGGCCGCCATTCGTGCGGTACGCGAGCACGTCACCAGCGACTACGAGACCGTGCTCGGCCCGCTGGAGCTGACCTTCCTCATGCCCGAGGCGCACGTCCCGGCCGCGGTGCGCGCGCTGCACGCGGCGCTCCTGGGCTGAATGACCGACCGCGTTCGGGCAGCCGCTTCGCGGCCTTCGCTGGCCAGCGTGGGCGGCAGCCCGCATCGCCTGGCGTCCAAACCCAATGCACCTTATAAGGATGCAGCACGCCACCCCCCGGAGGCCCGATGCGCTTTCATCCGCCGAGCATCTTCCACAACGCCGTCTCCCCGCTCGCCGCCTGCCTGTTCGTGCTGGGCGCGTGTGGCGACGAAGAGGTCAAGAGCGGCCAGGACGCGACCAGCGGCGACATCCTCATCTCGTCCGAGACGAGCACGTCGCACCCGCCCGAGACCGCGGGCGGCAACCACGCGCCCGAGCTCGAGCGCATCGGCAATCGCACCGTCGGCGTCGGCAAGAGCCTCATCATCACGCTCAGCGCCAAGGACGCCGACGGCGACTCGCTGACCTACTCGGTGTTCGGCGCGATGCCGCCCGGCGCGCGCTTCGACAAGGAGGCGGCGCGCTTCGAATGGACCCCCGAGGACGCCGGCCGCACGGTGTTCCTGACGTTCGTCGCCTCCGACGGGCTCGAGTTCGACCGCGAGACCGTGCAGATCGACGTGACGGCCGGCGGCGAGACGCACCCGCCGGTCTTCGAGAAGGTCGGCGACCAAGTCGTCAAGATCGGCACCCCGTTCGAGCTGAAGCTCGCGGCGACCGATCCCGACGGCGACAAGCTGACGTTCGGTCACGAGGGCGAGCTGCCCGCGGGCGCCACGCTCGACGCGACGACCGGCGCGTTCGCCTGGACCGCGACCGCGGGCCAGGTCGGAACGCCCGTGCGCATCACGTTCACGGTGAGCGATGGAACCGGATCCGCGACGCTCGCCGTGCGCTTCGTCGTCGACGACGGCGGCGGCACGACCGCCAAGCCGCCGGTCTTCGGACCGCTGGCCGCCGCCACCGCCAAGGCCGACGTGCAATTCGCGCTCGATCTCACCGCCACCGATCCCAACGGCGACCCCGTCACGTTTCAGATCGTCTCGGGCGCCCCGACCGGGGCGACGCTGACCGGCGCGCGCTTCACATGGACCCCTGCCGCGGGGGACGTCGGACGCACGACCGAGGTCGTCTTCTCGGCGTCGGATGGCGCGCTGACGACCGTCGCCACGCTGGCCATCAACGTCGTGTCCGGCCAGACGGCGAGCTGCACGGGCGACGCCTACGAGCCCAACGAGAGCCTCGGGGCCGCGAAGCCGCTCGCCGCAGGCACGGCCAACGTCAACCTCTGCGACACGGCCGACGTGTACGACACCGATTTCTACGCCGTCACGATCCCGGGGGGGCAGAGCATCACCGCGACGCTGAACTTCGATTCGCTCGACGCCGATCTGGATCTCACCCTCTACGACGCGAGCGGGGCCGAGGTCGCCTCCAGCAACGGCTCGACCATGACCGAGCAGATCCAGTACACCCCGACCGGCGGCGCCTCGGCCTTCGTGCTCGAAGTCAAGGCGTACAGCTGGGAGCTGCTCGCGCTCGACTACACGCTCGCGGTGGCGTACGGCGCCGTGGCGGTCTGCCAGGACGACGCCTTCGAGCCCAACGACACGCCCGCGGCCGCCAAGCTCCTGAGCGAGGTCGGCAGCACCACCGTCCAGATCTGCGCGGGTGACACCGATTACTGGAAGCTCGAGGTCCAGTGTGGCCAGCACATCGAGATCCTCCTCGACTCGCCCGTGGACCTCGACCTCTACCTCTTCGACGCGCCGACGATCGACGGCGAGCCGATCGCATCGGCAGCGACCGCGGACCTCTTCGAGCAGCTCGACCTGCCGCGCGCGCCCCATGGCGGGACCTACGTGCTCGAGGTCTCGGGCTACCCGCCGACCACGACCGAGGGCAGCTACGACATGGTGTTCGAGCAGTCCGGAGGCTGCACCGACGACGCGTTCGCGAACGCGACGAAGGCCACCGCCAAGGCGCTCGGCGCGAGCCCCGTGACGGGCGGCGTCGTCTGCTGCGGCGAGGATTGGTACCTGCTCACGCTCGCGGCCAACGATCAGATCGTCGTGACCGGAACGCCGCAAGGGACCGGCGCGGCGATCGGCCTGACGCTCTTCGACTCGAACGGCACCACGCAGCTCGCGGCCGCCGACCAGGCCACGACCGCACGCACGCTGAACGCGACCGCCGCCCACGCGGGCAGCTTCTACGTGCGCGTCAAGGGCGCGACTGGGTCGCGTTACGACCTCGCGTTGACCGTCACCACGGGGGCCGCGTCGTGCACGGCGCTCTCGTGTCCGCTCGGCAAGGTCTGCAATGCGAGCGACGGCAAGTGCGTCAGCGACTACTGCGACTTCGACGCGGACTGCCCGGGTGGCCACGTGTGCCGCGACACCTACTGCGTGAACGCGTGCGCGAGCGACACTGACTGCCGCAGCGACTACGCGTGCAAGACCTTGCAGGGCGGGACGTTCTGCGGCGTCGTGGGCGACGGCGTGACCGGCGACTTCTGCTGGGAGCACGGCGCTTGCGCGGACAACTTCGGCTGCGCCTTCCAGGACGGAAGCGGCTACTGCGCGCAGTTCGGCTGCACCGCCTGCCCGGCCGGAACCAAATGCGCGTCGACCTCGGAAGGGTCGATATGCGCGAAGTCGTGCAACTCGGCGAGCGACTGCCGGGTGTCGGACGGTTACACTTGCACCGCGGAGAAGACGTGTCTGCCTCAGGACTGATCGATCATGGCCACGGGGACTCGAAAATCCTCGTACGTTCCCCCTACACGACCACCTTCGCGCACATGGGCGAGGTCTACGTCTACCACGACCTCTACGGCTACATTCTAAAAATGAGCCCTGATATCGTGGACTTCCTCAACCAGTTCCGCGGCGGCGCGCGCCCCGACGAGGTCTGCAAGGCCTACGCGACGGCGTTCGAAGAGCAGACGCCCGAGTCGTTCGTCGGGATCTTCCTCCAGTTCGGATGTCTCATCCGCCCCGACCACGAGCAGCTGCAGGACATCCTCGAGATGATCCCGGTGCGCGGACGCTGGAACGTCTGGGAAACCCAACTCGACGGCGGCCTCCTCTTCTACACGGCCTGGGGCGACAACCCGATCGCGCAGCACCGCCTCAGCGCCGACGAGGCCAAGGTCTACTGGGCCATCGATGGCGAGCGCACGCTGAAGGCGATCGCCTTCGACGAGGGTCTCAGCGAGGACGTGGTCCTCGGGACGATCAAGCGGCTCGCGCATCACGGCGTGCAGGCGGTCAAGCTGTCGGCGCTCGCGCTGCGCTTCTACAAGAAGCGCCCGGCGATGCGCCCGCAGTACCTCAATTCGACGATGCCCTACGCGCGCTACGAGCCCGGCGAGAGCACGGTGCCGCCGGCGATCGAGAGCTTCTTCTCGCCTGAGGGGTACTACCGCGGCGAGGTCGAGAACGCGGACGATCAGTTCGATCACGAGGAGACGACGCTGTCGCATCTTCTCCGACTCCCGCACCCCGCGCTCGGCGGGCGCACGTACGGCGAGTCGCTGGCGCGCGCGCTCTTCGAGAAGGACCGCATCCCCGAGGGCGAGGTGAAGATCCTCGAGGTCGGCGGCGGGCTCGGCTTCATGGCCAAGGCCGTGTGCGAGTCGCTCATCGCGGCCGGCCGCACGGTGACCTATCACATCCTCGAGCTGTCCCCGACGCTCGCGGCCGCGCAGCGCGAGCGCACGGCGGGCCTGCCCGTCACGATTCACATGGGCGACGCGCTGACGACGGCATTTCCCGACGTCGGCTACGACCTCGTCCTCGCCAACGAGATGATCGGCGATCTCATGGCGGTCAAGCTGGCCCACAAGACCTTCGGGCTCGGCGAGGAAGACCACGACGACGCGAAATTCGACGCGGGCCTTGCGACGAGCGGCCTCGCGGGCGAGCTCATCAAGAAGTACACGATGCCGATCGGGGACGCGCCCGATCCATTCTACCTCAACCTCGGCGCCTGGCAGTTCGTCGAGCGCCTGCACCCCGTCATGAAGCCGGGCGCGACCGCGGTCATCACTGAGTTCGGCGAGATGGGGAAGTGGCCGCGCCTCTCGACGCAGCTCGACCATCCGGAGCTGTCGATCCACTTCGGCCACCTGACGCTTGTCGCGCGCGCGGTCGGGTTCGAGACGGACTTCGCGTTCGTCATGGATCTCATCGAGCTGCGCCGCGACCTCGAGGGGCTCGCGACGACACGCAGCTACTTCCGCGCGCTCAAGGCCCTGCTCGCCGACCGCGGCGTGGAGCTCGAGAAGATCGGCTACACGCGCCAGATGTTCGAGGCACTCCTCGCCGACAAGGTCGACCTGGCGCGCCTCGGGGACATCCAATTCGATCGCATCGAGGACCGTCTGATGGGGCTCGTGCCGCACGAGTTCAAGGCCCTGATCGTGCGAAAGCCGGTAACCACCGAGGCCTGATTCAGGCCTGATTCAGAGCGGGTCGGAGCCGTCTGCGCAGCCGGCCTCGCTCCGCCGATAGGCCACGCTGCGGTCGACCCGTCGAAACCCGGCCGCCCGATAGAGCTCGGGCGTGACCGGGTCGCCACCGAAGGCCGCCACCGCGAGCGTATCGGCCCCGAGCGCGAAGGCCCGTGCCCGCGCCTCGGCCAAGAGCGCCTTGGCAAGCCCGCGTCCGCGGTGCGCCGGATGGGTCCCGACCGGCTCGCACACCGCGACCCCGAGCGCGACCTCGAGCCACACGAGCACGAAGGCCGCAAGTCGACCGTCGGCGGCGACCGCAACCAGATCGAGGTCCGCACGGTAGTCCGGCGCGGACATCACGCGCGCGTAGTTCACATCGCTCACCCGTGCCGAGGCGAACGCCGCCCGGTGAAGGCCCGCTCGGTCCGCCACCGGCACGCCGAGCGAGGCCATCGACGCGCCCCGATAGCCCGCCGGCCAGCGTGGCGGCGGCGACGGATCCGCCGCGGTCTGCAGGAAGTGGAGGTACGCGCTGGGCGTCGGGCGATACCCCCGTGCCGCGAGCGCCCGCCGAAGACTCAGCTGCGTCTCGAGCGCATAGATCACGGCCGGCGGCGCTCCCTCCTCGACCCTCTCGCTCCAGTCGATGAGCAGGTTCGTGGCATCCGTGGCACCCGCGCCCACGATCAGATCGACCTCGCTCCGGACCCCGAAGCGCCACGCGAAGCCGACCAATCCAGTGGCGTCGTGGCACACGACGACATGGTCCTCCGGGTCGCATGGGTAGCGGTTGAGACGCCAGTCGAGGTCGCCCGGCAGGCACGCCACGTGCGGCCCCTCGTCACGCCAGAGCGCCCGCAAGAGGCCCTTCATCCCAGCGAGATCCTCGGCCCCGGCGTACGGCGAGAGGCGCATCGCGGCCCACTCAGCCCGGGAGCCGGACGCGCCGCCCATCGAGCATCAGCGCGCCCTCGCGCACGAGCCGATGGAGCGCGCGCGACACCGTCGCCCGATCGAGTCCGAGCAGGGCCCCCATCTCCTCACGTCCGAACGGGAGATCGATCCACGCGCCGGCCGGCGCATCACCCGCGAGCTCGAGCACCAGCGACCGCACGCGCTCGCTCGCGGAGCGCGTCCCCAGCCGGACGACCTGGTCGCGCATCTCGCGGATGGCGCGCGCGAGGACGCGATTGAGCGCGCTCAGCTGGCTCGGATCGACGCGGCAGCGCTCGACCACCTGGTCGACCGGCATGCGACACACCCGCCCGCGCGTGAGCGCCTGCAGCGTGCACTGATACTGCCCTCCATCGAGCGCCTCGACGCCCACGACATCCCCCGGGCGCACCAGCCGCATGTCGATCGCACGGCCGTCCTCGGTGAGCCGCATCTCGCGAAAGAGGCCGCTCACGACCAAGTGGAGCGCGGTCGCCGGGTCGCCCTCGCGCTGGATGACCTCGGCGCGCGCGACCGTCGTCTGCCCCATGCGTGGCCGACCATCGCAGGTCGCGCACGACTCGCGCAGCGACAGCCCGAGCGCGCGTGCCGGACATGGCTCGGGGACGGGCCGGCCGGGTGGTTCGCCTGATGCCATGGCCCGGAAGTGTGGATCATGCGCTCGCCCGCGGCAACCGCACGGTCGACCGTACCGTCGACCCAAGCGCTCCCTTCGCGCGCCGCGGCGAGCGACTTTGTCCGTGCGTCGACCTCCGGGATTCGTGTACGTTGCGTCGCCCTTTCTCGGAGACCTCGATGCGTACCACCTCGCGAACCCTCGCCGCGCTCTGTCTCCTCGGCCTCGCCGGCGTCCCCGCATGCAACGACGAGGCGACCGGCGGCCTCGCCCAGTCGGACGCCGCCGACGGCGTGACCCTCGCCGGCCCGGATGGCACGACGGGCCCGGCCGACAGCTCCGCCACGTTCGCGTCCGACACCGACCCGGGCACGTCCGCCGAGACCGCGACGACGCCCGAGACCGTCGTCGACACGACCCCGCCCGACGACACCGCGGGCGTCGACACGACCCCGCCCGCCGACACGACGCTCGCCACCGCCGACACCCACCCGGGCGAGGACACGGCCCACGACACCGGCGACACCCACCCCGGCGAGGACACCGCCCCGCCCGATTCCACCGTCACCGACACCGGCGTGGCCGACACCGCCGTGGCCGACACCGACACGGGCGAGCCCGCCTGCACCGACAGCTGCCCCGTGCTCGGCGCGGGCCCGACGCCCGTCACCGTGACGATGAAGGCCGCGACCGTCCAGGCGCCCGGCCTCACCGGTCTCCCGCAGGGCGTGGACCTACCCTCGGACCGCTTCGGCTTCACCGCCGTCGACATCTATCAATACCAGACGTTCAGCGGCATCACGGTCGACGTGAAGAACCTGGGGAACACGAACGGCGTGGTCGCGCTCGAGGGCGATCTCTGGGCCTTCCAGCTCGCGCTCGACATCTCGCTCACCGCCAACACGTTCATCGGCCCGCTCAGCGGCGAGGCGCACAACACCGTCGTGGGCGGCGGCTGCTTCGAGGTGCAGGGGCACTTCCTCGCTGGCGACCTGACCCAATGCGCCGACGGCTGGCCCGACACCGTCGCGCCGCCCGACCAGGTCGAGTTCCAGTACGACCCGGGCTCCGGGAAGCTGAAGATCAAGCTCGTCCTCGAGAAGGACTTCGTGATCGCGCTCCTGCCGGACGAGTATCAGGGGCTTGCCGGTGGCTTCATCAACGGCCCGCTCAAGCTCATCGGCACGCTCGTGCCGATCAACTGATCCGCGTGCGCCGGAGGTGAGGCGCCTCCGTGCATGAACGTTCGCGCCCGTGCACGGAGCTTTACGCCAGGCCTGGTGCCCCGCTCATCCGCCTCGGAAGCGCGTGCGCCGTGGGTGGGTCGCGCGTGCGCCCGCCATCCGGTAGGCTTGCCATGGCACAACCGCTGCTTTGGGAATCGAACATCGCTGACCCATTCAGCGCGGAGGTTTGATTCCATGTTGCATCGCACGTTGATGGTGACGTTGGCCGCTCTGGTGCTCGGTTCGAGTGGCGTGGCGCAGGCCGAGCCCCATCCCGACGCGGGCGCGTCCAACTCGGACCCGGCCCCCGCCCAGGGAGACAACTTGCTCCAGCTCGGGGTCGAGGTCGGTTGGGGACAGGGCGCGACGGTCATGTACGAGCGCACGATCTATCGCTTTTTCGGCGTGCGCGCGGGGTACTCGGCGATGGCGCTCCCGGTGTTCTGTCTCGAAATCTTCGATACGAACGGCTGCAACGAAGGTGCCGACTTCACGGCGGCTCACGGGCCAAGCGTCGATCTCGTCTTTCGCACGCTCGGCGAGCACGCCTTTGAGGTGTCCCGAGCCGATCGTCTTGCCGGATCTCTTTCTCGGCTACCGCTACCAGCCCAAGGACTCGCCGGTCGTCGTCCGCGTCGGCGCGGGCGTGAAGGGCATCCTGGCTGGACCGATCGAGGCGAGCGTGGGCTTCCGCTTCTGAGGCCAACCCCTCTGGGGACCGCCTAGATGGCCACGCTGGTCTGCAGGTCGGTCGCGGGCTCGGCGCTCGCGGCCGGCCCAGCGGGCGCTGGCTCCAAGGGACGCGCGATCGACGTGAACGGCATCGGGTTCTGCGCCAGGAGTTTCATGACGTACGGGAAGCCGACCATGACGGTGTTGAGCTTCGGCGCGAGCTGCGACGAAAGGCCGAACAGGATGACGGCCGCGCGCTCGACGTAGAACCAGCCGAGCGGGTACTCGATCGACTTCATGAGCGCACGGAGATCGTTGCGCTTCAATTCGGGGTCGAGGAGCTTCTCGGCTTCCTTCGGATCGATGCGCGAGAAGTCCTGGATGTCGAGGTTGAGGAGCTTCTCGAAGTAGTGGCGCACGGTGCGCTCGAGCAGCGCGCGGTCGCCGCCCTCGGCCACAAAGCCCATCAGCTCGATGCCCTCCATGAGCAGCACGTCGTTGCGGCTCATGAAGCCCGAGAGGACCTTGAGCATCCCATTGACGAGGTTCTCGCGGACCTCGGAGGCGCTGCCGAGATCGAGCACCACTAGGCGCACCTGACCGCGCTCGCCGCGCTGGACGAAGAAGTTCCCGGGGTGGGGATCGGCGTGGAAGAACCGATCGAGGAAGAGCGAGCGATAGAAGGTCTGAACGAGCTTCGTTGCGACCGCTTCCGGCGCGAGCCCGAGCTCCGCGAGCGCCGCCTGGTTCGAGATCTTGACCCCGTCCATGAAGCTCATCGTCAGGATGTGGCGGGTCGAGAGCTCGGGGAGCACCTCGGGGAAAAGGACGTCCGGGTCGTCGGCGAAGTTCTTGGCCATGCGGCCGATGCAGGCGGCCTCGTTCTCGAAGTCGGTCTCGCGCTCGAGCATGTCCTTGAGCTGGTCGAGCACGCGCTCGATCTGGTTCAGCGGGATGAACCACTTGTAGACCTTCATGGCCCAACGCAGGACGCGCACGTCGACTTTGATGATTGTCGCGACGTTCGGATAGAGGACCTTCACGGCCACGCGGCGGCCGTCGAGCGTCTCGGCCTCGTGCACTTGGCCGAGCGAGGCTGCGGCGACGGGGGTCTTGTTGAAGCGCTTGAAGAGCTGCTCCGGGGGCTTGCCGAGGGAGCGCTCGATGGCGCGCGCCATGGTGTCATAGGAATGTGGCGGGACGGAGTCCTGCAGCTTCTCGAGCTCGCGGACATAGGCGCGCGGGAGGAACGTCCCCATGATCGAGAGGACCTGACCGAGCTTGATGTAGACGCCGCGCAGCGTGACGCATCCTTTGTAGAGGCGGCGCGCGTTGCGTTCGTGGATGCGGTCCCAGCGGCGCTCGACCCAGCGTGCGCGCGGCATGAGCTTGCGCAGAAACATCTGCCAGAGGTAGCTCGCGAGGATGACGCCGAATCTCCTCGAGGCCCGGAGGAGTCGGATGAATGCCCACATGCAAGGTCTCCGAGACGCGCGGTGAGGGTTGGTCCTAGCCGGTGTGGGCGCTTTGACGCAAGCTCGGGGCGTGAAAGGCTGACCCGGGGGTGGACCCGCGGCGCGCGGTGGGTAAACTCCCCGCCACGCTGCCCCTGGGGAGGTTCCGATGTCCGCCGTGACTCCGCTCGAGATGCCCGCCGAGCGCGCCGTGAAGGCGCCGTTTGAAGTCTTGCGCCAGGCCTTTTCCGAGCAGGGTGGCCTTGGCTACAGCGACCGCATGACGTTCCTCGACCGCCTCGGCGAGGGCCTGAAGCGCTGGGAGGAGCGGCTCGCGACGGCTGTCAGCGAGGACTTCGGCAACCGCTCGCGACACGAGACGGCGGTCGCGGAGATCTTCCCGTCGCTCGCCACGATCAAGTATCTGCGCAGGCACCTGCGCGGCTGGATGCGCCCCGAGCGACGCCATATCGGGCTCATCTTCATGCCGGCGGCGGGTCGCGTCGTGCGTCAGCCGCTGGGGGTCGTCGGGATCATCGCGCCGTGGAACTACCCGATCCAGCTCGCGATCATCCCGCTCATGACGGCGATTGCGGCGGGCAACCGCGTGCTGGTCAAGCCGTCGGAGCTGACGCCGCGGACGTCCGAGGCGCTGCGGGGTCTGCTGGCGGAGGTCTTCCCGCACGATGTCGTCGGGGTCGTGACGGGCGGCGCGGATGTCGGCGCGGCGTTCTCGCGGCTGCCGTTCGACCACCTGCTCTTCACGGGCTCGACCTCGGTCGGTCGGCACGTCATGCGCGCGGCCTCGGAAAA
>SXIE01000017.1 GCA_005772945.1 Pseudomonadota bacterium
AGGCCGCCGACGCCGAGGCCAGGGCTTCGGCGGATGCGGCGGCGGTGGTCTGAGATGAGCGAGTCCGCGATCGTCCGTCTGATTCCGCCGGCCGTTGCGCGGGACCTCGCCGAGCTTGTGGAGCTCGGAGGCCTCGCGCTCGAGGCGTATCGGATCGGCGATCGCGAGCTCTCGGGGCAGTGCGAGCGCTGGCACGGCGAACGCTGGCGGCGGGTCCAAGCTCGCTCCCGACGGGCGGCGAACGACAACGGCCTGGTGCCCATTCGCAAGGGCGGTCGTCGCTGATGGCTTCGCAGATCCATGCAGCCGTCCGCGCGGCGCTGCCCGTCGCGGTCGCCGCCGAGCACCTGGGACTGAATCCGCGGGCGCATGGCGGACACGTCGATCTCGATTGTGCGGTCTGCGGCAAGCGAACGTCCGATGGCAAGCCCGCTGCGAGGGTCTTCGGCGATCGCTGGAAGTGCGTCCGCTGCGATGCCAAGGGCGACGTGTTCGACCTGATCGGCATCGTCGAGGGTTTCGATAGCGGCGGGGCGCTGCGGCGCGCGTGCGAGCTCGCGGGCATCAATCCGGCCGACTATCGCGACCCCATCCCCGCCTGGAAGTTGTCGGAGCGCGTGGCGGCGCTGCGGGCCGCGGATGAGCGACGAAGAGAGAGCGTGCGACCAGCGCTCAAGTGCAGCGCCGAGGCCCTTGTCGAGGATGTGCTCGCGGCTCGACTGCGCGCGCTGAACCTCGCCGCATGGCACTACATGACGTTGGCGCCGTGGCACCTGCGGGACCATGGCGACCCGGATCGGGATGGCCCGACGGGAAACGACCGGCCGACCGCGCGCGAGCACCTCGAGTACCTGGCCGACATGGTGGCGCCGCACAAGGTGCCACGGCTCTATCCCGTCGACTTCCCGCGCGGTGCCGTGGGTGTCGTGCTCGAGCGCGCTGCGGTCGCGGCTGCATACGTGCGCCGGCGGCTCGGTCTCGGGCCGGATGCCGATGTCCCCGAGGTGGTGCGCGAGCTCGTCGGCGTCTGCCCTGCCCAGGTCTCCGGCCTCGAGGCGCTGCTCCACATCCACGGCGGCGCCGAGCTGGTTCAGGCTGGCGTTGACGCTGGGATTCTGCGGCGCTGGGACGGCCGGCTTATCGAGGCGCTCGCTGGCCGCATCATCTACGTGTGGGCCGATGCGCGCGGGCGCGCCGTGTACCTAACGGGGCGAGCTGTCGAGGCCGTGGGCGACGACGGCAGGAAGCGCCCGCTTTGGCTTCGCGAGGACGCGCCCAAGGCACTGGGCTTGCCGGTCTTCGACCCCGAGAGGCGCGGCGATCGGCTTGGCGTCCCGCGTGTCGAGGCACCCTTCGGCATTTACCACGCGCGCGCGCTCGCAGCTCTCACCCAGGACCGATCGGTCTTCGTCGTTGAGGGCGAGATGGACGCGCTCGCCGCACTCGCTGCCGGGTTCCCCGCGGTCGCCACAGGCGGGACCGGACGCATGGACACTGAACGAGGGCGGCCGCTGCTACGCGCCGCGCTCGAGGGCCTCAATCCGATCGTGTCGTTCGACGCGGACCCGGATCCCGAGAAGAGACAAAAGGCCGATGCGCACTCGCGAAGACTCGCGCATGCGATCGGTGAAACGCGAGGCCGGTGGCTGCCGGCCGGGAGTTTGTCCGATGCCATCCACGAAGCCCATGAAGGACCTGGCCGAGGTCTCGGAACACCTGGGATCCTACGGCACCAAGACGGTCCTGAGCAAGGCTCTGGCGCTTGCGATTCCGGCGCCGCCTGACACCGACTCGGCTCCTCACCCGGCGCTCATAAGCCGCGACGACGGCGGCGAGCTCGTGCCCGTGCCGCACGTGCCCGTACATGAGGCGAAGGCGCTGTCGCCGCCCTTCGCTGACTTCGTCGAGATGGACGAGCGCGCCGACCTGCCCGAGTTCCCGCTCGACGCGCTGCCCCGTTGGGTGTCCGAGTGGGCGCTCGCGGCTGCCGATGCAGAACAGGTTCCGCTTGATCATGCACTCACTCTCGGACTCGCCGCTCTCTCGACCGCCGTGATGGGCAAGGCAAAGGTCAGCATCTGGGGCGAGCCGCTAAACCTCTACCTGCTCTTGATCGATCGTTCCGGCGCAAACAAGTCGGGCATCTTCAAGGCGGCCATGGGACCGATCGAAGCCTACGTCGCACGCGTTGAGCGAGACGCCGGGGCCGAGATCGCGGTGTGGCAGGCGAGTCGGGATGCGGCCGAGCAGGCGCTCAAGTCGGCGACTTCTAAGCGCGCGAATGCGGGAAAGAAGACGCTTCCAACGGAGGCGATCGTTGATCGCGAGCTCGCGCAAGAGGACCTCGAAGCAGCCGCGAAGGAACTCCATCGGTTGGAGGCCTCGCGCCCGCAAGGTGGCCTCCGATTCTGTGGCGACCTCACGCCCGAGACGATCGACCTCTTGCTGTCGCAGAACCACGCGGTTGCGATCCATAGCGCTGAGGGCGCCGAGGTTTTCGAGGGGCTCGGGCGCTATCAGAAGAGCGCCGAGAAGATGGAGGCGCTCCTGAAGCCCTGGAAGGGCGACACGCTGCGCGTGGACCGCAAGAGCGGGCTGCACATCGTCAAGGTCGACCCCGTGGCCGGAATCGTCGCCATGGCGCAACCGGCGGTGCTCGGCGCGCTTCGAGACCCTACGGGCAAGCGTGAGGGACGCGGGTTGCTCGGGCGCTTCCTCTATAACGTGCCGCGCTCTCTGGTTGGCAAGCGAACGCCGACGCGCGGCGCGATGGACGCCAAGACGCTCGCCGCGTATCGCGGCGGGCTCGAGCGCCTGGCATCAATCCCGTTTCCTGCTCACGTCGACGGGCAGTCGGCGCCCCCCCTGATTCCCGTCTCGGAAGACGCGTGGACCATCTTCGAGGCGTTCTACGCGGAGATCGAACGCGAGCTCCGTCCAGCCGGCGATCTCGTGGATGTCGAGTCCTTCGCGTCGAAGATCCGGAGCGCGCTCGCGCGCATCGCCGGGATCCTGCATCTGGCCAACGGCGCGGGCTTCGATGATAGCATCGACGTACGGACGATGAACCACGCGCTCGCGATCACGCGCTACTTCCTCGCGCATGGGAAGGTCGCGCACGGGATGATGGACGCGGACTCGGGCGCGGCGCTGGCGCTGCGGCTCTTCGCGAAGATCGCGGAGCTTGTTGCCGAGGCGGCGCCGGGCCAAGCGCATCCGATTGTCAAGACGCGTGACGTCGTCTTCGCCGCGAAGGGCGCCAAAGCGTTCAAGACCGCGAAGGCGATGGGTGCTGTCCTCGACACGCTCGAGGCTGCTGGCTACGTGCTGCGCGTCAAGCCCGACGACGGCGAGCGCGGCGAGCGGCTCGGCGTGAACCCCGACGCGCTGAAGGTCTGGAACCGACGTCGCACTGGGTAGGTCAGCGCCCACGCGGTTGGCGCGCGCTGTCCTAGACCTCGCGGCCTCGCCCCTTGGTACGACGCTCGGTGGGCTGAGGTGTGAATGCTGTGAAGGGTATGTGAATGGCCGACCTTCACGCCTCACTCCCGCATGGCAAGCCATCTTCCGGCCAAGTGTGAAGGCTGTGACGGGTTTTCGTCGATGAAACTGGCGCCATGAGCCCGCACCGCTGGACCGCCAACCATGCTTGCCGCTCGCTCGGAACCGAGTGCAGCAGAAGTGCAGCAAGGTGCGCACTGGCTGACTTGGGTCTGGACGCCTTAACTGCTAGCGCGTCCATATTCCAAGCGGCTGTCGGGAGCGGGGCTCGAACCCGCACGCCCCATCGGGCGGGGGATTTTAAGTCCCCTGCGTCTGCCAATTTCGCCATCCCGACGTCAGACCGCTCGTGCTCGCGTCGCCACAAACAGCAACGCCCTGGTGGGAGTCCTACCAGGGCGTCGCGGTTTCGGGGAGTCGGTGGCTTAGGTGTTTGCGAACTCGATACGGGTCTTGAGGCCGTGCGAGCACTTGAAACAAGGCGAATGACGGATGTTGAGCGAGTTCGCGTTGACGTAGTCGTCGATGCACTCGGACACTCGAACATCGCGGTTGAGAAACTTGCAGAAAAACGCTTCCGCGACCTTCTTCTTGGCGAGGGGGAGCTTGGCTTGCAAGGAACTGCTCTCCTGTGACGATGGAAAGACGACGGTCGCAGTGGTGACGGACCACGACGTTGAGGGATGACGGTGGCGGGATGACCCCGCGTTATCGCTGGTACAGCGGTGTTATCCAAATGTGCTCGGTGGGTGTCAATCAGAAAAAAAACAAGATTTAACATGGCGAAAACCGTTGACACATAGGGCACTTCCACGCTGTCGTCCGTCGACGCGCCGAGGCCGCCGAGCGTGCCGTTCCGACGATCGCGCAAACGACGGTCGAGAACGGGAACGGGGCCGGCGCCGCGCGCTTCGCCGATGTTCGGTTCGGATCTCGGTGCACTCCGCAAGTCCGCTCGTGCACGATCGGCGCGCGACGCCGCCCGCGGAAGCGAAGCAAGGCGTGCGCCGTTGCCGCCACGCCGCGCTCCCGACGGCGCCTGGAGGTCTCCTTCCTTGATGATCGCGCCGCGTCCAGTCCATGCCGTTTCGGTGCTCGTGTCCGCACTCGCCATGCTGGCGTCCAACGCGCCCGCGAGCACCGCCGGTCCCGCCGACGAGCCCCTGTCGCCCAAGGAAGCGCGCGCCATCCTGACGCCGCCCCCCGGCACCATCAGCGTCGGCTTCACCAGCAATGGCTCGCTCCTCCGCGCGGCCGAGCTCCCACCCAAGGGCCCTGGCTACGCCATCTTCGGCCATGCCGTCGGGCGCGCCACGAACTACGGCACCAGCGAGCTGATCGGCGCCATCCAGGCGGCCGCCAAGCGCGTGCGCGAACGCTTCCCGGGCGCAGTCGTCGGCGTCGGCAACCTCGGCTTCAAGGACGGCAAGAAGATCCCCTGGAGCGTGTCACACCAGGCCGGACGCGACGCCGATCTCGGCATGTTCGCGCTCTCGCCGAAGGGCGAGCGCCTCCAAAACCTGGCCTTCCAGGCGTTCGACACGTCCGGCAAGACCAAGGGCGGCGCCGGCCGCGGCGTCACCTTCGATGCCGAGCGCAACCTGGCCTTCGTCTTGGGGTTCCTCGAGAACGATGCGGCGCGGGTCCAGTACATCTTCGTGGCCGAGTGGCTCGAGGCAATCCTCCTCACCCAGGCGCGCAAGGAGGGCGTCCCGGCCGCCATGCAGGCGCGCATGAGTGAGATCCTCCACCAGCCGAGCGACTCGAACCCGCATGCCGATCACTACCACGTGCGCCTCTTCTGTACGCCCGAGGATCGCGCCTGGGGCTGCGTCAATCGCGGCCCCACGCGGGCCTGGGTCGACCTCGGCGACGACGTCGTGCGCGCCCAGATCGCGCGCCTCGGGCGCGTGCTCGCGCTCCAGAAGCCGGCGCTCTCCGTGCAGGCGATCGAGCGCCTCAGCGCCATGCATGCCCCCGAGGCGCTGCCGCTCCTCATCGTTCAGCTCGAGCACCCCGACGCCAAGGTCCGCCGCACGGCGCTCCGCGCGCTCGAGACGATCGGCGATGCGCGCGCCGCCGAACCTCTCCTCGCAGTCCTCTTGCGCACCCGCGACCCCGCGTGGGCCGCCGAGCTTTTCGCGGCCATCCCCGTGCTCGACGGCGACCAGCTCGTGCCGCTCGCGCTTCGGGTCGCCGCCGATCCAACCGCGGTCCTCCATCCCGATGCAGCCTCGCGCGCCGGCCCCAAGCTGCGCATCAGCGCGCTCGCCCTGCTCCGCGATCGCGGCGGTTTCGACGCCATCCCCGCGCTTCTCGGCGCGCTCGCCGCTAAGGAACCGCCCGTCCGCAAGGCCGCCGAAGAAGCGCTCGGCTTCGTCACATGCCAAGCCCTGAGCGGCGCGAAAGCCTGGCGCGCCTACCTCGAGCGCCCCGGTCGCGGCGCCGATCGCCTCGCCGAGATCGCGGCCGGGCTCATCGCGCGGCGCCAGAAGATCGGTCCACCCGCCGCCATCCGTTCGAAGGCCGCCGTCGAGCGCCTCATCCCCCTTCTCGCGAGCGGTCAGGCGGTCGTTCGCCACTGCGCCAACCGTGCGCTCGTCCTCCTGACCGGCCACGACGAGGACCCGCGCCTGCGCCCCCCGGCGCGCCATCGCAAGCACTGGACGCATTGGTGGCGCGCCCACCAGGCCGAGGTGCCACTGCCGTGAGCGCGCCCCGGCGCTCTCCTCTGCTCACGCATCCTCTATAAGAGCGACCTTGGAATTCCGCTGCGTACGCGCGATGGTCCGTCCGCATGTTGACCCCGCGCGACGACTTCGAGACCGCCTTTCGCCTGCATCTCCTCGGCATGGCCGGCCACGCACCCGACGTGCTGCCGTCCTATCGCAAGCTCGACCTGCGCCTGCGCGACCCGAAGGTCGGGCCCGCCGTGCCCGACGTCCCGTGGGCCACCCTCGACGAGGCGCTCCTCGCCAGGAACGTGCCCGACGGCGACCGTGAGTGGTTCGAGTGTCGCCACGCCGCCGAGGTCGCCGACTTCCCGGACGGGCGCGCGACCGCTCTCCTGGCGGCGATCGGGGCCCTCGGCTGTGCACCCGGCGCGGCTCCCGATCCCACCATCGGCCTCATCGTCGCCACCTCGCTCCGGGCCCATCCTGCGCTGGCACCACGCGCGCGCGCCGTCGGCGTCGGCCCCGGCACGGCCCCAGTTCTCGCTCTGCTAGGCGCCCACGCGCTCGCGTTCGCGCCGTTCTTCGAGGCGCGTTTTTCGCCCGCGGTCGCGTCCTTCTTCGCGCCGATGGCGGCGGCCACCTCGCTCATGCCGCACCTCCCGCCCGAGGTCCTGGACCGCCTCGTGATTGCCGCGGTCGATGCCTATCTGCCCCCCCAACACCGGACGGGTGTTCTGGCCAAGCTCGTCCTGCCCGTCAGCAACTCGGGTCTGCTCGACCAGCCGCCTGGCGAGATCGAGCGCCTGATCCGCGGCCTCGAGCGCCGCCATCCCGACCGCCTCCATCGCGCCTGGTCGCGCGGTTTCTTCGTGCCCCGCATGGACCCGCCGCACGAACGAAACCCCGTCGAATGAAGGGTTTGCGCACCGGGCTGAGCGATGCTAGCGTCCGCCGGCCATTGACATCCGGGCCGGCGCAGAGCGCGCCCACCTGACGCGTCGGGAGGACGATTCGCTTATGAGGACCATGCTTGCCATCGCGTGCGTTGCCGTCGGCGCGCTCGCTCTGCACGGAAACGGGGCCGCTCGGGCCGAGAATCCGCGCGTCAACGTCCAGGTCTTCCACCCGTCCGCGCACGTGGGCGACCTCCTGACGACGATGGGCACCGACATCGGGCCGCCGCTCCAATGGTCGGCCTCGCTGTACGCGAACTTCGGCAAGAACGCGCTCGTCTTCATCGACGCGACCGACGAGGGCACGTTTCGCGACGAGGTCATCCAGGACCAGCTGACGCTGGATCTGGGCGGCTCGCTCGCGCTCTTCAATCGCCTCTCCCTCGGCCTCACCATCCCGCTGCACGTGCTCAACGCCGGGCAGACGGGCGGGTTCATCCCGCTGTCCCCGAACCCCGCCAGCTTCGCGTTCGGCGATATCCGCCTCTCGCCCAAGGTCGGGATCCTCATGCGCGAGAAGCACGCGAACGGGCTCGGCCTCGCGGCCTCGCTCGACCTGACGGTCCCCAGCGGCGACGGCGATTCGTTCGTGTCGGATCCGTTCACCATTGCGCCGGTTGTCATCGCCGACTTCAAGCTCGGTGAGCTGACGCTGGCCGCGAACCTCGGCTTCCGTATCCGCACCGCGGAATCCGACCTCTATGGATACGCGACCGCGAGCCACGAGCTCTTCTGGCATTTGGGCGGGCGCTACGGCGTGGTCCCCGGCCAGCTCGATGTGATCGGCGAGATCTACGGCGCGTCAGCTGACTTCTCGACGGCCAACGCGACCCACCTCGAGGGCGTCCTGGCCGGGCGCCTCAAGCTCCCGGACTTCGGGCTCGCGTTCACGCTCGGCGGCGGCTCAGGCTTCACCAAGGGCTACGGCAACACCAAGTTCCGCGTCTTCGCGGGGGTCGAGTTCGCGCCCGAGGTCGTCCTCGACAAGGACAAAGATGGCATCCTCGACGAGACCGACAAGTGCCCCGAAGATCCCGAAGACAAAGACAACTTCCAGGACCAGGACGGCTGCCCCGATCCCGACAACGACAACGACAAGGTGCTCGACCCGAGCGACAAATGCCCGCTCGATCCCGAGGACATCGACACGTTCCAGGACGAGGACGGCTGCCCCGATCTCGACAACGACGGCGACGGCAAGAACGACCCCGACGACCAGTGCCCGAACGAGGCCGAGGACGTCGACGCGTTCAAGGACGACGACGGTTGCCCCGAGGCAGACAACGACGAGGACAAGATCCTCGACGGCGTCGACAAGTGCCCGAATGAGGCCGAGGTCTACAACGGCAAGGACGACGAGGACGGCTGCCCCGACGAGACGCTCGCGGCGATCGAGCAGGGCAAGATCGTCATCAAGGACAAGATCTACTTCGATACGAACAAGGCGACGATCAAGCCGCAGAGCGACCCGGTCCTGAACGCGGTGCAGGGGATCCTGAAGGCCAACCCGCACGTCAAGAAGGTGTCGATCGAAGGTCACACCGACGACGTCGGCAACGCCACGCGCAACAAGAAGCTCTCCGATGACCGTGCGAAGTCGGTCATGGCGTGGCTCATCGCGCATGGCATCGACGCGGAGCGCCTGTCGGCGGTGGGCTACGGCTACGAGCGGCCGTCGGTTCTGGCCAAGACGAAGGAAGCGCGCGAGGCGAATCGGCGCGTGGAGTTCATCATCCAAGAATGACGGCGGGCGTGATGGCCTCGGCGGCGCCTCGCGGCCCGCTGGGGATGGCCACCGGGCGTCCGTGTCTCACCAAAGGAACACACCATGGGCGCGCTTGGCGGCAGCCTCACGATGACCTGCTACTACGTCGACGGGGACGTCCCGAAGGACTTCCGCGAGGCCTATTTGGCGTCGCTGATGAAGCATCGCTTCACGGACGTGAACGTCGATCTCGACCGCGAAGAGTCGGTCGGTTGGGTCAATATCGCGGACCCGTTCGACACTGAGTTCGACCTCAACAAGGTCCTCTGGGGCAGCTACTTCATGGCGGCGCTCCGGCACGACACGATCCGGCTGCCGGCGACCGCGTTCAAGCTGCACCTTCGGAAGGCGTGCGCCGAGGTCATGAAGAAGACCGGCAAAGAGAAGCTCTCGAAGGCCGAGACGGACGATGTCCGCGAGCGGCTCGAGAAGCAGCTCAAGAAGAAAATGCTGCCGAACATCAAGACCTTCGACATGGTCTGGAACATGGAGCGGCAGGTCGTGTGGCTGTTCGCGACCAACAAGAAGGTCAATGAGCAGTTCGTCGACTTCTTCCAGGAGTCGTTCGGGCTCGTGCCGCACGAGAAGAATCCGTACGCGCAGATGGAGCGCGGCGGGTTCGAGGAAAAGCAGTTGGTGCAGATGCTCGAGCTCGAGCCGGCGGCGATGTCGGCGCCGCCGGGTGAAGGTAAGCGCAAACGGAAATCGGCGGCCTAGGCGCCTTCTCGGTTACGTGCGTCGCTCGACGAGCCCACGCCAGATAGTTTGAGTACAAAGCATCATGGACATCATCAATCGCATCAACGCGACCCGTTACCTCGGGCGCGAGTTCCTGACCTGGCTTTGGTTCCGGTCGGCGCAGCAGAGTGGGCTCTTCGAGCTGACGGACGGCACCATCGAGGTGTGGTTTGAGGCCAAGCTCACGCTCGAGGCGGGCGGCGACATCAAGGAGCAGAACGTCATCAAGGCCGAGACGCCGGCCGAGACGAGCGAGGCCCATGCCGCGTTGCTCGCCGGCAAGGTGGTGTCGGAGGCGCGCCTGCGGGTCGTCTTCGGGCAGAAGCAGTGGACGGTGTCGATCAAAGGCGACTCGCTGCAGATGTCGGGGCTCAAGATCCCGGCGCTCCTCACGCGCGAGGATGACGACCAGCTCTACGAGCGCTTTGCGCTGGTCGAGGAGCTCGAGGACACGATCCACGCGCTCTATCAGCAGTTCGTCGAGATCCGACTCGACGACGAGCAGTGGCGCCCCGAGGTGCAGGCGATCCGGACGTGGGTGCACGGCGTCGCCGAGGCCTGAGAGGCGCATTCCGTGCGCATGCGCGTATGAATGATCGCGCACAGGCGCCGTCCACGGGCGCGCTCGCACGGGCCCGCGGCGGCGGACCCGGCGGACCGCGATTCCCGGGAGGTCGTATGCGGTGGGTGATGGCAATGTGCGCGGCCTTCATGGCGCTCGTGCCGGGTGCGGCGCGCGCCGAGAATCCGCGGGTCAACCTCGAGACCTTCCGCCCGAGCGGCTCGCGGCGCGATCTCGGGTCGACGCGCACGAACGAGATCGGACGCTGGCTCGACTTCAGCGCTGGGCTGCTCTTCCACTACGGCGCGGGGGCGTTTTCGGTCGCGGACGCGGTCGACGGCACGCGCCAAGAGGTCGTGTCGGACCAGCTCTTCATGGAGATCGGCGGCATGTTCTCGACGCGCGGCGCGACCAGCGCGCTGCTCGAGGACAGCGAGCTGAGCTTCCAGATCGCGATCCCGGTGGCGCTCGTGCAGAGCGGCGAAAACGGCTTCACGCCGATCACGGCCCCGAGCGGCGCGGCCTTCGGGGATATGCGACTCGAGGCCAAGTGGATCCTCGCTGGGCGCGAGGCTGGAAACAGCGGCTTCGGATTCGGCACCGATCTGGTCGTCAGCCTGCCGACCGGCAGCCGCGACGATCTCACGACCGATGGCTTCCAGGTCTCGCCGGCCCTGCTCGCCGACTGGAGCTTCGGGCCGCTCGTCGTCGCTGTCAATCTCGGCGGACACTTGCGCGAAAGTGCAAAGGTGCTGCCGGACGTGCCCGCCGGCACGAGCTTCTTCTGGCGGGTCGCGGCGTCGTTCGGCAACCTCTTGAACAGCCACCATGCGGGGCCCTCGTTGCAGGGCATGGTCGATCTCGAAGGCAACGCCGCCGACTGGGGTGACCCGAATACGCAGCAGATCGAGGCGCGACTCGGCGGGCGCGTGGGGTTCGCGGCCGACTGGTTCGGACCCGCGGGGCGCTTGGTCGTGACGGCCGGGGTGGGCTTCGGGTTGTCGTCGGGCTGGGGGCAGCCGACGTGGCGTGGGATCCTCGGCGTGGCGTGGTCGCCGGAGACGCGCGTGGTCGAGATACCGGTGGTGGTCGATCCCGATCCCGATCGCGACGGCATCAAAGGCGCGGCCGACAAGTGCCCGACCGTTCCCGAGGTGTACGACAACGTGCGCGACGAGGATGGGTGCCCCGACGATATGGGCTCGGACCCATCGAAGGATCCGGCCACGGATCCCACGAAGGAGCCTGGCGTGGATCCCACGAAAGACCCGGGGACCCTGCCGGCGCCCCAAGAGACGACCCCGGCGCCGTGCCCGCCCAGCGGGCCGCGGCCCGAGGGATGCGCCGAGATGGGGCGGGCGCGCTGGACCGGGCAGGCGATCGTGCTCGAGCCGCCGATCCGCTTCGAGACCGACACGGCGACGATCCGCGTCGAGAGCGCGGACACCGTGCGGGCGCTGGCGGCGCTGCTCGGGACCGAGCTGAGCGGGAAGCGCGTGCGCATCGAGGGGCACTTCAAGGCGGCGCTCGACGCGACCTCGAAGCTCCCCGAGCTGCGTGCGAATGCGGTGCTCGATGCGCTGGTCGCGGCCGGGGTGCGCGCCGATCGGCTCGAGGCGATCGGCCTTCGCTACGACCTCGATGCCGGCGGGAAGGTGGCGGCCGGGATCGTGGTCAAGGTGCTGGGGACGAAGTAAGTCGCGCGCTCGCTCGCGAAGGCCGCGGAAGCGGCTGCCCCCGCGGCGTGGGGTTACTTCAGGCCGCCTTCGGGGCCGGCGCCGAGCGTGCCGTCGCCGCCGTCGAGGCAGAAGTATTTGGCCGCCGTGTCCTGAAGGAATTGGCGGTGCGCAGGCTCGCCGAGGTGCAGGCGGTACTCGTTGATGACCTTGATCTGCATCTCGAGCCACTCGCTCCAGGCCTTCTGCGAGACGTGCTGGCGGATCTGCTCGCCGAAGGCGCCCGTGAACGTGAGGCGCGAGGTGATGGCCGGCAGCGCCTCGTGGTAGCGCGCGCACATGACCGTGGCGGGCGTGGCGGGCGTGGCGGGTGCGTCGGGGCCGGGGGGGGTCGACATGGCGGGGCTCCAGCGAGGGTTCACGGCGTGAGGTACATCACGGCGTGAGGTACATCGCAATCGCGCGCGGTGGAAGCCCCGTGCGCGATACCTGGATGGTCCCGTCTTCGCGCGGGACGCCGTCGGCGCCGAGCGTGAGGCGAGGGAGGAGCGGCGTCCGGGGATCGGCGTCGGCCACGAGGATGGCGCTCGGGGTGACGGCGATCTGCCCGAGCGTGAACGGGGCGGTCGCGAGGATCGGGGTTGCGGTGCCGGTGCGACGATCGACGAGGAGGAGGTGATCGGGTGCGTCGGTGGCGGTGCTGCCGACGCCGACGGCGAGGACGCGATCGGACGAGTGGGCGGACGAGAGCGCGCCGAGCCCGAAGCCGATCGGCTGGCCTCCCAGATCCGCGGCGTGCCCGGTCCATAGGACCGTCCCGTCGGCCGCGATGAAGGCAAGACCCGACGCGGCGAGTTGGGCGGCGCCGCCTTCTTTGAAGAGGCCCGAGCAGGCGACCCAAATCCCCTGCACGGCCGCATCCGAAGCGGTTGCGACGAGGTGGCCGCAGTTCTTCATGCCGGGGAGGTCGACGGTGTTCGTGACGGTGCGCGCGAGGGGATCGACCCCGAGCACGCGCCCTGGACCGGCAGTGGCGAATTGGCGATCGAGGTGCGAAAGGCCGACCCAAACGTGGTGGTCGCGCTCCCCGAGACGGGCGAGCTGGGTCGGCTGCGCGTCGAAGCCCGGAGTCGCATGGGAAGCCAGCGAGAGGGTGCCGAGGCGCTGGTCGGTGACGGTGTCGACGAAGAGGAGATCGCTGCCGCCGGCGTCGGGATCGGTCGTCGGGCTCGTCGGATCAGGCGGCTCGGGGTTGGCCTGGAGGCGCGAGACCATCGCGGTGTGCGCGTCGATCGTGACCAGATCCTGGGGGTTGCCGGCGAAACCGGGGCTGAGAGCGAGCTGCCCGAGGACCGCTCCGGAGGCGGCATCGAGGCGCGTCAGCACCGCGTTGGGGTAGCGGTCGATGAGGTAGATCTGGCCGTCCGGGGTGGGGCCGGAAGGGACGACGACGTCGCCCGAGAGGGCGGTCAGAAGAGCCGGGGCGCGGCTGCCCGAGTCGACGATGTCGGGAGCGCAGACTTGGCCGGTGGGGGTGACGAGCGAGACGGAGCTCGAGCGGTAATCGCTGGCGATGACGACCACGCGGCACGCGCTGCGCGGGGCGAGCGGGCCGAGGGTGTCGGCCGCGGGCTCCTCGCAGCCGGTTGCGGCGACGGCGGCGAGGGTCACGACGAGCGCATGAAAAGCGAGCTTCATGGCTTCGGCGCGTAGCGCAGCGTCGCCAGCCCGGTCAAGCCGGGCAGTGGATAGCCGGCGAGATCCTGGACCTGATTCGAGGTGAGGTTCGAGAGCGTGAGCGTCACGCGGATCGGGCCGTCCTCGGCCCAGAGCGAGGCCCCGAGGAGAGTGCGCGCCGGGACGTCGACGAGCGCGGCGAAGTCGAGCGTATTGCCCGCGAGGTGGGTGAGCTCGAGCGCGAGCCCGAGGTTGGCGCTGTGGGCTTCGACGCGCGCCGAGAGCGTGAGACGCGGGCGGAGCGGCAAGGGCTTCATACGGCGGGCGGCGATGTCGGAGGTGTCGATCGCATCGAGGAAGGCCGCGCCAAGGCGCAGACGGAGGTGCGAGAAGAGGTCGGCGCGCGCGGCACATTCGAACCCGAGAAGGCGCGCGGAGCTGACGTTTTCAGGCCGCTGGACGCCTTGGGCGTTCTGGACGAACTGGATGAGCTCATCGGGAAATGCGACGAACGCGAAGGCCTCGAGCGCGAGCGTGTGCGGGTCGGGGAGCGGGACGTCCCAGCGTGCCGAGAGCTCGACGGCGAGGGCGCGCTCGGGCAAGAGATCCGCGTTTCCGATGGTCGTGCCGGTGTCGCCGTGGAGCTCGAAGAGGCTCGGCAAGCGGTGCGAGGAGCTGGCGGCGAGCGCGAAGCGGGTGCGGGCGAGAGCGGTCGTACCGACCTCGGCGCGCAGTGACGCGGCCATCTCGGGAAGGAGCTCCAGGCGGACGCCGGCGGCGGCGTCGAGGCCCGATCGTTGGTGTACAAACGATGCTTGCGCGAAGGTCGCCAGGCGCTCGCGGGTGGCCCCTCGAAGGCTGGTGCCGGCGATGTGCTCGGAGCGCCAGCTCACGCCGACCTCGGGGACGAGCCGCCACGCGTGGCGCTTGGGTCCGAGGTGGACGCGCACGGCGGCAAGGACGCCCGGGACCAGGCTCTCTTGCAAGGTGCTGCCGCCAGCGAGGCCGATTTCTTGAGCGGGGTCACGCACCTCGCCGCGCCCGTAGGCCACGTGCGCGAGGACCTGCAACTGCGTCCGATCCCAGCGCGCATCGAGTCGGGCGCCGGCGACGTCGCGCAGGAAGCGATAGCGACTCTGGCGGGTCGGCGCGACGCCGAGCCCGGGAAGCCCCCGATCGGACCAGCTGAAGAGATCGAGGAGCGTGAGGAGCGCGTGGTCGCCAAGGCGGATCTCGGCGCGGGCGAGCGCGGCGACCTGGTCGAAGTCGGCGTTCTCACGGGCCGCGCGCGTGTCGTCGGCGTGCGTCCACGCGGTGCCCATATCGTTGGTGTACGCATGATTGCCGCGACTCCCGAGGTAATCGACGGCCGCCGAGAGGATAGGTGTACCAACGAATGCGCGGGCGCGGCGGGTCGTGTAAGAGCCGACCGCGAGCTCGCCCTCGAGCGCGATGGGGGCGCCCGCCGCGGTCCGACGCGGCGCGCGGCTCTTGAGGACGATGGCGCCACCCAAGCCGGTCTCGGCCAGATCGAGCGGCACGAAGCCGCGGTAGATCGCGATCGATTCGAGCGGACCCAGCGGTAAGGACGCGAGGTCGACCGGCGCGCCGTCGGTGCCGTTGAGCGGGATTCCATCGAGGACGACGAGCACTTCTTCAGGCGTCGAGCCGCGGATGGACAGCGTCGTGAACGCCCCGAGGCCACCGAGGCGCGTGACGTGGAGGCCCGGCTCGTCGTCGAGCACGGTCGGTAGATCGGGCGCCGCGTCCTCGGCGAGCCGCGCGCGGTCGATGTACCCGGTCGGCTGCGGCTCGCTCCAGATGGGTCGGACGACGGTCCGGTGATCGCTGTCAGGGGGGGGCGCCGCGAGGCACCACGCCGTCATCGCGCCGACGAGCGTGACGGCCATCGAGCCTCAGCTCTGGCCGAGGCGCACGCGCCACTCGGCGCCGTTGGGTCCATCCATGACGACGATGCCGGCCTGGTCGAGCTCGCCGCGGATCCGGTCCGCCTCGGCCCACTGCTTCTCGCGCCGCATGCGGTCCCGCTCGGCGAGCCGCGCGATGATGTCGTCGCGCACGAGGCCCATCGCGCTCAGGCGCTTCTCTTTCAATTCCTCGAGGAACGCCGCCGTCGGCTGCGCGAGCAGACCCGTCGCATCCGCAAAGAGCTTGAACGCTCCGAGCGCCGGACCCACGACGGACTTGCCGCGCGTCTTGGCCTTCTTGTGGTTCGCGAAGCGATTCACCGCGCGCGCGAGCTCGAAGAGGTGCCCGAGCGCCTGCGCCGTATTGAAGTCTTCGTCCATCGCGGCGTGGAACTTCTCCGCGAACTGCCGCCCGAGCGCGAGCACCTGGGTGGCTTCCTCGCCGAGCTCTTTCGCGACCGCGTCCGCCCCATCTGCGTCCGCGCCGCCCATCGCCTCGGCCACCTCACGCGCCTCGTAGAGCCGCGCGACCATCGCGAGCGCCTCGGGCAAGGCCTCCTCGCTCCAAGGGAGTGGCGACCGATAGTGCACCTGCAGGTAGTAGAGTCGCAGCGCTTGGGCCGGGAAGTTCGTCAGCGCGTTCTGGATGTTGAACGCATTGCCGAGTGATTTCCCCATCTTCTGGCCCGACGCCATCGTCAGGAGGCCGTTGTGAGTCCAGTACTTGGCGTAGTGCGTGCCGTGCGCGCACTCGGACTGCGCGACCTCGTTCTCGTGAGGCGGGACGACCAGATCGAGCCCGCCACC
>SXIE01000132.1 GCA_005772945.1 Pseudomonadota bacterium
CGTGAGCCCGACGAAGAACCCGCTCGACACCGAGCCGTACCCGTTCGACTGCCCGCCGCCGCCCGCCCCGTGGCTACTTCGGCCGGAGGTGCCGCTCGTGCCGGACGTACACGTCCCGCCGCCGCCGCCGCCCATGCCGAAGGGGTTCGTCCAGACCGGCGCGTAGTCCCCGCTCGTGCCGCCGGTCGCGTTGTAGTTGAGCGTCCAGAAGCCGCAGTCCGTATCCATCTGGCCGCCGTAGCCGCCGCTGCCGCCGGTGGTCGTGGTCGACATGCCGCAGGCGTTGCTCGCGCCCGCCCCGCCGGACTGGTAGCTGTCGTCGCAGGCGGTGTTGTACTCGCGCGCGTTGCCGCCATTGGCGGCCGTCGCGGGCGGGCTCTGCGTGGGGTAGGAGGTGCCCGACGCGCCGGTCGCTCCGACGGCGCCCGCGCCCTGCGTCACGGTGACGCGCAAGAGCTTCAAGTAGACGTTCGTCATCAGGTAGACGGCGTACGAGCTCTTGCCGGACCCGTCGGCCTGCTGGCCCGAGGCCGTGGGCCCCGAGACATACAGGTCCGCCAGTAGCAGCGGCGTCGAGGCCGACCCCAGCGCGGTCGCCCCGCCGACGGCGCGCACGGTCATATACTGACCGCCGTAAGTGCCCCCGGTGAGCGTCGCGCCGTAGCCCGCGGTCGCGCGGTCCGCACGCGCCCAGCTCGTGTTGAAGCCGCCCCAAATCTGCCACGCATACGCGAGGTTCCAGGCCCCAGTGTTCGCATACGTGCCCGGCCCCAGGTAGATGTGCGCCTTGCCGGCAGTCGTCTGCCCGAGCGCCGTCGCGAACGCGCACGGCGACGTCTTGCTGCAGGTCGTGCCGCTACCGGTGGTCGTCGCGAAGAGCGCGTTCGCGATCGTCCCGTCGAGACCGTCGCAGTTCGCGTCGGTGAACGTCGGCTCGGGCAGATCATTCGTCGTGTAAGTGCCGCCATATTGCGCGGCGCCGCACGCCGCGAATGTGCCGCCGATGCACAGCGACGCGGGCTTCGTCGCCCCCGCGCAGACGCCCGATTGCAGCTCGCACGCGGGGCGGGTCAAGGTCGTCGACTCGTTCGTCTCGGTGACGCAGTCGCAGTCGTTGTCCTTATTGTCGCAGCGCGTCTCGGCCGTTTGGTAGTCGCTCGTATACGCCGTGAACTGCGTCGTGCCGCAACTCTGCCAGGCCCCCGCGACGCACAGATCGCGCGTGACCTTGGCCCCGACGCACACGCCGACCTGGCTATTGGCGCACGTCGCAAGCTGCGAGGCGTCGATATCGTTGCCGTCGGTCACGCCGTCGCAGTCGTCGTCCTTCACGTTGCACGACTCGGCGGTGCGCCTGGAGTCGGTCGAGCAGGTGGTCGCCGAGGCCGTCGCGCACTGCGTCACGCCGCCCGCGCACACGCCCACGCCGCAGCTCGTCCCGACGCCCGCATAGACGACGCCGTTGGGCCCGGTCCAGCTGAAGTCCTCGTCGGTCGTCGCATCGCAGTCGTTGTTCTTGCCGTCGCAGTGCGTCTCGACGCCCGCGTCGTAGGTCGAGCCGTTCGCCGTCGCGGCCGTCGTGTAGGACGCCGCCGGGCAGGCCGCGGTCCAGCTGCCCGCATTGCAGTCGCTGGCGGGGTGCTTGGCGCCCGCGCAAACCCCGCCCTGAACCGGGCAATTGGCGAGGACCAGCGAGGCATCGAGCCTGTCGGTCTGGCCGTCGCAGTCGTTGTCGACCGTGTCGCAGGTCTCGCTCGTCGCGCTCGTTTCGGTGTTGCACTGGATCCCCGTTTGCGCCGCGGTGCAAATGGTGCGGCCGCCGCCGCAGGCGCCGGTCCCGCACGCGGTGTCGATGCCGCTGACGGTCTGGCCGTTGAGCAGCGTCACCGAGAAGTCC
Source organism: Pseudomonadota bacterium (assembly GCA_005772945.1). The sequence goes on from SXIE01000132.1 coordinate 1,898, forward strand.
TCGTCGGTCGCGCCGCTGCAGTCGTTGTCTTTGGCGTCGCAACGGGTCTCGGAGCCGCTCTGATAGGACGTGCCGTTGGGCTGGCTCGCGAGCGCGTACTCGCTGGCCGTGCAGCCCGCCCAGCCGCTCGCGCCCTGACACAACGTCGCAGGTTTCGTCGCGCCCGCGCATGCGCCGGTTTGGTTCTCGCAATTCGGGCGAACCAGATCGCCGTCCGCGCCGTCGGTGAGCCCATCGCAGTCGTCGTCGATGCCGTTGCACGTCTCGGTCTGCGCGAGTCCCAGAGTCGAGCACGTCGCCGCCGTCGTGCTCGCCGCACACACGACCGTGCCGCCGGCACAGCGCCCGAGCCCACACGATTGCCCGAGCGTGCGCACGGCGCCGGTCGGCTGCGTGTACGTGAAGTCCTCGTCGGGCGCGCCGCTGCAGTCGTTGTCGCGCCCATCGCAGTGCAGCTCGATCCCGTTCTCGTAGGTGCTCGGCGCGTAGGACGCGTAGTCGCTGGCCGTGCAGTTCGCCCAGCCGGCGGCGCCCTGGCAGCGCGCGAGCGGCCGCACCGAGCCCCCGCACACGCCGAGCTGGACGTCGCAGTTGACGCGCACGAGGCTCGCGTCGTTCGCATCCGAGAGCCCGTCGCAGTCGTCGTCGGCGCCGTTGCAGCTCTCGTTCACGGCCAGGCTCGAGCTCGAGCACTCGATCCCGGTCGCGGCGGCCGTGCACTGCACGCGCCCGCCCGCGCACCGCCCGACGCCACAGTTGGCGCCGATCGTCGAGATGAGCGCGCCGTTCGGCAGGACCGCCGCGAAGTCCTCGTCGGTCGCCGCGTCGCAGTCGTTGTCGAGAGTGTCGCAGCGCGCCTCGCTGCCGGCCTGGTAATTCGCGCTCTTGGCGACATACTCGGCCGAGCCGCACTGGTTCCAATGTCCGCTCGCGCACAGGACCGCCGACTTTTGCGCCCCGCTGCAAACGCCGCTCTGCAGCTCGCAGAGCGGGTCATCGTTCGCCAGGAGATCCGCCGCGTCCGCCGCGTCCGAGCTGCCGTCGCAGTCGTCGTCGATCGCGTTGCACATCTCGACCCCCGGCGCCCCGGCGACGCACGTGGTCTGGGCGCCGTTGGTGCACCGGTTGATCGTCCGCGCGCAGGCCCCGACCCCGCAGCTGGCGGTCCCGGCATCCACGTTCTGGCACGCGCCCGCGACCGTGCCGGTGCACGTCGCGACGACCGGATCCTGGCACACCGTATTGCACGTCGTCGGGCTCGCGCCGCCGCGATCGACCTCGGACGAGCACAGGGCGTCGCGCGTCTGGCACGCGCCCGAGCCGTCGCAGGCCGCCTCGCCCGCCGACTGCGAGGCCTTGTAGTAACAGACGTCGCTGAGGACTCCCCAGTGGTAGCCGGTGCAGTCGATCGCCGCGCACTCGGTGTCCGGATCGGCCCCCGACGGCGCGAACGTGCAGGTGCCCGCACTTCCAGCCAGATCGCAGCGCCGGCACGTGCCCGTACACGACGACGTGCAGCACACGCCGTCGACGCACTGGAGGCCGCCCGAGCACTGACCCGAGCTCGTACACACGTCGCCCGAATTGCCGCGCGGTCGGCAGACACCAGGGCTCGTCGCGAGGTCGCAGTAGGCACCCGCGTCGCACCCCGCGTCGCCCGTGCAACTCGCCGCGCACGCGGGCGCCGTCTGCGTGACGAGGTTCGCGCAGAAGACGCTCGGGAAGAGCCCGCACAGGTTCGCCTCGAGCCCCGCGCAGCCGCGATCGTCAGCCACCGGCGGACCGACGGCGCAGATGCTGCTGCTGCAGAGCGCGTCCCGCCGCTCGCCCTGACACCCCGCCGCATCGACGCACGCCGCCGCCGTCGCGTAGAGCGCCGCCGGGCAGTCGGAGCCCTGCGCGCAACAGTCGCCCGAGGCGCAGCAGAAGCCGTTCTGGCAGTGGGCGCTCTGGCATTGCGCGGTGCGGCTGCACGCGACGCCGCTCGGCTCGTCGGGCACGCAGGCGCCGTTGCGGCAGTACGCATTCGCATCGCATTGCGCGTCGGTCGTGCAGCTGGTCGCGCACTGCGGCGCCGCCTGGCTTGCGCCCCCCACGCAGTAGAGATCGGGGAACGCCCCGCACCCCTTCGCCAACGTCGCCGCCCCGCACGCGGAGTCGTCGGCGACGTCCCGCGTCGTCCCGCAGATGCTCGCGGCGCAGACCGCCACGTCCTTGGTGCCCTGGCAGGACGTCGCGTCGTCGCACGCCGGCGCCTGCGCGTAGGCCGCCGGGCAGTCGCTCGCGACCTTGCAGCAATCGCCGCTGGCGCAGCAGAAGCCGTTCCGACAGTGCCCGCCCGCGCAGTCGCTCGCCTCGTCGCAGGTCGCGCCATCGATTAGATCGGGCACACACGTGCCGTCGCAATGTGAATCCGCGTCACACTGCGCGTCGCTCGTACAGCTCGTCGCGCACGCGGGCGTCCCCTGGTCGGCGGCGCCCGAGCACGTCACCGTCGGATAGCTCCCGCACGTGTTCGCCGCGACCGCCCCGCTGCAGCCCCGGTCGTCGGCCAGCGCCGCGCTCGTCCCGCAGCGCGCGCTCGTGCAGGTCGCGTCGTTGCGATGCCCCTGGCAGGTCGCCGCCGTGTCGCAGGCGGGCGCCAAGGTGTAGGACGCCGGGCAATTGTTCGCCGCAGCGCAACAATCGCCGCTGCCACAGCAGTACCCGTTTTGGCAGTGCGCGCTCGTGCAGTCGCTCGTCTCGTCGCACGCGCCGCCGTCGGCGACATTCACAACACACGTTCCATCGCAGTGATAGCCGGCGACACATTGGGTGTCGGCCGTGCAGCTCGTCGCGCACGGCGGGGTCGTCTGATCCGCCCCGCCGGCGCACGCGACGGCCGGATACCCCGCCGGGCACGCGTGACTCACGAGCCCCGCCCCGCACGCCGTGTCGTCGCCGATCGCCGCGCTCGTGCCGCACACGCTCACGGTGCACGTCCGATCCTTGCGCGTTCCCTGGCATGTCGCGACGTCCCCGCAGCTCGCCGCGACCGCGTACGTCAGCGGGCAATCGTTCGCGATTCGGCAACAATCGCCGCTGCTGCAGCAGTACCCGTTCTGGCAGTGCGCGCCGCCGCAATCGCTCGCCTCGCCGCAGGCGCGCCCATCCTCGAAGTCCGCCACGCACGCGCGCGAGACCTCGTCGCAGTGCGCGACCAGGGCGCAGTTCGCGTCGCTCGTGCAGCTCGTCGCGCAGCCGATCCCCACCCCGCCGGCGCCGCCCACCCCGCCGCACGCGTAGAGCCCGCACGACACCGCCGCCGGCGTCTGGCACGCCCCCGCGCCGCACGCGTCGGCCGCGATCGCGGCGTACGCCCCGCCCGTGGCGACCACGTCGCACCGGCCCGCGAGGCATCCCACGAACTGCTCGTCGGTGCTCCCGTCACAGTCCTCGTCGACGGCGTTGCACGCTTCCGCCGCGTTCGGGTGGCGCGCGCTCGCGCCGTCGTCGCAGTCGCCGCCCCCGCTCGGGCAGCTCACCGGCGTCCCGAGCACCGCCATCCCGACGTCGCAATATCCGTCGCGATCGTCGTCGCAGCCGTCGTCCGCGAGGCCGTCGCAGTCCTGATCGAGGCCGTCGCAGATCTCGCCGCTCGCGCGCGTGTCGGTCGTACACACCGCGACGCCGCCCCCGCAGGCGACCTTGCCGCCGGTACACAACCCGAGCCCGCACGCCTGCCCGAGGAGGCGCGTCCCCCCGAGCGGATCGACGAAAGCGAAGTCCTCGTCGGCGGTCCCGTCGCAGTCCTCGTCGACCCCGTCGCACGCGCCCTCGACCGCGCCCGAGTACGTCGCCGCGTAGTCCCCCGGCGCGCACCCCTGCCACACCCCGACCACGCAGCGCGCCGCCGGCTTGACGGCGCCCGCGCAGACCCCCGACTGCAGCTCGCAGAGCGGGCGCACGAGGTCACCATCGGTCCGATCGGTCTTGCCGTCGCAGTCGTCGTCCAGCCCGTTGCACGTCTCCGCCCCGGCCTGTCCCTCGCTGGTACAAAGGATAGCCGCCGCCCCCGCCGCGCACACCGTCTGCCCGCCCGCGCACACCCCGCTGCCGCACGCCGCACCGACGCCGCCCACGACCGCCCCGCTCTTGAGCGTCAGCGAGAAATCCTCGTCGGTCGCGCCGTCGCAGTCGTTGTCGACCGAGTCACATTGCGTCTCGCGCGCGTCCTCGAAGTCCGGCGACGCCTGCGCGTAGTCGTTTGGCGTGCACGCCGTCCAGGCGCCGGTCACGCACCGCGCCGCGGGCCGCTTGGTGCCGCCGCAGGCGCCGAGCTGCTTCTCGCAAGAGGTCACCTCGAGCGTCGTATCGTCCCGATCGGTAAACCCGTCGCAGTCGTCGTCGGAACCATTGCACGTCTCTGCAAGAATCTTCGATTCGCTCGGGCACGTCACACCCGTCCCGGCCGCGTTGCACACCAGCGTCCCGCCTGCGCAGCGCCCCGTTCCGCACGCGGCCCCGACCCCCTGCGCCGTCTGCCCATTCGCGAGCGACGCCCGGAAGTCCTCGTCGGTCCCCGCGTCGCAGTCGTTGTCGAGGCCATCGCAGCTGCGCTCGGTCCCAGCCTCGTAAAGCGGCGCGCGCGCCGCGTAGACATCGTCGCCGCACGGCTGCCACGCGCCCGTGACGCACAGCGCCGGCGGCTTGGTCGACCCAGCGCAGACGCCCGCCACGCGCTCGCACGCGACGACCTGGAGCCCGGGATCGGCCGCGTCCGTGGTGCCATCACAGTCGTCGTCGGCGCCGTTGCACAGCTCGCCCGACGCGAGCCCCTCGCGATCGCAGACCAGCGTCCCGCCCGCCCCACACGCGCTCTTCCCGCCCGCGCAGGCCCCGCTGCCGCAGTTCCTTCCGACCCCGTAGACGGTCGCGCCATCGAGGAACGTCGCGCTCAGATCCTCGTCGCTCGCGCCGTCGCAGTCCTCGTCGCGCCCGTCGCACTTCTTCTCGCTCACGGCCTGGTAGTCGGCCGCCCGCGCGCGGTAGTCGTTCGCGTCGCACGCAGCCCAGCCGCCCGCCCTGCACTCCTCGGCCAGATGGACGGCGCCGCTGCAGACACCCTTTTGGTTCTCGCACGGCGCGATGACCAGACTCGGATCGAGGGCGTCGGTCTTGCCGTCGCAGTCGTCGTCCTGACCGTTGCAGGTCTCGCCCGTGACGTTCGCCTCGCCCGGGCACTCCATGCCGTCCTTGGCCGCATTGCAGGCCGTCACGCCGCCCGCGCACACCCCGACGCCGCACGACTTCCCGACGCCCGTGAGCCGGGCCCCGTCGCGCGTCGTCAGCGCGAAATCCTCGTCGCGCGGCCCGTCGCAGTCGTTGTCGAGACCGTCGCACGCCGTCTCTTCACCCTCGGTGTACCCAGGATTCACCGACAGATACACCGCGGCGTCGCAAGGCAGCCACGCCCCCGCCTCGCACAGCCGCGCGGCCTTCAGCGCCCCGGCGCACACGCCGTTCTGCAGCTCGCACGGCGGCCGCTCCAGATCCTCGTCGTCCGCATCCGTCAGCCCATCGCAGTCGTTGTCGATCCCGTCACACGCCTCGCCCGACGCCGACGCGCTCGTGTCGCACGCCAGCGTCAGCCCGTCCGCCCCGCACACCGTCACGCCGCCCTCGCACTGCCCGGCGCCACAGGCCTTGCCGACACCCGTAACGACCGCTCCCGACGCGAGCGTGACCTGCAGATCGTCGTCGGTCTTGCCGTCGCAATCATCGTCCTTGCCGTTGCAGAGCGTCTCCGACCCCGTCGTATAACTCCCCGAACGCGCTGCATAATCGGCCGCGACGCACGCCCCCCACGCCCCGTCGACGCAGCGCTCGGGCAGCGCCAAGGCCCCCGCGCACACGCCGCGCTGCTCGCCGCACGCGATGCGCTCGAGATCGCCATCGGCCGCATCCAGCTTGCCGTCGCAGTCGTTGTCGACCCCGTCGCACACCTCGGGCAGGACGCTCGCCACGCTCGGGCACTCGATCCCCAAGCCGCCCGCGGCGCAGCGCGTGCTGCCCCCTGCGCACCCGCCGACCCCGCAGCTCGCGCCGGCCCCGCGCACGACCGCGCCGTCGGGTGTCGTCACGTCGAAGTCATCGTCGGTCTTGCCGTCGCAGTCCTCGTCGACCGCGTCGCAACGTCGCTCGGCGCCCGCCTCGTAGCGCGCGTCGTGCGCGGTGTAGGCCGCGGTGCCGCACGCCCGCCACTGCCCACCCACACACAGACCCGCCGACTTCTCGGCGCCGGCGCAGATCCCCTTCTGCGTCTCGCAGAGCGGGCGCACCATGCTCGGGTCCGCGCCATCGGTCAGCCCATCGCAGTCATCGTCGAGCCCATTGCACACCTCGGCCTGCGCGTTGCGCTCGGTCGAGCAAACGATGTCGCGCCCATCGGCCGCGCACACGGTGAAGCCGCCGCCGCAGATCCCGGTCCCACACCGCCGCCCGGCGCCGATGACGAAATGCCCGTCCTTGAGCGTGACGACGAAATCCTCGTCGGTCGCGCCGTCGCAATCGTTGTCGAGCGCGTCACAGCGCAGCTCGGTCCCATCATCGTAGCCCGCCGACCACGCCCCGTAGGCCGCCGGCGCGCACGCGAGCCAACCCGACGGGCGACACGCGCTCGCCGCCTTGGTCGCCCCCTGACACACCCCGTCCTGCAGCTCGCACGAGACGCGCTCGAGCGTCGGGTCGTCCTTGTCGGTGAGCCCGTCGCAATCGTCGTCCGCGCCGTTGCACGTCTCGCCCGCCACCGCCCCCAAGCTCGAGCAGGTGAGCCCGCTCTTATCGGCCTTACACAAGGCCGTGCCGCCCCCGCAGCTCCCGGTCCCACACGCCTCGCCGACGCGCGCCTCGGCGCCCTCGTCCGAGACGTAGACGAAGTCCTCGTCGCTCGCGCCGTCGCAATCCTCGTCGCGTCCGTCGCACGCCACCTCGGCCCCCGCGACGTACCCAACCGCCGCGTAGTCCGCGTCCCCGCACGGCTCCCAGCCGCCCAAGACGCAGCGCACCGCCGGCCTGAGCACCTCCGCGCACACGCCCAGCGTGTTCTCGCAGGCCGGCCGCGCGAGCCCGTCGTCGTCGCCGTCGGTCTGCCCATCGCAGTCGTCGTCCTGCCCGTTGCACACCTCGACGCGCGCCTCGACCGCGCCCGCGTCGACACACACGGCGTGCCCGAGCGCGCAGCGCACGACATCGTCCTCGCAGGCATCGGCATCGTCGCCGTCGCAGGCCGCGCCATTCTCGGCAAACGTCTCGTCGATCCGCCCATCGCAGTCGTCGTCGGCCCCGTTGCAGGTCTCGACCCCCGGGACGGTGTCCCCCTCGCAGACCGGCTTTCCATCGGCCCCGCAGGCCCATCGTCCGCGCGCGCACTGGTCGCCGTCGTCGCCGTCGCAGGGCTTGCCCAGATCCACGAAGGCCTCGTCCGTGTCGCCGTCGCAGTCGTCGTCGAGTCCGTTGCACGACTCGACCGCCGGCATCTGCCCCGAGCACGCGCCGAGCCCATCGGCGCCACATGCGCGCCGACCGGCACACGCGCCGACCGCGTTCGCAACGACGCACGCGGTCGAGGCCTGCCGATCGATCGCGAACGGCGAGCACTCACACGCCGCGCCCGCGGCCGGCAGGCACAGCTCGACCGCGGCACCGCCCACCGTCACGCTCTCGCACCCCGCGCCGCTCGGGCACGTCCCGCCCTCGCACGCCGTGGCACAGAACGAGCCGCTGCCATCGGGCGCCGCCACGCAGCGCGTCGCCTGCCCGGGGCTCAGCGGATCGCCGCAGTCGGCGGCCTCGTCGCACGGCATGCAGTAGGTCGTGTGATCGTAGATGCAGATGAAGCTGACGTCCGCGCCGCCGTTCGAGACGGGCCGGCAGCTCCAGCCGCTCGGGCACGCCTCGCTGCACGTCTTGGTGCACGTCTGGCCGCTCGGACCGGGCACGCACCAGCCGCTCTGGCAGTCGTCGTTGGCTTCGCAGGCGGCCCCGAAGCACCCCGGGCACGCGGCGTCTTCCCCGTCGCCGTCCGCAGCCTCGGTCTCTTCCGAAGCCTCGACCCCCTCACCGTCCTCGGGCACCCCGGTGTCGGTGACGACGACCCCATCGCCGACGACCCCGTCCCCAACCTCGGCCGGGACGTCGCCCGCGACCACGTCCGCGGCCGCGCCGGGGTCGCCCGAGCACGCCACCGTGAACAGCACGCACCCGAGCGCGATGGAAAGAACCGACAGCGACGACGATGACAAGGAGCGTGCGTGACGAGTCCGCATGGTGTCCCCGTTGGGCATCAAGGGAGGGCTGGCCGGCACCACCTCGCCCTCGGAGGGGCGCGCGGCGCGGAGCGAGGAAGCGCGGAAGCTAGGCCGGTTGGCCGACCACTGCAAGGACTGGATCCTTCCGCGCCGGCCTGTGTTCTTGCGTGTTCCCGCGGCCCGTCGTCTTATTCGCGCGCGGCGAGCACCCCGAGCGCTCGCCCGCGACGCATCGGCGGCGGACCCCGCCAACCGCAGGACGAACCATGCAGACGCAACCACGGGACCATCGTGAAGACGTACTCTTGGGCGTGCTGTCCGTGCAGCTCGGCCTCGTCGATCCAAGCCAGGTCATGGCCGCCGAACGCAGCCTCAGCCAACGCGACGCCGCGGGCCACGCACGTGGGCGCGGCGCCGCCACGCTGGCCGATGCGCTGCAGGCGACCGGCGCCCTCGACGCGCTCGGCGAGAACGCGCTCGCGGCGACGTTCGGGCTCGCCGCGACCGTCAACGACGAGGGCATTCTGATGGTCGGCCTCGCGGGCCAAGACGGGGTCGGCGCGCTGCCCGGTCTGCCCGGTCTGCCGGGTCTGCCCGGTTTGCCCGGTCTGGCAGATCCGCTCGCACCCGCGAGAACCGCGGTCGCGACCGAGAGCGACGCGCCCGTCGTCGTCACGCGCGAGCACCCCGGACGCTACACCGGACCCCGCCGCGAGGGTCAACCACCCGCCCCTGAGCCGCTCGAGCTCGGCCGCGGCGGCATCGGGCGCGTCCTCATCGCGCACGACGCGCATCTCGGCCGCGAGGTGGCCGTCAAAGAGCTTCTCCCGCGCGACGGCGACGGCGGCAAACCGCGCTCGCAGTCGAACCCGCGCAACTCGCTCGCGGCCGCACGCTTCCTGCGTGAGGCGCGCCTCACCGGTCAGCTCGAGCACCCCAACATCGTCCCGGTCTACGAGCTCGGGCGCCGCACCGACGGCACCCTCTACTACACGATGAAGGTCGTCCGCGGCCGCAACCTCGCGACCGCGCTCGAGGCCACCAAGACGCTCGCCGAGCGCCTGCGCCTCCTCAAGCACGTGGCGGATCTGACGGACGCCATCGCCTATGCCCACAGCCGCGGCGTCATCCACCGCGACATCAAGCCCGAGAACGTCATGGTCGGCGAGTTCGGCGAGACCGTGGTCCTCGACTGGGGCCTGGCCAAACCGCGTGGGGCCCAAGATTTAGGGGTCGCCGGCACGCCGCGCTCGCTCTCGATCTCCGAGAGTGGCGACGACGATCTCGCCAAGACGACCGACGGCACGCTCATCGGAACCCCGCTCTTCATGAGCCCCGAGCAGGCTCAAGGCGACACCGCGGCGGTCGACGAGCGCACCGACGTCTGGGCGCTCGGCGTCGTCCTCTACGAGCTCCTGACCGGCGGCCCGCCATTCTCCGGGCGCACGGCCACCGAGCTCCTCGTCAACATCTGCCGCGCCCCGCTGCCGCCGATCCTCGAGCGCTGCCCCGAAGCCCCGCCCGAGCTCGCCGCCATCGCCGAGCGCGCCCTGCGACGCGACCGTTTCCAGCGCTACGCGAGCGCGCGCGAGATGGCCGAAGAGATCCGCGCCTTCATGACCGGCGGGCGCGTCCGCGCCTACACCTACGGCACCTGGGAGCTGGTCCGGCGCTGGGCCGCCCGGCACAAGGGCGCGCTCGCGGTGGCCTCGGTGGCCGTGGTGGCGCTCATCGCGCTCGGCATCTGGTCCTTTGTCGAGGTGACGGGCGAGCGCGACGTCGCCCGCGACGCCGAGCGCCGCGCCGCCCGCCTCGCCGCCGAAACCGAAGTTTCGCGCCAAGCCGCCGTCGCCGCCGAGAAGGCCACGCGCACGACGCGCGACAGCGCCGAGCAGCTCGTGCGCTACATGCTCGGCGATCTGAAGGACAAGCTCGAGCCGCTCGGCCAGATTCCGCTTCTCGACGGCGTCGCGCGCGCGGCCCAGATCTACTACGGCAGCGACCCGACCACCGCGACGCCCGACGCGGCCGACGGGGACGCCGCGCTCGATGTGAATCGCCTTCGCAATCGCGCGGGCGTCGTGGCGCTGGTCGCCGATCTCGCGCGCATGAAAGGCGACCTCGCCGCCGCCGCGACCGGCGGGGCCGAAGCCGAGGCCCTCCGCGAGCGCCTGCTGCGCGCCCATCCGGACAACATGGCGCTGGTCGCCGACCGCGCCGAGAGCTTCCGACAGCGCGGCCTGCTGCTGCGCATGCAGGGCGATCTCCCGGGCGCCAAGACCGCCTTCGCGCAGGCCCTCGCCGCACGCCGACTCGTCCTTGGCGAGAGCGCGACGACCGCGACGACGACGTCCACGCAGGCCATGCGCGACGTCATCGACAGCGAGCTCGATCTCGGCGACATCGCGGTCCTCATGGGCGACCCGGCGACCGGCGAGGACGCCTACGCCAAGGCCGTCACCCACGCTGAAAGCGCCGTCGCAGGCGCACCCGAGGACCTCTCGACGCGCTTCGTCCTGACGGTCGCGCGCGACGCGCTCGGCACCGTTCGCCTCGATCGCGGCAGCATCGACGGCGCCGAGGAGACCTTCAAGCGCGCCCTGGTCGAACGCGAATCCCTCGTCGCCGCGGCCCCCGGCAACCTCGCCTGGCAGCATCGCCTCTCCGTCTCGCACTCGCGTCTCGCCGAGGTCGCGCGCGCACGCGGCGCTCACACCGAGGCCCGCGGCGCCTGGCAACACGCCCTCGATCTGATGGAGCGCGTCGCCGGTCAGGACCCGATGAACGCCCGCTGGCAGCGCGATCTCGCGGTCAACTGGAACCGCCTCGGCGATCTCGACATGGAACGCAACAGCCCGGCCGGCGCGCTCATCAGCTACCAGCGCGCCCACACCTTCGTGTCCGCGCTCGCCGCCAAGGACCCGAGCAACGCCGAGCTCCAGCGCGACCTCGAGGTCGGCACCGATCGCGTCGGCGACGCTCAATTCGCCCTGGGCCAGCTCGAGGCCGCCGGCCGATCGTTCCACGCGGCGCTCGCCATCGCCGAAAAACTCGCGGCGCTCGACGCGAGCAACGCCCGCTGGCAACACGACCTGGGCCTCGCCCTCGGGCGCGTCGCCCAGATCACCTGGCGCAGCGGCGACCTCGAGGGCGCGAGCCCCTACGCCGCGCGCGCGGTCGCGGTCCTGACGACGCTGGTCGCCAAAGACCCCGCGAACACCGCGTGGACGACCGATCTCCAGGTCGCCAAGGACAACCAGGCGGTCTACGCCAGCGGCGACGCCGGACAGCTCCTGACCCCGCCCGGCACCGGTACCCTGCGCCTGGAAGCCACCGGCGGCGGCGCCAGCCCAAGCGAACCGCGGACCCCGTCGGTCCCGAATCAGCGCCCCGACAAGGCCGACGGAAAGCCAGCCGCCGAGGCCCCGGTGCGCCCGCCCCTCCAGCGTCCAGGACCGCGCGCCAAGCCGCCCACGGTGCCGCTCCAACGCCCCGCGCCCATGCCGGATGACCCCAAGGCGCCGGAGCCCACGACGGTTCCTTGAGCCACGTCGAGCGACGCGCTCACTGTCAGTTCACGACGACCGCGGTCCCCTCGAGACGCATCTGCATCGCCCCGACGGGACTCTCGAAGCGCTCGAGCGGACCTTCCCGCAGGAAGCGCACGAGCGCGAGCGCGCTCGGCTTGTCCCCACGCGCCTCGTGCCACACGGCCTCGTTGAACGTGAGCGCCAGCACCTGCCGCCGCACGACCTCCGGAATCGCCGCCAGGATCGACGCGATCTCAGCCAGCGCCTCCGGCTTGCCCGTCGCCAGCAAGTGGTCGACGAGATCGGTCGCCGCGTCCGTGTTCAGCGCATCGTGCGCCAGCGCGGACCGATAGGCCGCAGCCGCGCGGACCGCATCCCCCTCGGCCCCCGCGAGCCGTCCTTCCAAATACGCATGCCGCGACCGCTCGGCGGGCGTCGCCGCCATCGACCCGATCGACTTCAGCAACGTCCGCGCGTCGGCCAGCCGCGATCGATCGATGAGCAGCCCCGCGAGCTCCGCCTGCGCCGCAATCGGGACCTCACGCGCCGCCAGCAGCGCCTTCGCATAGACGCTGTCGGGCGTCTCGACCAAGGCCTCCCAGGGCGTATTGCGCAGGTACTCGAGCGCCCCGAGCCCCAGCAAATCCACCACGAACCGGAACCCGGGGCTGAAGGCCTGGGTCCGCAGGTGCCGCGCCAGGATCGCGACCCCGATCGGCCACGCATTGTTGCGCAGGATCTGCATGAGCGACTGCATGGCGCGCGGATCGGTCGGCGCCGCCAAGAACGCATCGACCATGTGCTTCAGCGCGGCGTTCTCGTCGGCGCCCTTCTTCTCTTCCGCCAGCTGCATGTGCGCGTCGGGATCGTCGCACTCGGCGACCAGCTCCTCCAGAATGACCACCGCCTCGGCCTGCTGCCCGACCGAGAGGAGCATGCGCGCGAGCCCGTTGCGCGCCCGCACCGACGGGTCGAGCCGCGCCGCGGTCCGCGCCGCCTGCACCGCCCCGGCCCCGTCCCCCGACAGCGCCGTCAGCACCGCCCGCGCCTGCAGAACACCCGGATGCTCGGGCGCGAGCCGCGC
>SXIE01000133.1 GCA_005772945.1 Pseudomonadota bacterium
GGCCACTCGGACCTCATCGCCGGCGTCGTCGCCGGGCGCGCGCCGCTCGTCGCCACCGTCCATCACGCCCTCAATCACCTCGGCGGCTGCCTCGATCCGCACGCCTGTTTCCTGCTCGAGCGCGGCCTCAAGACCCTTCCGCTGCGCGTCCGCCAGCACAACCAGAACGCGCTCGCCCTGGCCCGCTACCTCGCCGCGCGCCCCGATGTGACAGCCGTTCACTATCCCGGCCTCGACCCCGAGCGCCTCGTTCCGTCGAGCGTCCGCGCCGCCTACGCCGGCTTTGGTGGCGTCCTCTCGGCCGAGCTCGCAGGCGGTGCGGCGCGCGCCGATCGCGTGCTCGCGTCTCTCCGAATGGCCGTCCACGGCCCCTCGCTCGGCGGCAGCGAGACGCTCGTCACGCGCCCCGCGACCACCTCGCACGCCGCGCTCGCCGCCCCCGAGCGCGAAGCCCTCGGGATCTCGGACGGCCTCGTCCGCATCGCCTGCGGCCTCGAGGGCACCGAGGACCTGATCGCCGACTTCGCCCAAGCCCTCGACGCCACCGGCCCGACAGCCCACGGCGCAGGCCCAATGTGACCCCTGTCAACATCAAGTCTCGCGGGCAGCCCGGAAACGGCCCTGACGGGCCACTGCGGGCCTTCGCGAGCCAGCCCGACGACGCGCCCATCCCCATCCTCCATAAGGATGCTGCGCTGGTCGTCGTCATGAAACCGAGCGGCCTCGCCGTCCACCGCGGCTGGGCCCACGCGCCGCACTACGCGCTCGATCGCGTGCGCGATCAGATCGGCCACTACGTCTGGCCCGTCCACCGCCTCGACCAGGCGACCAGCGGCGTTCTCGTCATGGCGCTCACCCAAGACGCCGCGAGCCGTCTCAGCGGCCAATTCTCCGATCATACGATCGACAAGCGCTACCTCGCGCTCGTCCGCGGCATCCCACCCGAAGCGCTCACGCTCGATCACGGCATCGCCCTCGAGCCCGGCGAGAAACCCCAGCGCGCCGTCACGCACTTCCGTCGCCTCTGGGTCTTCGAGCGCCGCTACAGCCTCGTCGAGGCCCGCCCCGAAACCGGCCGCCGCCACCAGATCCGCCGCCACCTCAAGCACCTCAGCTGCCCCATCATCGGTGACGTCAACTACGGCAAGGGCGAGCACAACCGCCTCTTCCGCACCCGTTTTGCCCTTTGCCGCCTCGCCCTCCATGCCCTCTCGCTGACCTTCGTCCATCCGGTCACCGGCCTTTCCCTCACGGTCACGGCGCCGCTTCCGGCCGACCTCGCCGGCCCGCTCGCCCAAATGGGATGCCCGCTCGAAGCGCTCGGGCTGGCCAGCGCCCCGCCAAGCATCTAAGCTTCCGCCATGGCCATCCTCACCCAGAACGACGAGATCCGCCGCGTGCTCGCGTCCGCGAAGGTCGTCGCCGTGCTCGGCGCCAACGATGACCCGCCGCGCCCCGCCTACTACGTGCCCGATTATCTCCACGACAAAGGCTTCAAGATCCGCCCCGTCAACCCGGCCAAGCTCGGCACGCGCCTCTGGGGCGCGACGTTCGTCGCCTCGCTCGGCGATGTCGGCGAGCCGATCGACGTCGTCGATGTGTTCCGGAGGAGCGACCAGCTCGCCATGCACGTCGACGAAATCCTCGCGCTCCGCCCGCTTCCCAAGGTGGTCTGGTTTCAGTCCGGGATCCGCGACGGTGCCGTGGCCAAGGCGCTCGCAGCGGCTGGCATCGACGTCGTCCAAGACCGCTGCATGCTCCAGGATCACCGCCGCATGTTCGGCCAATACGAGTGACCCTCTCGTCCAAGCCGCGCCTCTTGCGGGTGCACGACCTTGGCGCGCTGCCCGAGGTCGTCCTGGCGCGTGACCTCCGACGCGAGCTCAAACGCGGCCACCCGTGGCTCTTCCGCGACGCCTTGCGCCTGGCTACGTCGAATGTAGACACTGGAAACATCGTCCGTATCCGCGCGCGCGATGGCGGCAAGATCGGCCCGGTCATCGCGAAGGGCTACTGGGACCCCGAGGGCCCGCTCGCGATCCGCGTCCTCACGACCGACCCGCGCGACGTCATCGACGACGCCTGGGTGCGCGCCCGCCTCACCCGCGCCATCAGCCTGCGCGCGGCCCTCTTCGCCGACGCCCGCACCACCGGCTACCGCCTCGTCAACGGCGAGGGCGACGGCCTCCCCGGCTTGGTCGTCGATCGCTACGGCGACACCGCGGTCGTGAAGCCCGACGGCCCGGTCGCGGAAGCGTTCTGGGACGTCGCGGGCATCGCGCGTTGGCTCGTCGACACGCTCGGCCTGAGCCACGTCTACGCCCGCTATCGCAGCCGCGGCGGCGCCCGCGGCGAGCCGCTCATCGGCCCCGCAAGGGCCGCGCCCGTCCCCTTTCGCGAGCACGGCCTCGCCTTCCTCTCCGACATCGTGCACGGCCAGAAGACCGGCTTCTTCATCGACCAACGCGAGAACCGCCAGCTCGTCGGCGCCCTCGCGCGCGGGCGGCGCGTGCTCAACGTCTTCGGCTACACCGGCGGCTTCTCGGTCTACGCGGGCGCCGGCGGCGCGACCGACGTCACGACGATCGACATCGCGCCGGCCGCCATCGAGGCCGCGAACGCCCAGTGGGCCCTCAATGAACTACCGCCCGAGCGGCACCATGGCGTGACCGCGGACGCGTTCGCCTTCCTCGAGAGCGCTGGCGCCCGCTGGGATCTGGTCATCCTCGACCCGCCGGCCTTCGCACCCGCGCGCGACAAGGCCCCGCAGGCCATCGCCGCGTATCGCAAGATGGTCGCGCTCGGCACCCGCGTCGCGTCCCCCGACGCCATCGTCGTCGCGGCGAGCTGCTCGGCGCATGTCGGTGCGGCCGACTTTCTGGACGCCGTCGAGGCCGGCGTCGCCGACGCGCGCCGCTCGGCGACCCTCCTCACCTCCACCGGGCAACCGCCCGATCATCCGGCGCCCCTTGCCTGTCCCGAGCTTCGCTACCTCAAGTGTGCATTCCTGCACATTCGCCCTTGAGACGGCTTGACGCCGCGGTGTCGAGTTCCTATGGGGAGGGCCCAGTCACATTTCCCCTCGGAGAACGACGATGACGCTGATCAAGAAGAAGAGCCCGGAGTGGACCGCGAAGGCCTATCACAAGGGCGACGAAGTGAAGGTCTCGAGCGCCGACTTCGCCGGCAAGTGGCACGTCCTCTACTGGTACCCGCTCGACTTCACGTTCATCTGCCCGACCGAGATCAAGGGCTTCCAGGAGCTCGCGGGCGAGTTCGCCGATGAGGGCGTCTCGGTCGTCGGCGTCTCGACCGACTCGTTCTTCAGCCACAAGGCGTGGTTTGCGGACCGCGCGATCTTCCCGAACGAGATCACGCACCCGGTCATCGCGGACACGAACCACGCGGTCAGCAAGGCTTTCGACGTCCTCAAGGAAGAGGACGGCATCGCCTTCCGCGCGACCGTGGTCGTCGACGACAAGGGCCTCGTTCGCTCGGTGTCGGTCAACGACACGAACGCCGGACGCAGCCCGCGTGAGACCCTGCGCACGGTGCAGGCGCTCAAGTCGGGTGGCCTGTGCGGGGCCGACTGGCACAAGGGCGAGAAGTTCGTCAAATAGGTCCCGATGCGCGCGGCCGCTCCGTGAGAGCGCTTTGCGGATGTCCTGAAACTTCGAAACCCCGGCGGCCTGGCTGTCCGGGGTTTCGTCCATCTGAAGGAGACCAGCCATGGGCAAGCTCGAGCAGATCGGTGGCGACAACTGGCGCGAGTTCATTGGATCCGAGCTCGCGATCCTGATGCTCGGCAAGAGCGATTGCGCGGCCTGCGCGGCCTGGACCACCGAGCTGGAAGCATGGCTCGAGGCCGGGCCCACGCTGCCCGCGGGCGCTCCTGCCGCGCGGGTCGGCAAGATGATCCTCGATCAGCGCGGCATCACCGACTTCAAGCGCGAGAACATGGAGTGGCTCAAGGATCTGGAGGATCTCCCCTTCACGATCCTCTACCGCCACGGCGCGCGCGAGAAGAGCTTCGCCGGCGGCGGCATCGATCGCCTCGAGACGCGCCTGACGAATCTGTTCGCCCCGAGCTGAGCCCATCACGCGGGCGTCCCGCGAGATCGCGAGATCTTGGACATGCGCCCGATCCGATGGTGTAACCGGCCGACGGGGTGGGCCCGCGCGCGCCCTCGCACACACCATGCACCTACGCACCCCCCAGCTCTCCGCGATCGTGTCGCTCGCAGCGTCGCTCCTTGCCGCGTGCTCGAACGATCCGGACTTCGATCTTCCGGGGGCATCCGCCGGCGAGGACCACGCGGCCGCGCTCCCGCTTGCGTTCGTGGACGACCCGACGCTCGGCGGCGCCCCCCTCGCCGCCGCCGACGAGGCGGCGAGCGGGGCGCCCGTGGGTGCCGCGCCGATCGCGCACGGTCAGGGCACACTGCCGATCGCCCTCACGGGTTGGCCGCTCACGCTCGAAGGCACCAGCCTCGACGCCGTCGTCCGGCGAAATGCGCCAAGCGGCGTGCGTGCGATCGTTGCACTTCGCGACAAGCATCGCGTGCGCCTCGTCGAGCTCGCCGCCGGCCCCGACGGCCGCGCCACGGTCGCCGCCCAGCGCACGTTCGAGGGGCAGACGCCTGGCGCGGTCGCGCTCGCCGAGCAGGGCGGAACCACCGTCGCCACCTGGGTCGACGCCGGCGAATTGCACGTCGCCGCCACCACCACGGACGCGGGCGCGTTCAACCCCGAAACCCTCCTCGGCGAGGCGTCCGCGGTCGTCGTCGGCAACGCGGTGATCGCGCCGGTGGCATCGACCGCGACCAGCGACGGCGGCTTTCTCGTCTGCGCCGCGATCGATCCGGGAGGTCCGCGCTGCGCGGTCCTGACGAATGTTTCCAGTGTCAACATGCCGGCGCGTCTGACGCCGAGCGCGACGCTCGGACGCGACGGTTGGGCGCCGATCGGCAAGCTCGGCGCCCATGTCGTCGAGGCGATCGCCGAGAGCCCGCGCGGCTTCATGGTCGTCACCTCGACCTGCGTGAGCCGCGGCGGTTGCGCACGCAAGTCCGTCTCGGTCACGCGCCTCGGTGCCCACGCCGAGTCCCTGAAGAAGGCCACGCGTCGCATCGCCGAGATCCAGTCGCGCCGCGGCGTGACGGCCATCCGCACGTCCGACGGCATTCTCCTCGTCGCGCGGCGCGTGGGCGCGGGCGAGACCGCCGCCTGGCACCTCGCCGAGGACCAGCTCCGCGAAGCGCCCGGCCGCTACAGCGGCGCGCTCGGCGGCTTCTTCGCCGAGGGGACGACGGTCGTCGTCGAGAACGGCCTGCTCGTCATGCGCAATGGTTTTCCGGTCGCGCCGCCGCGCGCGCGACGCTGGACGCGCGAGACGGGACTCGCGGATCCCGAGCCCTGGCCGCCCGCCGTCGAAGCGCTATTTCCGACCCACATCGAGCAGACGATCGCGGCCGCGCCCGGCATCGCGATCTTCGCCACACCCGCCAGGAAAGGGCACATCACGGCCCTCGTGCTCATCCTCGATCGGACCTGACGGCGCGATGTTCGTCGACGTCCACGCGCACCTCATCCACGACGCGTTTGTCGGCGACGAGGATGCCGCCGCGCAGCGCGCTCTCGCAGCGGGCGTCGATCGCGTCATCGTCAATGGGCTCGAGCCGCGCTCGAACCGCGCGGTGCTCGCGCTCTGCGCGCGCCACCCGAACCTCTTGCCGGCGCTCGGGATCTACCCGGTCGACGCCATCGCGCACCAGATTGATCCTGCCAGTTGGCAACATCCCTGGGGCCCGCCCGCGCCGTTCGATCCCGACGCGGAGATCGCGTTCATCGCCGAAGAAGCCGCCAAGGGCAGCCTCGTCGCGATCGGCGAGTGCGGCCTCGACGCCTACTGGGATACCGCCCACATGCCCGAGCAGGAGCGGGTCCTGCGTCGCCTCATCGAGGTCGCGCTCGCGCACGATAAGCCGCTCATCCTCCACACGCGCAAGGCTGAAGAGCGGACCTTCGCGATCCTCACCGAGATGGGCGTCACGCGCGCCGACTTCCACTGCTTTGGCGGCAAGCTCAAGCTCGCCCAGCGCATCGCCGAGGCCGGCTACTACCTCTCGATCCCGCCGGTCGTCGCGCGCAACGAGGCCTTCCAGCGCATGACCGCTCAGCTTCCGCTGGATCAGATCCTCACCGAGACCGACTGCCCCTACATGGGCCCGGTCGCCGCCGAGCGCAACGAGCCCGCGTTCGTCCCCGCGGCTGTGAGCGTCATGGCGAAGCTGCGCGGACTCGCGCCGGACGTCATGGCGCACGCCATCCGCGCGAACTTCGAGCGCCTTTTCCGCGTGTAGGCGAGGGTCGGCGCGTCTGCCCCGGCGACCCGGGGTTCAATGCGCCATCACGACCATCGCGCGCGGCGCCGACTCGGCGTACAAGGGCGGCATGCGACGCGCGAAAATCGTCTGTACCCTCGGCCCCGCCACCAGTGACCAAGCCGCCGTCGACGCTCTCGTCGAGGCCGGCATGGACTGCGCCCGGCTCAACTTCTCCCACGGCACGCACGAGGCTCACGCCGCGACCGCCGCGATGGTTCGTACGGCCGCCCAAAAGGCCGGTCGGCCGCTCGCCATCCTCGCCGATCTGTGCGGTCCCAAGATGCGCGTCGGCCGCTTCGAGGGTGGCAGCATCGAGCTCGTCGCGGGCGCCGCCTTCACGCTCTCGGTCGTCGAGCGCCCCGGCAATGTTGACGGTGTCTACATTACGTACGCCGCGCTGGTCGACGACGTCGATCCCGGCGACATCATCCTCCTCGACGACGGCCTCCTGCAGCTCAAGGTCGAGCGCGTCGAGGCACCGAACATCCACTGCATCGTCGAAGTCGGCGGCACGCTCTCCGACAAGAAGGGCCTGAACGTCCCGGGCCGCCGCCTCTCGACGCCGGCGCTCACCGACAAGGACCGCGTCGATCTGGCCTTTGCCGTCGACGTCCTCCACGTCGACTTCATCGCGCTCTCGTTCGTGCGCTCGCCCGACGACGTGCGCGAGGCGCAGCTCCTGGCCAAGGGCACGCCGGTCATCGCGAAGATCGAGAAGCCCGACGCCATCACGAACCTCGCGGCCATTCTCGATACGGCCGACGGCGCGATGGTCGCGCGCGGCGACCTCGGCGTCGAGATGGGCGCCGAGAAAGTCCCGCTCCTCCAGAAGCGCATCATCCGCGAGGTGAACGCGCGCCGGAAGCTCGTCATCACCGCGACGCAGATGCTCGACTCGATGATCCGTAACCCGACCCCGACGCGCGCCGAGGCCGCCGACGTGGCGAACGCCGTCCTCGACGGCACCGACGCGCTCATGCTCTCGGGCGAGACCGCGAGCGGCCGCCACCCGACGCTGGCCGTGCAGATGATGGACCGCATCATCCGCGAGGTGGAGCGCGATTGGATCGCGAACGTGCACGACGTGAAGGAGATGCTGCCGTCCCCCTTGATGGTGCCCTCGACGCAATGGGACTTCGCCGACGCGGCCGCGCGCTCGGCCGCGCTCATGTCGATGATGCTGCCGCTCGCGGCGATCGTGGTCTTCACGCGCGACGGGCGCACGGCCTCGCTCATCTCCGAATACCGGCCGCGCGCGCCGATCGTCGCGCTCACCAAGGACAACCACACCGCCAATCGCATGGCGGTCGACTGGGGCATCACGCCGCGCGTCGAGGTCCCGCCGGAGCACCTGGCCGAGGGCGTGCGCATGGCCACCGGGCTGCTGCTCCGCGAGGGGATCTGCCAGGTCGGCGACGCCTTCGCGCTCGTCATCGGATGGCCCGTCGCGTCGGGCACGAACACCGTCAAGTTGCATCGAATCTAGCGCCTTTGTTTGCTGCGCCCGCGGCCACCACCGCCGCCATCATCACACGATAGGAGCCTACCCATGCACCGTTCCGTATTCCTGCGCCTCGTGCCCCTCGCCCTGACTGCGACTCTCGTGACCCTCTCGGCCGCGAGCGTCCATGCCATCCCGCCGCGTGGCCCCGATCCGTTCAGCCACGACAAGGGCTTCTTCATGCGCCTCTCCGGCGGGGGCGGTTACGGTCACGCGGGCAGCCGCGCGGGCAGCTCCGACGTCACGCTGTCGGGGTTTGCGGCTCAGCTCGACCTGGCCTTCGGCGGCATCATCACCCCGAACCTGGCGCTGACCGGCGAGCTCTTCGGCATGTCCGCCTTCGAGCCCACCATGAAGCTCGCGAGCGGCGCCGGCTCGGTCTCCGCGCGCCTCGAGGACACCCGCTTCCGGGTCGGCGCCCTCGGGGTCGGGCTGACGTATTACTTCATGCCGGCCAACATTTACGCATCCGCGGCCGTCGGCATCGGCAGCGCCCAGGTGCGCGGCGTCGGCAGCGACTTCGTCGTCGAGGCGAACACCGATCCCGGTCTCGCCATCAACGTGATGGCCGGCAAGGAATGGTGGGTCGCACGCCGCTGGGGTCTTGGCGTCGCCGTGCAGTTCATGTTCGCGTCGCTGCCGGACGACTCGGCCAGCGAAAATTGGAAAGTGTTCCAGATTGGCGTGTCGCTCACGGCCACCATGAACTGAGGTCGCGATCGGCGCGGCGCGTGCGCCTCAGGGAAACTTGCGCACGCGCTCGCGCAGCGCCTCGATGAGCTTGGGCAGGGCCTTCTCCTGCGCCATCGCCTGGAGCGCCTTCGGCAAGGGGATCTTCGGGACGACGTGCGCCCGATAGTCGGCGAGCGTGCGTGCCGGGTTCCCATCGAAAGGGGTGAGCGTCCAGGCGCCTTCGTTGACGTGGTAGTCGCCCTCTTCGAGGCGCCAGGCGCGCACGTAGCGCACGCCCTCCTCGACGATGTGCTTGGCGCGCGTCGTCGCCGTCAGGTTCTTGAGCGGGAACGGCATGTCCATCGTCGTGCGCGTGCGCACGTCGTTGCCGATCCGCTCGAGCTCCTCGGCCTTCTTCACGCGCGGCATGAACTCGTGGTAGTGCTTGCCCTGATCGATGTGCCGCCAGACGGCGCCGGGCGGGGCCTCGATCACCGCGCGCAGCACGATCCGCTGCTGGTTCGTGCCGGCGATCGGCTCGGTCTCGATCACGACCTCGCCGCGGTCGAGCCGGGCCCTCAGCGCTTCATCGATCTCTTGGTTCATCGTTCGCTCCCGCTCCGCGTCGTGCCACGGCGGCGACGATAGTTGAAAAACCTGCGGAGCGCGAAGCACGTCGCGCGCGCCCGCCTCGGGGTGATGCCATGCGCAAGGCCGTAAGTTCTTGAAGTCCCCCACCCGCCGCTTGGGACCGCTCTTCTGCTGTCTGAGCGCCGGCGCGTCGATCGCCGCGGGTGCGTGCGGCGACCCGCCGCTCGTGCTCCCAAACGACGCCGATGTGGACAGTGTCAACATTGGAACCGACGCGACGTCGGCGACCGTCGACGTCACAGCCACCGACTCCGGCCCGCGCATCGACGACCGCCCGACGCTCCTTCCCGACACGACCGGATCGGAGCTCCCCAAGCCGGTCGAGGGCGAGCCGCTCGGCGGTGATCGCCCGGCGCGCGTGGTGCTTCCGGCGAACTATGATCCGGCGCGCGCCTGGCCGCTCGTCGTTCTGCTGCATGGCTATTCGGCGGGCGGCACGCTCGAGGATCTGTACCTCGAGTTCTCACCCAAGGCGTCGGCCGCCGGTTGGATCGTGCTGGTCCCCGAAGGGACCCGCGATGCCTTCGGCTTCTCGTTCTGGAACGCCGACCCCGGCTGGTGCTGCAACTTCGCGCGCGCCACGGTGGACGACGCCGGCTACCTCGCGGAGCTCATCGCCGAGGCGCGCGCGCGCTACCATGTTGACAGTGACCACATCGCCGCGTTCGGCCACTCCAACGGCGCCTTCATGGCGCATACATTGGCCTGCGATGGCCGAAGCGGCGTCACCGCGGTCGCCGCGCTCGCCGGCGTGCTGCCGAGCCGAACCGAGGACTGCGACCCGCCGCGTCCCGTGTCGGTGCTGCAGATCCAGGGCACGCTCGATCTCGTCATCGCGTACGGCGGCTTGGCCGGGAGCTATCCGAGCGTCGACACGAACGTCGAGCGCTGGCGCCTCTACAATCGCTGCAAGGGCGCCGCTCTTGCCGGCGACGCGAAGGACTACGACTTCGCCATCCTCGGTGCCGAGACGCACCCGACGACCAGTGCGTCGTGCGCCGCCGACACGACCGTCACGCTCTGGCGCATGGAGGCCAGCGGGCACTTGCCGATTCCAATGCCCGCCTTCGTGCCCGATCTCTTGACCTGGCTCGGCACCCACGGCACCAGCGCGCCGTTCGAGGCAGACTGATCGCGCGTCGCATGCTCGCGCTCAATACGAGCCGACGATCTTGAACTCGATGCGCCGATTCTTGGCTTTGCCGGCAAGGCTCTTGTTCGGCGCGACCGGGCGCGTCTCGCCGTAGCCCTGAGCGCGCAGCCGATCCTTGCCGATGCCCTTCTCCACCAGGAACGCGAGCACCGCGTCGGCACGCGCTTGCGAGAGGCGCATGTTCGCCTCGTCGTCGCCATCGTCGTCCGTGTGGCCGCTGATCTCGATATGCAGCGAGGGGTAGTCCTTGAAGACGCGCACGGCCTCGGCCAGGAGGTTGAAGCTCTGCGGACGGATGACCGCGCTGGCCGTTTCGAAGTTGATGCCGCTCACCGTGCCGCTGAACTTCTTCTGGACCGCCTTCGGGAGGCATCCTTTTTCCTTTGGAGTTCCGGCCTGTTGCGGGCATTTGTCGTCGGCGTCGTGGATCCCGTCATGGTCGGCGTCGGGGCAGCCATCGAGGGTCCCCGTGCCGGCTTCGTCGGGGCACGCGTCGAGTCCGTCGGCGAAGCCGTCCTTGTCGCGGTCGGGCGGCGGCGCGCAACCTTGGTGCGCTTCGTCGCCGGCTTGACTCGGGCAGCGGTCGACCTCGTCGGAGATCCCGTCGCCGTCACTATCGGGGCAGCCGCGAAAGCGCGCGGGACCGGGTTGCTGGACGCACTGGTCATCGCTGTCGGTGATGCCGTCGCCGTCCGCGTCCGGGCAGCCTTGGGCGCTCAGGACGCCGCGCTTGGTGCGGCATTGGTCTTCGTCATCGGGGATCCCGTCGCCATCGGCGTCGGGCGGCGCGTCGCTGCCCCCGCGCCACACGAAAAAATCCACCCCGAGCGCCGCATCGAGAAGCGGTGCAAGGCCCGCGCTGTAGCTATCGGTGAGGCTGACATGAACGTCGGCGCGCACGGCGAGCCAGTCGAGGGCCATCCAGCGGAGGCCGAGACCCGCGTGTGCGTCCCAGTCGGTGTCGGCGCCAAGCTGTCCGGACACCAGCTGGTAGCCGCCTGCGCCGATCGAGACGTGCGGCGACCAAGCCCCGTCGAAGGGCGAAAAGAGGACATCGCCGGTCCAGTGCAGTGCGACCGCGGAGAGATCGCCGCCCGCCAGATCGCCGAGGGCCGGTGCGTTCGCGCCGAAGGGAATGGCCGTCGCGCCCGCCTCGAAGGCCAGCCAACGGAGGAACTGAAAACCGACGCGCACCCCGACCAGCGGCGCGTGTTCAGCGTCGACCCCGGCGTCGGAATACTGGTGGATGTCCCAGTCGCCCAGGACGAGGTGCACGCCGCCGAAGACCCCCGCATAGAGCGCAGGAGCAGGAACGCCGCGTGGCGGGGCCGCCGCGACGGGCGCCGCGGACGCGAGGGACGCGCTCAGCGCGAGCGTGATGAGGAGCAGACGAAGCATCGAAGTCCTCCGCGCGCGAGTCTGGTTCAGGAAGCGCCGCGCGTCGAGAAGCCCGCGAATCTTTTCCGGGGTTTTGCCGTGCACGCCGTCGGCGCGAAGGACGCCGCCACGCCGCTGCCGAGGCCGTGCTATGGTCGGCGGGTGAAGTACGAAACCGGCGGCGGCCACGACGCGAGCCTCGAATACCATGCCCGCATGCTCGCCGATCCGCATCGCGTCGTCGCGTACGACCGCGCGCTCCGGCGCCTGGTTCGCCCGGGCGATCGCGTGCTCGATGCGGGCGCCGGCACGGGCCTCCTGGCGATGCTGGCGGCGCGCGCCGGGGCCAGCCACGTGTGGGCCGTCGAGTCGATGCCGATCGCCGAGGCCATGCGCGCGCTCGTCGAGCGCAACGGCCTGAGCGAGGATGTGACCACTGTCAACATCGACCTGCGCGAGTTCGAGGGCGGCCCGTTCGACGTCATCGTCAGCGACTGCCTCGGCCGCTTTCTGATCGACGATCATATGATGGAGGCGATGACGGCGGCGTGCCGCCTGCTCGCCCCGGGTGGCCATGTCATCCCGGGCTCGGTCGAGCTGCTCGTCGCGCCCGTCGCGCTGGTCCACCTCGCGACGCTGGATACCTGGGTCCACCCGATCCTCGGACTCGATCTCACGCCGCGCGCGGCCGCGGCCGAGCACGAGGCCTTCGGCGTCCACCTAGGGCCGGACGCGGTCTTGGCCGAGCCGCAGACGTTCGCGACCTGGCGCCCGCCGGCGCCGGCGCCCGTCTTCGAGCAGACGCTGACCTTCACCCTGACGCGCCCGGGGCGCCTGCGTGGCGTCGCGGGTTGGTTCCGCGCCGAGCTCGCGCCGGGCGTCGTCTTGTCGACCGAGCCGGGCGTCGAGACGCATTGGCATCAGCTCCTCTTTCCGCTGCCGCCGATGAACGTCGTCGAAGGCGACCGACTGGAGGTCCACTTGCGCCTCGGCGATCGCGCC
Source organism: Pseudomonadota bacterium (assembly GCA_005772945.1). Next base: position 12,743 of record SXIE01000133.1, read on the forward strand.
ACGACCCGCGAGCCGCCGTGGTTCTGGGACGCGCGGCTCGTGTCCGCGAGCGGCGCCGCTCCGACCGAGGTCGCGCGCCACGAGGACGACCCGCTGGCCCATATTGACACTGTCAACATCGCGCGCACGTCGGCCTCGGAGACCCGCGATCCAGCGGACCTCAACGCGCGCGGTGCCAGCGCCTTTGCCGAGCGCGACTACCCCGCGGCCATCACCGCGTTCGAGGCCGCGGTGTCGTGCCTGCGACCCGACGACGACGCGACCTGGGCGGCCGACGTCTACGAAAACCTCGGGCTGGCGCGGGCCACCGCGGGCTTTCACATGGCGGCGATGATCCCGCTCATGCGCGCGCTCGGCGACGGCCTGACGACGGGCACACCGCGCGAGCAATCGCTGCGGGTCTTGGTCGACGTCGCCTTTCGCTCGGGCCGCGTGCGCGACGGGGAGCGCTTCCTGGCGCGCTACGTCGAGGCGTTCGGCCACCACCCGAGCGGGTGGGCGCGGACCCCGCTACCCTCGTAACCCGTTAGCGATCGGCTTCGTCCTCGGCCGAATCGAAGTCGTGGAAGTCCTTGCCCTTCTCGACCGACAGGATGTCGAGTGCCACCGCGGCCCCGTCGCCGGCCGAGATGATCGCCTGCACCTTGTCGGCGCGGCTCGCCCAACCGGCGACGTAGACGCGCTCGACGTTCGTGCGGCCGTTGCGGTCGGACGGCAGGTATCCCTTGTCGTCGGCCTTCAAGCCAAGCTGCTTGGCGAGCTCGGTCTTGGGACCCGACGCGAGGACGACGTACTTCGCGAAGCCGCCCTGCCCGTCGGCGGCCTGCACCTCGAAGCCGTCCTCGCCCTTGATGATCGCGGTGATGTCGGCCTCGACCAGGATCCCGCCGGCGTCCTCGACCTGGGCCCGCGCGAGGCGCATGAACTCGCGACCCTCGATGCGCGTGAAGCCGAGGTAGTTCTTCAGCATCGCCTTGTCGACCCACGACTGGTTCTTGCCGTAGACCTCGACACTGAGGCTGTTCTTGGCGAGGAACAGCGCGGCCGAGAGCCCGGCAGGTCCATCTCCGATCACGATGACGTCAGCCATACGACTCTCCTCGCGTCCTGGTCGCGACACGCGCGTGTGCGCGAGGGCTCGCGGAGCACGGCGCGCTCCAATTGGGACGCGAAACCGTTCTGCCCTATCTGACGCGATGCCGCAATGCGACCCGGAAAGGCGCGCCACAAGCGGACCACCGCGGTATCTGCCCCAAGCCTTGCGCGCGAACGAAAGATGACTAAAGTCCGCGCCACCTAGGCCGGGGTTCGCCGCTTCGCGACGCCGGCCCAAAGTCGGTCCTCCTTCCTCTAGAAGGCCGCTCGCTCCCGCAGCCGACCGTCGCGTCGCGCCACCCTTCACGGAGTTTTCATGGCCACTCTCAACGCACGTGCGCAGACCCTTGGCTGTCGTTGCTCCATTCAGGGCATCTCGTTCGAAGCCGGCACTCAGGTCTTTTTCGGCCTGGCCGACGAGCTTGTCCTCTGCGTGCTCCCTGTCGATCAGCCCGTCTCGGACGTCCCCTGCCAGAAGGGGCTCGTTCATTTCCACCCCAATGGCACGCTCGCCCAGGCGACGCTCGCCACGGACCATAGCCTGCGCGGCGTGGCTTTCCGTGCGGGTGCGCAGCTGACCTGGAACGAGGACGGCACGCTCGGCGCGCACCTGCCGGCGCCGTTCGCGATCGAGAGCGTGGTGGTCCCCGCCGGGGCCTCGCTGCGCATCGACGACGCGGGCAAACTCGTGTCGTGGTCGCGCCGCCTCGTCATCGAGGAGACCGTCGACGGGATCCCGTGCGAGGCCGGATCGGTCCTCACGTGCTTTGCCAGTGGTCGCCCAGAGCGCTTGACGCTCGCGCGCTACCACCGCGTCGATGGCCTGGCGGCCATGGCCGGGACGGACCTCGAGCTGCATGGGACCGGCAAGGTCGCGGTCGTCACGCTCGGCGAGGAGAGCGAGGTCGCGGGGATCCTGTTCGAGAACGGCACGACGCTCGTCTTCCGCCCTGACGGCACGCTGTCGGTCGCGCAGCTGGCCGAGGATCTGGAGATCGCCGGCAAGACGTACTCGGACGGAACGCACCTCCTCTTCGACGAGGCCGGGCGCATGACCGGGCACGCGGCGATCACCTGGGAAGTGCTGCGGCCCGAGCGGGCGTGAGCGCTTGACGGCTGACGTCAGTTTTCGCGTGCGCGCAGCTCGTCGTACGGGCTGCCGTGAACGAGCAGTCCCTGCTCCTTGAGCTCGATGCGCGCGGCGATCCGGAGCAGCTCCTGATCGATGCGGCACCCGCGCGTGGCCGCGATGAACGCGGCGCGCAGGACCGCGTTCTTGATGTGACCGCCGGCCAGCTCGAACTCGTAGGCGAGGTCGTCGATGTCGAGCTCGGGCGCCAGGATCTGCTTGTTGACGAGCATCGAGTCCCAAAGGCGCTTGCGCTCCTCGACCTGCGGTTTGGGGAACGTCACGCGCATGGCGATACGACGGCGGAACGCCTCGTCGAGCGCGGTCGGGAAGTTCGTCGTGAGCACCGCGATGCCGGTGAATTGCTCGACGCGCTGGAGGAGGTAATTGACCTCCAAGTTCGCATAGCGATCGTTGGCGGACTTGACCTCGGTGCGGCTCGAGAAGAGCGAATCGGCCTCGTCGAAGAGGAGCATTACGCGGGAGCGCTCGGCCTCGTCGAAGATGCGGGCGAGGTTCTTCTCGGTCTCGCCGATGTAGCGATTGACGACCTTCGAGAGGTCGATCTGGTAGAGGTCGAGGTCGAGCTCCTTGGCGACGATCGACGCGGCCATCGTCTTGCCGGTACCGGGCGGGCCTTCGAACAGAACGGAGATGCCTTGGCCTGTCGCAAAGCGGCGTCCGAGGCCCCAGGTCTCGAAGACGAGTGACTTCGACTGCCAACGGCCGACGAGCTCGCGCATCTGCAGATCGACGTCGGGCGGCACGACGAGATCGGACCACTGATAGTCGGTGACGACGAGCTTGGCGTTCTCGCCGAGGCGGTGGCGCGTCTGGCGCTTGATGGCGACCGAGAGGCCTTCATAGGTCAGCGGTGTCTCGGGCGGGACATCGGTCGTGACCTCGGAGAGTGCCTCTTGGATGTGGCCGGCCGTGAGGCGGAAGGACTGCGCGAGGCGCTTGACGGTGAGGCCCTGCGCCTTGACGCGTTCGCGCGGGATGTAGTGCTTCCAGAGCTTCATCGAGGCGTCGAGATCGGGCATGGCGAGATCGAGGACCTTGAGCGGGCGCGCGAACGTCGGCATCTCGGCCGTGAGATCGTCGGTCGTCATCGAGAAGGTGCCGACGTGGTGGTTCAGGACGCGCGCGAGGATGCGCGAGGCCTCGAGGCGCGGGCCTTGATCGCGGCGCGACGGCACGTCCGAGAGCTGGGCCGGCTCGACCAGGCGCGCCCAGCCGTCGAGGCAGAGCATGGCGCCTTGGAGGTAGGCCTCGCGGAGGGCGACGCGCAGCCCCTGCTCGAGTGAGCCGTACTCGACGATGAGCGCGGGCAAGTCGATACGCAGGTGCGCGAGGCCCAAGATGCGTGCGGCGGCGCGGGACCAGGTGTGTTTGCCGACGCCGGACGGGCCGCGGAAGTAGAAGACAGGCAGATCGCCAGGGTGATCAACGTGCTCCTCGACGAGGCGGACGAAGCCCCGCCAAAGGCCCTCGTCGCGCGGCGAGAGGATCGGATCGAGCGGGGTCGCGGCGCCCTCGGCCGGCAGCGGATCGAGGCGCGCGAGGCCGGCGAGCTTCTCGTCGAGGCCGACGAAGCCCTGGACGAAGCGGACGATGCGCGGATCGGCCATGAGCGGCCGGTGCGAGAACGGGAGGTGCTCTTTGCGGGCGGAATCGATGCGGATGAGTGACAGCGCGCGGAGGCGGGCCTCGGGATCGAGCACGTGGCGGAGAAGCACGCTGTCGGCCGGGACGCGCAGGCAGTCGGCGAGGAGCCCGAGCGTGGCGTATTGTTTCTCGAAGTGGTTCTGGAGGTAGGCGTAGAGGCGGACGAAGTCGGGATCGAACTCGGGCGCGAGCGTGAGGAGCAGCACCGCATATTCTTCGTCGGTGAGCTCGAAGGCGCGCCGAAGGCGGAGAAGCGGCACGTTGGGGCTCGTGACGGCCATCGCGTCGACGACGGTCTTGCACTTGGCGCGTTCGGCCGCGGCGACGATGTCGAGGATGCCGAACAGGAGGCTTGGCTGGATCTGGCGCTCGATGCGCGCCTCGATCTCGGGCGGCTGGATGGCCGTTCCGGGGAAACGGTTCTCGGGCGGCGGGAGGAGGCCGGTCTTCTGGAGGCGTCGGAGGTGCAGGACGAGATCGGCGCGGAGGAGCGCCAGCTCGGCCCGCAGATGATCCAGCGCGAGGAGGTTGGGCCGGTCTGCCATGCGGGCGAGCATACTCGCAAGGCGCGATCTGGAGTAGGGGCTCAGGCTTGCCCGGGGAGGTCAGGTCGGCTAACCTCGCGCGGGTCGGTCTTCCAGGATAGCGAGCGAACCATGGGTGGCGATCACAGCGCGGCGCGTACGCGCAGTGCCGTTCAGATGTCCGAGCCGCAGGAACCCGAAGCCGACGCCGACGCCGGGGGCGGGATGCCGGAGGGGGCTATGGCGGACCCCGCCGCGGCCGCAGGGGCGGCAGGTCCGGACCTCGGTGCCAAGCTCATGTGCGAGGCGCAGAGCGCGTGGGGCAACGCCGCGGCCGCCGAACTGGCGGGTGCCCAAGCGGGTGAGTCGTGCGGCACGAGAGCCGACGATGTGGACGAGGCAGTCGCGGGCGCGACCGACGGGGGCAAGATCGAGCTGGCGGGGGGGGACGTCGAAGAGGGCGCAGCCGGCGGTGGACCGCCCCCCGAGCCGGGCCAGCCGCTGGAGGCGTCGGGGGTGGCCGCGCCGGCGACCGCGATGGGCTTCCAGAATGACCGCGCGGCGAAGTTGGAGCAGCTTGCGGCCACGCATATGGCGGTGGCGGCGGCGCTCACGGCGGTGCAACCGGCGCAGGGGCTGGAGCTGGTCGCGGCCGCGGCGCAGGCGCTCGCGGTGCAGAACACGACGCTCGCTGACGGTCTGACGGCGACCGCTGCGTTCTACAGAGAGTGCGCATCCGGGATGGGACCGTACGCGGGTGCGGCGATGCCGCCGGGGTCGGCGCGCGCGGGCTACGAGGCGAACCTCGCCGGATTCCTCAGACTGTTGGCCACGATCGGCGAGATGGTGAGCGGCTACCAGGCGCAGATCGCGGAGATGCAGAACCAGTCGAGGGAGATAGACGCGCAGGTCGCGACGCACCAAGCGCAGCTCGACGCCGCGGCGGCGGCC
>SXIE01000134.1 GCA_005772945.1 Pseudomonadota bacterium
CCGCGCCAGCGCCGCCCGCGTCGCCGTCGACACGTCGTCCGCCCGCCGCCCCGCCTCGCGCACGAACTGATCGGTCAGCTGCGGCAGGTCCTCCAGCCGCTCGTCGAGCCCCGGCACCCGCACCACGCCCGCGCCAAACGCCTTCCGCAACGCGTCGCCGAGCGGCCCCGCCTCGCGCTGGTCCAGCGTCGCGACCCACCGCGCCCCGCCCGGCCGCGGGCTCGCCACTTCGTCGAGCAGCCAGCTCGCCGCTTCGGCCCCCAGCGCCCCCGCGTTCGCGACGATCGCCGTCCCCCCGCGCGCCCCCTTCGCCAAGCGCTCGAGCGCCTCCTTCTGCGCCTCCTCCGGCACCAGCCCCGCGTCGAGCATCGGCGCCCGCGAGGAGCCCGTCGGGTCCTCCGAGAGTGCCAGGAACAGCGCCTGCGCCAAGTGCCGCCGCCCCGTCCCCGGCGCGCCCTCGAGCAGAACCGGCACCGCCAACTGCGCCAGCGACCCGAGCCGATCGAGCACCGCGCGCAGCTTGTCGGACCGCCCGACCACCGTCGGGAACTTGCCGCCGTGGCCCTTGTCGGTCCCCGGCCGCCGCGCCTGCTCGAGCCGCTCCTCGGCGAGCCGCCGCGCCGCATCGGCCGTCGTCATCGCGTCGTGCAAGGTCCCCAGCTTCTGCGCCTCCTCTTCGCGCACCGCCACGACCCGCGCCAGGCTGTCGAGCGCCGCGCGCTCCAGCCGCCGCACCGCATCCCGCTGCGGCTTGTAGAACGCCAGCACGCTCCCGTCCCCGAGCTGCACGCGCTCGACGCTCTTGTCGGCCGCGCCCTCGCTCGTCGTCGGAGTCGTCGGAGTCGTGGGAGTCGTCGGAGTCGTCGGAGTCGTCGGAGTCGCCCGCGCCCCAATCCGCCCGAGCACCTTCCCCTCCGCATCCGTCCACTCGACACCCAACGCCGCCGCCATCGCCGCGACCCCGCGCAGCGCCGCCAGCCGCGCATTGCGCGGGTCCTCCAAGAGCCGAATCGCTAGCGCCTCGAAGCTCGCGCCGCCGTCGGCCACGACCGGCTTGGCCTCGTCCGGCGTCGTCGCGCCCTTGGCCCGCGCGCCCGACACGAGCGTCATCCGCTCCGCCCAGCCCGACCACGCCAACGGGTCCCACTGCGCCAGCACCTCCAGCCACCGCGCCGTCTGCCCCGCGTCGCGATACACCATCGCGCAGTCCGCCAGCACCGCCGGGCGCGGCCACTCGGGAAGCGTCAAGCTCCCGGCGCCCGCCGCCCCGAGATGCGCCAGCGCCTGGTCCGCCGCCTCGACCGCCAACCCGAGCTCGCCGGACAGCGCCAACACGGTCGCGTGCATCGACGCCACGGCCGCCTGGAACCCCGGCGCCGCCTGCGCCGCCGCCTCCGAGAACCGCATCTGCTCGGCCGCGCCGCCCGCCAGCTGCAGGTAGCGACCATCGCCCGATTGCACCCACAGCGCCCGCAGCAGGCCGAGCCGCACGAGGTCCCACATCGGGTTGTCGCGCGTCGCGACACCATCATAGAGCATGCGCGCCTGGTCCGGCCGCTTGCCCCAAATCGCCCCAAAGCACCGCAGAACGGTCGCCGGCGGGTGCAGCACCCCCGTCGCCGTCGTCCCGCCCGGGGCCTGGTCGGCCTCCTGAAGCGCCTGCTCGGCCGCCTGGAAATCACCTTCATAGAGCGCGATGCGCGCGACCGCCGACAGCGTCGCCCGCCGATTGCGCCCACGCGCATCCAGCATGTGACGGGCACGCTCCGGCGAGCCCACCATCAGCTCGAGCGTGGCCAGCCCGGCGCGCACCGGGTCCGCCAACGTCGGGTCGTGCGCGGCCTGCTCGAGCGAGAGCAAGAGCGCCTCGCGCGCCTTGGCCGCCTGCCCGAGGAGCAGATGCGCGAACCCGAGCTCGCGCGGCAAACCGACGCGCAGCTCGCGCCGCACATTGCCCGCATCGAGCCACGTCAGCGCCGCCCCGGCGCGCTCGACGGCCTCTTCCGGACGGCCTTCCTGGCGGGCCTGAATGGCCTCCTCCAGCGCGCGCTCGACCTTCTGCACGGTACCCGTAGCCGAGCCTTGCGCCGCTGCACCGCCGCGCTCACCGCCGAATAGTTCCATCATCGCCTCCCGACGGCGCCGACTTTCGACTGCATGGCGCACCGCGTCAAGCGCACTCGCGAAGGCCGCGCAGCGGCTGCCCACCCAGCGCCATCCGGCCGACGACGCGTGCCGTCCGCTTGAGTCGCGCGCCGTCCCGTGAAACCCTCCGGGGTCGTGACGACACCCGCACCGCTGGCGGCCCTGGGCATGCCGATTCTCTTCGAGGACAACCACCTCCTGGTCGTCGCGAAGCCGGCCGGCCTCCTCTCGCAGGCCGCCGCGCGCGGCGACGACAACCTCGTCGACCGCGCCAAGGCCTACGTCAAAGCCGCCTACGCCAAGCCGGGCAACGTCTTCATCGGGCTCGTCCACCGCCTCGACCGCAACACCAGCGGCGTCGTCGTCCTCGCGAAAACCTCCAAGGCCGCCGAGCGCCTCGCGGAACAGTTCCGCGCGCGCACCACCGACAAGCGCTACCTCGCGGTCGTCCACGGCGTGACCGCCGAGCGCGGTCGGCTCGCGCACCTCCTCGTCGAGGGACCCGAGCGCATGACGGCGCTGCCCGAGTCGGCCCGCACCGCGCCCCCGCAGGATGCGAAGGAGGCCCGCCTCGGCTTCGAACGCCTCGCGTCGGCGTCCGAAGCGCCAGGTCCGGCGAGCCTCGTCGAGGTCGCGCTGGAGACCGGTCGCAAGCACCAGATTCGCGTGCAATTCGCGACCGTCGGGCACCGCCTCGTCGGCGACGTGCGCTATCGCGGCGCCTCGCGCACACTCGAGTCGCCCGGCCGTGCGCCGCTCGATGCGCGTATCGGTCGTCCGGCGTTGCACGCCCGGTCGATCGCCCTGGCGCATCCCATCGCGCGCGATGAGCGGTGCTTCATCGCGGAAATCCCCGAGGACTTTCAGACGCTTGTCCGCGCGCTCGGTTGGGGAGCGATCCTGGGCTGATCGCCAGTCCGAAAAAAAGCACCCGAAAAGGTGGGAGTCGGTCGCGCCCGGCGACTATTCTGAGGTCGTGTCGCGGGGTGGGATTCGGGGCGGGCAGGCGGCGCTTGACGCCGGAATCCGGTGGTGCGAGCCACGGTTGCTCGGCGGTCGTCTCTCCGAATCGTTCGAGCGATCATTCGAGCGATCATTCGAGCCCCGAAACCAGCGAAGGAGTCACACCATGAAGACCCAAGACGAACTGCAGAGGCTCACCCGCGAGGCGCTAGCGGGGGACTACTTGGAGCTCCAGGTCATGCGCTACTCGCTGACCGAAGACTTGACGACCGGCAAGGCCGCGATTGCGACCCAGCTTGTGCAGGTGGGCCACGGCCCGTTGCGGTCGATCGAAGGCGAGGGTGTCGGCCTGGTCGACGCGCTCTTCAAAGGGATCCAAAAGGCGCTCGTCGGCGAGTATCCATCGCTCGGACACATCCACTTCGTGAACTTCGGCGTGTCCGGCGACTTCCGCGGCGCCAAGCGCGACGGGCCGCGCTCCGACGTGCCGAGCACCGTGCGCCTCGGCGTCGAGAACTCGGTCGGGCGCCGCTTCGAGTTCGAGCACACGTCGCCGTCCGTGTCCGCGTCGTCGGTGGCGGTCACGCTCGAGGCGGTCGAGCACTTCGTCAACGCCGAGCGCGCCGTCTTGCGCGTCTTCGCGTGGATCGAGGATGCGCGCAAACGGAGCCGCGCCGATCTCGCCGACAAGTACATCTCGCGGCTCTCGGAGCTGGTCGAGAACGCGTCCTACAGCGAGACCATCGAGCGCGCCAAGAAGGTGCTCGCGTAGCGCGCACCCCGCGCTCGACGTGGTTGCAAGCTAGGGGGCCACATGCTTATCTCCCCGCGCTCGGCATGCCGAAGCCCGAGGAGATAAGCGTTGCCCGAAGCGCCTCAACCGCCTGAGTCATCGGCCACGCGCGCCGAGGTCATCGCGCTCATCGCCGCCGCGCGCGCCGAGGGGCACGACGCGCTCGTCGTCTTCGACCTCGACGGCACGCTCTACGACAACAGCCATCGCACGCTGCGCATCCTGCAGGAGTACGCGCACACGCATGCGGGGCGGCAGCGCGCGTTCTACGAGCGCCTGCGCCACGTCGCGCCGCGCGATCTCGTGTACCGCGTCGAAGAGACCGTCCGCATGCTCGGCTTCGGGGACGAGGCGCTCATCGCCGAGGTGACGGCCTTCTGGCAGGCGCGCTTCTTCACGGGTGCCTACTGCCTCTACGACCTGCCGCTGGCGGGCGCGCGCGAGTTCGTGGCGCTGGTCTACGAGGCCGGCGGCGTGCCGACGTATCTCACGGGGCGCGACGCGCCGAACATGCTCGCGGGCACGCTCGAGGCGCTCCAGCGCGATGGCTTCCCGGTCGGTCGCGTCGACACGCGCATCATCTTGAAGCCGCATTTCGATCTCGATGACATCGCGTTCAAGGCGAGCGTCATCAGCCAGCTCGCGCGAACGGGGCGCGTCGTCGCCAGCTTCGACAACGAGCCGGGGCTGTGCAACCTCTTCAAAGAGGCCTTCCCCGCGGCCGTCGTCGCGTGGCTCCGAACCGGCCACGCCCCGGGCGCGCCGTCTCTTCGCGGCGACGTTTTGCACCTCGAGGATTTTGCGTCGCTTCTGCCGCCTGGGAGTGTGTGATGCGCGGTCGATCCCCAGTGAGCCTCAACGCGTGGATTTGGCGGATCGTCGCGGGTCTCGTCGTCCTTCTTCCGCTCGTCCTTCAACTGCCCGCGTTCGCGGCCGCGTCGGGCCCGAAGAAGCCGTGGGAACCACCGAGCATCGTCGACAAGCTCCTGCCCGAGCTCCTCGCGATCGCCATCCTCATCGCGGTCATCCTGTTCGTCATCCTCCGGCTGCCCAAGGTCGAGCTGGGCCACACCCCCGCCTTCCTGCGCCGACGCGCGATGAACTGGCTGCCGCTGGGTCTGACGTACGCCTACATGTACATGGGGCGGTACAACCTCAACACCCTGAGCAAGCTCGACCTCATCGAGCCGCGCGACTTCAGCATCATCAACATGGTCGGCGCGATCACCTACGGCGTCGCGTTCATCATCAACGGTCCGCTCACCGACCGCTTCGGCGGCAAGCGCACGATGCTGGTCGGTGCCGCCGGCGCCGCGATTGCCAACGTCTTCATCGGCGTGCTCGTGACGGACAGCGACCCGCGCAATCTGACCGTCGAGTTCGCGCTGCTCACGGCGCTCAACATGTACTTCCAGAGCTTCGGCGCGGTCGCGATCGTGAAGGTCAATTCGCCGTGGTTCCACGTCCACGAGCGCGGGACCTTCGGTGCCATCTTCGGCATCCTGATTTCTCTCGGCCTCTACTTCGCGTTCGACTGGAACCTCATCATCGGGACCAGTTTCGGCACCGACCGCCAGTGGATCTTCTTCGTCCCGGCAGCCATCTTGTTGGTGTTCGTCGTCATCGACTTCTACATGGTCCGTGATTCTCCGGCGGACGCGGGGTTCTCCGACTTCGACACCGGCGACGCGTCCAGCCCGAACGATCACACCCTATCGGTGGGCCAGGTCTTCAAGAAGATGCTCACCAACCCGGTGATCCTCACGATCGCGCTCGTGGAGTTCTGTACCGGTTTCCTGCGTCAGACGGTGCTGCAGTACTATCGGACCTACATGGGGGCCACCGCGCAGTCGGACTTCGTGGTCGAGCATTGGGGCATGCTCTCGGCGTGCGCCGGGATCCTAGGCGGCATCGCGGCCGGCGTCATCTCGGATCGCGTGTTCAAGTCGCGCCGCGGTCCGGTCGCGGCGGTGCTCTTCGGGGTGATCGTGATGGGCTCGATCGTGACGATCTTCGGCTACCAATACGCGCCGCTGCTCGGGCCGACGATGCTCGTCATGTCGATGGCCGTCATCGGCGTTCACGGCATGTTGTCGGGGACCGCCAGCATGGACTTCGGTGGTCGGCGCAACACCGGCGTCGCGGTCGGAATCATCGATGGTTTCGTGTACTTGGGCTACGGCTTGATGGCGCTCATCTACTCGTTTGCATTGCCCTCCGGCGACGCCAAGAAGGACCCGGACAACTGGCTCGCGTGGCCGGTCTCGATGTTGCCCATGGCGGTGATCGGGCTGCTGCTTGCGCGTCGGCTGTGGCATGCCAAGCCCACGCGGGGCGGCGGTGGTCACTGAGCGGCGCGCCTGGTCGCGATGGTGGGTGGCGGTCGCTCTTGCGTGCGCAGGGTGCGCGCCGACCGCGGGCGACAAGGTGGTCGGCTGGCCACCGACCGAGGGCGGCCCGCCGTACGTTCGTGACGCGGGCGTGACGGACACGTTCCTCGACACCGCGCCGCCGGAGGTCGTGGCGGATACGGAGCCGGTCGAGCGGGCGGACGGCGAGGTGTTCGCGGGGGGCCCGTGCGCGCAGCTGGTGCATCTGGCGTGCGAGCTCTGGGGACCGCACGCGGACGCGTGTGCAGAGGCGCGGCGGCGCGTGCCGGACGAGGCCCAGGCGGCGACGGCCGAGGTGTGTACGGCGCTGGTCGAGCGCTTCACGCGCGACGAGATCCCACGCGGCGGCGGGTGTTGGCGCTGGGTGGCGGCGGTGTGTCGCGAGCTCGGGCCGACGGCCGAGCGGTGTCGCGAGGTGAGGACGCTGCTGCCGCTCGTCAAGACGAAGCGCGAGACGCGGATCTGCCTCGGCGATTGGCTGTGGTTCGAGGCGCGTGCGCTCCGGCGCTGAGGGCGCGTGGCAGGCGTGGTGCCCGCTCGGATGTCTCGGAGGTGACGTGGGCGTGTCGGGAGATGCACGCGCGATGTCGCGGAGAAGTTGCGGCAAAGGTCCCCGCGACCCGTGGTAGGAGGGCCTCGCGTTTCGCCAACTCCCCGAGGAGCTCTCTCATGCAACGCATCGCCTGGGTCGCCACCATCGCACTTTCTTTCGGACTTCCGAGCCTCGCACGCGCCGAGGAACCGGCACCCCCCGCGCCTCTCGCGCCGAAGCCGAGCTGGACCGATCGCGTCGAGATCGGCGGCCGCGTCTTCCTCGGCTGGACCTGGAACCTGACCGAGGACATGGACAACGCGAACACCTTCGACCTGACGCGCGCGTATCTCTTCGCCAAGGTGAAGCTCGCCGATCACATCAAGGCGCGCGTGACCATCGACGCGCCGGCGCGTGAGCCGCTCGTGACGGTCAGCGGCGACCCGGGCGTCACGAAAGTCTCGTCGGGCGCGGGCCGCTTCGATGTCGTCCTCAAGCACGCCTTCCTCGAGGTCGATCGGCTGTGGGTCGACGGGCTGACCCTCAAGCTCGGCATGGCCGACACGCCCTGGCTTTCTTATGAAGAGGCGCAGAGCCAGTACCGCTTCGTCAGCGCCATGTTCCTCGACCGCGAGGGCTACATGTCCTCGACCGATCTCGGGCTGAGCCTCGGTTACGAGCTGCCGTCGAAGCGGCTCGCGGTGCAGGTGGCGGTCGTCAACGGCGAGACCTGGCAGAAGCCCGAGGTCACCGGATCGGCGCACAAGGACGTCATGGCGCGCGTCACGTTCGTGCCGCTGCGCGCTCCCGCCGGGACGCTCAGCGCGAGCTTCGTCGCGAGCGTCGGCGAGTACGACAAGGGCGAGGACCGGTTGCGGCTGCGCCTCCTCGGGCAGCTCGCGTGGGAGGCCAAGCACTACCGGATCGCGGCCGAGTTCTTGCGGACGGCGGACCGCGCGAGTGGCGTCGCCGGCAAGCAGCCGAGCGTCGTACGCGGCAACGGCGTCGCGACCGGGCAGGGGGTCTCGGCGTATGCATGGCTCGACCTCGGGGCGTTCGCGGTGGCCGAAGGGCTGCGCCTCTTCGCGCGCGTGGATTGGATGGATCCGGACACCGCGATCGACCGAAACAGCCACCTGCACGAGGTCGTCGGTGTCGGCTATCGCGTGAACCAGCACCTGCAGTTCATGATCGACGGGGACCTCACGCAATTCGAGGACGACGCGGGCGCGGCGGTCGACTCGAAACCCGTCAGCGAAGTCCGGCTGTCGCTCCACACCGACATCGCGTTCTGAGCGCGCGCGGGGGCTACGGTCGCTGCGAATGTGGCGCGTCAGGGTAGCGGCGGGGCCTCCCAGAGCGCGAGCCCCGCGCGCCTCAGCCGCACGAAGTGGAACATGTCGGTGTAGACCGAGAGCGGCATCGCCTGGTCGAGCGTGGCGAGGTCCTCGCGGTAGACGATCGTCGTCCCGGGGCGCTCGAAGAAGCGCGCGCCCCAGAGCCCGAGCAGCGTGTCGACCTCGGCCGCGTAGAGGCGATGGCCCTCGGCGGCCTCGACCGGGACGGCCGGGTCGCGCTGCATGACGCAGCTGTCGAGGTCCCAGCTGTATTCTCTCGCGAAGGCCCGGCGTGGGTCCGCCTCGGACCCTGGAGCCGGGCTGCCCGCGATTGCATTGGGGGCTGAGGAGGCCGCGGGGTCGACGAGCAGCGTGCGCAGGTGGTCCCAGGTCGCGGCGCGCACGCGGCCGTCGACGCGGTGGTCTTCGAGGACGAAGCCGGCGCTCGCGGCCGCGGGGATCTTCGGGGCGAAGAAAACGTACGTATGCGCGCCGTCGCGCTGGACGACGAAGACGTCGTGAATCGGATGCGGGCCCGTGTTGGCGAGGACGTAGTGGCGGCGGCCGGGGGCCCAGGTCGGGCCGCGCGTGAGGCGCAGCGGGAGCGGCTCGGCGGTGGTGGCCTCGTAGAAGACGAAGCGCTCGGAGGTCTTGCCGGCGTTGACCCAGAGCGCGTCGCCGCCTCGGGCCGCGCGGACCCACGGCTCGGTGCTGGGCGCTGCGGGGTGGGCGGGCGCGGCCGTCAATTCGAGGCGATCCCAGATCAGCTGGCGCGTCGGATCCGCGCTCGGCGCGGGGTTCATCCTGCGGGCGGCGCGGGCGGCGCGCTCAGCGACGAGGCGCGCTCGGGCGGCACGGGCAAGGGGGCTGTTGGCGTCGGCGGCCGTGCGCAGCAGATCCACGTCGGGATACCAACGTGTCGCGGGACCGCCCGTGAAGCCGACCTCGAGGCCGACCGGGATGACGCCCTCGCGGCGGTCGGCCGCGTAGAATTGCAAAATCGGGATCTCGCGCTCGCCGCCATCGATCGGGAGATCGCGCGCCGGGACCGGGACGTCGTGCGCGCGGGCGGTCGTCGTCGGCCCGACGAAGAAAGGCGGCAGCGGGGCCGGCGTGCTCGGCTGGCCGTCCGATCCGTAGACGTGCACGCCCCACTCGTGGACCCACAGCGGATAGGCGCACCAGGACTTGGCGTACGCGCCGACGGGCAGGAAAAGCGCCGCCGCCGTGGCGCCTGCGAAGGCGAGTCCGATCAAGGGTCCGGCCGTCTGCCTCATGCGCATGTCCTTGGGGTGGGCGGGGTGCGGGTGCAGCGTGGGTCGAGGTCGCGAGAGTGCCACGGCCGGTGCCGGAGCGGGAGCGGTCCGGCGTTCGAACTTTGCCGGACTTTGCCGAACGCGGCAGTCCCCCTCCGAACGGGCATACGCACGACCGTGTCGCGCGGTCTCGGCACATGGCGTCCGCGCCCAGGGCGCGCTATGCTCCCGTTCCCGTGGAGGTCGCCATGCCGCACTTCGCCCGAGGGATCCCCCTCGTCCTTACCGCGCTCACGCTCACCAGCGCGTGCAGCGAGTCGACCGACGTCACGCTCCTCTACGAGCGCGCGAACGTCGACCCGACCCGCCACATCCTGCCGACCGACGCCTACCAGGACAGCCGCGGGCTCCTCGCCGACTTCTCGCCCGAGCAGCTCGGGCTCCTGCCGGTCCTCATCCAGCTCGCCGCCACCGGCCAGACCGCCTGGGCCCCGACGACCGCCATCCGCATCCCGTTCACGCCCCCCGACGGCGACGCGAACCTCTGGATCGACCTCGCCACGGTGCGCGACGCGCTCCGCGTCTATCGCCTTCCCAAGGCCGGCCCCGCGACGCCCGTCGCGCTCGGCGACATCCGCTACCTCGAGGCCAGCGGGGCCCTGCTCGTGCGCCCGCGCGCCACCTGGGAACCCGGACGCTACGGCGTCGCGGTGCGCCGCGGCGTCCTCGAGACCCACGGCGGCGGCGCGGTCCTGCCGTCGGCGAACCAGTCGCTCATCATCCGCGACGGCGACCAGTCGACCGTCAACGACTTCAAAGCCGTCGCCAACGTCGACGCCGACATCGACGGTCGCGGGGATACGCTCGCCTTCTTCGTCTTCACGGTGCGCGAGGCGACCTCGCAGATGACGCTCCTCAAGGCCTACGTCGACGGCCAAAAACCGGTCGATCTCGCCGGCGCGGACGCCACGATCGGCGTCATGGTCCCGCCGACCCAGGGCCTCGGCATTGCCGTCGGCGGCGCGCAGGTCCTCGCCGCCGATGACGCCCACGTCGCCGGCGTCTTCCAGCAGGCGGCCGCCAAGATCAAGGCCGACCAGCTCGCGCTCCTCGCCAAGGAGGCCGCGCTCGGCGCCAAGCAGGCCGAGGCGGTCGCCGCTGCCGCCGCCAGGTCCGAGGCCGCCGTCCTCGGCATCGACACGTCCGCGATCGGGACCATCGTCGGCGGCGGCCTCGTGACCCCGAACTTCATCTCCGACGATGGCCCGAGCCTGGCGAACCTCTTCAGCAACGGCGTCTTCCTCGCGCGCACCATCGCCGCGCCGTTCGGACCGACCGCCAACGGCGCCGACAATCCGCTGTCGCTGAGCGCCGCCCACCCGATGCGCGCCATCCCCTACCTCGCCTTCTTCCCCAAGACCGCGGCCGCGAGCGGGACCCCCGTCATCATCGCGCTGCACGGCCTCGGGCGCAGCAAATCCGACTGGCTCCTCTTCGCGGCGACCGCCTGCCGCACGGGCCACGCGCTCATCGCCATCGATCTCTTCCAGCACGGCGACCGTCAGGACAAGATCGATCCGAAAGAGGGCAGCTTCTCCGGCAAGCTCGACACGGCTCTCCTCAAGGGCGGCATCGGCTTCCCCGATCCCTTCATCAACCCGACCTTCCTCGCCAGGACGCGCGACAAGCTGCGCCAGTCGATGGTCGACACGCTCGCCCTCATCCGGATCCTCGGCGCGGCGGACGGCGTCCTGCCGATCGACTTCAACGGCGACGGCCAGCCCGATCCCGCCTACGGCCCCATCCGCCTGGTCGCGATGTCGCTCGGCGCGATGGTCGCGCTGCCGGTCGCGGCCGTCTCGCCCGCGATCGATCGCGTCGTCCTCACGTCGCCGGGCGCGCACATCTCGCAGATCGTGAGCGACAGCCCGGTCATCGCCAAGCAGCTCGACCCGCTCATTTACATGACGGCGAACGCGGATCAGTTCGGGCTGCTCCACGACTCGCCGCGCTTCATGCTGCCGGATGGGCCCGAGCGCGAGGTCTTCACGCGCGTCTCCGAGACCATCTTCGCGCCCGCCGATCCGGTGACGTATGCGTCGGCGCTCGTGTCGGGCGAGCTCGGCGCCACACCAAGGATTCTGGTCCAGTTCGGGACCAACGATCGCGTCATACCGCCGAGCGCGCACGCGCGCCTGGTGCAGGCGATGGCGGCCGTCGCGGACGACGATCGACCGGTCGTGCAAGTCGAGCCGCAGCTGACCGATCTCGGCGTGCCGGTCGTGCCGGCGGTGACGCTGCCCGATGGCAAGAAGGCGCCGCCACCGCCGATCGCCGTCGCGCAGTTCCCGGCCGAGCACGGGTTCCTGCTCGGCTGCGAGACGTTCTATGCGCCGGTCGATCCCTTCTGCGATCCGGCCCAGACGGTGGCCGCCCAGACGCAGATCGCGCTGTTCCTGTCGCTGCCGGCGGGGCCCTGACGAGACGTCACTTCGTCTTCGCGGGCGCCGGGGCCGGGGCCGGGGCCGGTGGGACGACCGGGACCGGCACGTCGAGGTACGTCGAGACGCCCTCGGCCGGGCACTTGGCGAGCGAGGCGAGGTTCACGTAGCGACCCTCGAACGGCACGTAGGTGTACGCGAGATCGAGGCCGCGACCGTTGACGGTCAGCTCCCAGAACTCCTCGGGCGTGCCGACCCGGGTCACGGCGACCTCCGTGACGGTCACCGGCTTCGACTCCGCGGGCGTGCGCTCGCCGCACGGCTCGCAATACTCGCGCAGCACCATCCCGGGCTTGACGAAGCCGGCCGCCGTGGTCGCATGGGCCTTCTTGATGTAGGCGCACTGATCCGCGTGGGCCGCGCCCGGGGCGAGAAAACCAGCCGCGATGGCGGCGACGAGGAACGACGATCGTTGGCTGTTCATGGGTAACGAGACTCCTGTTCAGGGTGACTTGGGGGCGTCTTTGGGCGCGTCTTTGGGGGGATCCTTCGGCGCGTCGGGCGTCACGATCGTCGCGGCGGCCCGCGGCGGACCGAACCCGAACCATGTGTGCGTGAAACCCTTGTCCCAGAGGACATAGAACGTGATCGCGAGGACGACCACCAGGCCGATCACAAACGGCCACGGCGACTTCTTCTGCTTGTAGGGGTCGACCTTGGCGCGCTCCGCCCCTTTGGGGAGCACCGGCAGCTGCGTGAGCGAAGCGCCGAACGGGATATTGATCTTGGCGCGCGCGTTGACCGCCCAGCCGTTGGCCTCGAGCAGCGGCCCGAGGTTCCGTTTGCGCAGCTTCATCGCGGCGAGCAGCATCGACGGCCCCGAGATGAGGAGCACCACCCCCGCGAGCGCGAGCGGCATCTGCCAGACCTCGAGCGACACGAAGCCCGACACGATCGCGAGGAGGACCGATCCGATCGCGCCGAGCGCGAGCCCGATGGCGGCGAAGACGCCCGCGACCTTGGCGATGTCGAACGCCGGCCGGCTGGCGGCGGGCGCTCCGGATGCGGGCGCGGGCGCTCCGGGGGCGGGCGGCTGCTCGAAGGCCGCCGTCGCAGCCGTCGTCACGTGCGCGGCCGAAGTCTCGTGGACCGCCTTCTCGCGCGAGGACGCGAAGCGCTCGATCTGCTCCTCGATCATCCGTCCGACCCGCTTGTAGGGCGACCAGAACGCCTGGCGGATACTGATCGGCGACTCGACGATCTTCGTGATGGTCGCGTCCCAGTCACGGCCCTTGCGGTCGTAGAAGACGCCGTTGCGCCCGAGGCGTAAGAAGTCGAGATCGCCGTTGGTGAAGGCCACCGCGATGGTCACCTTCTCGTTCGAGCCGCGGCGCGCGCACTCGCAGTAGGCGAGGTAGGCCGCGCTCAGCGGCGCCTGGGCCGAGTGCTTGGCGAGGTCGTCGACGAACACGCAGAGCTCCATGCTGCGGTTGTCGAGGTAGAGGGTGCCGGCCTGGAAGATGGCCGGCTCCTCCTTCGCATAGAAGCGCTTCATGTTGACGAAGTTCTCCGTCAACGTGTGGAGATCCCGATGGTAGCGGATGAGCTGCTCGACCGACGCAATCGCGTCCATCTCGGGTTTCAGCGCCGCGTCACGCGCGATCAGGTCCGTCACGATGGCGCGCTCGCCGCCGCTCACGTAGGCCGCAACCCGCGCGCGGCCGAGCGCTTCCAACGCCACACCGGACTTGGCGGCGGTCCACGCATGGTAGGGCGCGAGGCGCGCGCGCAAGGTCTGCCACTCGGCCTCGGCGAGCTCGGTACGCGCGCCGAGGAGCGGGGTCACGGTGTCGTGCGCGAGGCGCGCGATGCGTGCAGACCACGCGGGGTTGAGCGCCAGCCCCGCGGCGCTGGGGCCGGCTTTGTCTTTCCCGAGCGGTCCGAGGGGGAGCCCGCGCCCCGCCTCGACGCGCGCGATCGGGAACGCGGCGATGCGCGCGTGGTCGGCCGTCAAGTCCTCGCCCGCGAGCAGCACCCACTCGGTGTCGGAACGGTTGAGCGGGGCGGCCGCGCGCTGGTCGAACGCGGCGAGGCGGCAGCGCGTGAAGAAGTCGTCGACCTTGGCCGCGACCGCGTCGAAGGCGGCCGCCGCGGCTGCCGTCGCGTCGCCCAGCGGGCGGATGGTCGCGTCGTCGTCGGCCTTCTGATGCCAGGCCAGTAGGGCCGCGGCCTCCGCGAAGAACGCGTCGACGCGCGGGAGGTCGACCCCCGGGACGCCGCTCTTGTCGCTGGCGGGACCGATCGTGGCGACGATGTCGTCGGCCAGCACGCGCGCCGCCGGATCGGGGATGAGCCCGAGGGGGATGACGCCGTCGCCGTTCAGCTGGTTGGCAAAGATCGCGTTGGTGTTGCTGACGTCGGCGAGCGTGATGGCCGTCGCGCCGTCCTTGCCGAGGTTGTGCAGGATGCGCTTGGCGGCCGCCAATAGCGCGGCCCCCACGGGCGAGGCGCCGTCGATGTCCGCCAGCGGGAGCGAGCCGCCTTGCTTGGCCCCCTCGATGAGGGCCGCCGGGCGCGTGAGCGCCGAGGTCGCCCAACGGAGGGCCGCGATGAGCTCGGGCGCGCGGATCTTCCCGTCGTGATCGAGGTCGACGAGGTCCATGGTCTTCGGGTCGATCTCGAGGCCGCGCGTCGGGCACGCGAGCGCGACCCACAGCTTCTGGTCGAGCCGCTCGATGGCGAGGAGGTCCTCGCCGCGATCGAGGCGCACCTGATCGAAGCCGCCGGACCGGAAGAAGCGGAACGTGTGGGACGCGGGGGCTTGCGGCATCGGAGGCTCCTCGGCGGTGCGCCCGCGGGGGCCCAGCGCGCGCGGGGCGTTTCTAACCGCGCTCGCGGCCGCTGGCAATCGCGGCCCGCGCGGGGACGGGGCCGCCTCGACGTCGGTCACGCCCGCCCGGGTTGTGCGGTTTGACACGCGGGCCGCGGGGAGTACGCTCGGGCGCACTCTCTGCCTCGAGGAAACGCCCATGCGTCTCGCCGTTCTCGCTCTGTGTGTGTCCGGGTTCGGACTTGGCGCCGCCTGCGCGGACGAGGGCGCGGTCGATCCCTGCCCCCGAGCGTCGGCGGTCGCGGTCGACGACTTCGCTTTCAGCCCGACCTGTATCCGCGTGGCGGTCGGAACCGAGGTCACGTTCACGAACCGGAGCACGCACGCGCACACCGTTGCGAGCGACGCCGGTCAGGTGGACACGTTCGACAGCGGCAACGTTGCGGCCCAGGGGCAGTTCAAGCACACGTTCGCCGTCGCCGGGACGATCGCCTTCCATTGCGCGCTGCATCCGCTCCCGATGAAGGGAACGATCATCGTCGAGTGAACGTGCGGGGGCACGCACGCGTCGTCGGCGCGGGCTGCCTCCGCGAGGCCGAGGGGGGCCGCGACCACGGCGATGGCGAGGGCGCGTGCGTAGGTTCGGCGTGGACGGGGCATGCGGGCTCCGCGAGGCGAGGGGCCGGTGGGAGGCGGCGTCAGGCGCGCGGCACGCCGTTGGCGATGGCCTTGAGGAGGCCGAAGAACGCCGGGAGTTGGTTCGCGATGACGGGCTTGCCGCTCGTCACGAGGCCGACCGAGAGGTCGCGCTCGGGGTCGGCGAAGGCAACCATGTTGATGAGGCCGTAATGCCCGAAGGCGCGCGCGGTCTGCGGTCCGAAGAGCGAGATGGGAAGCGAGCCCAGCATCACGCCCTGGCCGTAACGGACCGCGAGGCCGAGCGTGAGATCGGGCTCGAAGAAGGCGCTCTCGACCAGGAGCCGTCGCACGGTGCGGGCCGCGAGGATGCGCTTGCCGTCCAGCTCGCCGCCGCGGAGCAGCAGCTCGTAGAAGCGCGCGAGGTCGTCGGCGGTCGCCATGACGTTGCCCGACGGCACGACGGCGGTCAGCCAGCGCGGGTCATTCGAGGCCCGGACGGCGTCGGGGAGCGACACCCCGAGCGCGCGGCGGATGAGGCGCGACATCGGGAACGGCACCGGCAGCCCGGTGAAGCGGTTCTCGGCGACCTCCGCGATGCGCTCGGGGGCGACGCCGTAGCTCAGGTACTCGAAGCCGAGGGGGCGCGCGATCTCGTCGGCGAGGAAGCGATCGATGCCGTGGCCGGTGACGCGGCGCACGATCTCGCCGAGGACGAAGCCGCCCGTGATGGCGTGGTAGGCGAGCCTGCGCCCCGGGAGGAACGCCGGCTTGGCGTCGCACAGCGCGGCCACGACGCCCTCGGGATCGGCGAGCGCGTCGAGCGGATCCGCGAACGCCGCGGTGATCGACGGGATCCCCGCGCGGTGGGTCAAGACGTGGCGGAGCGTGACCCACTCTTTGCCGTGGCGCGCGAACTCCGGGATGTACTCGCAGACGGGGTCGTCGAGGCGCAGGCGATCGCGCTCGTCGAGCATGTGCAGGACGACCGCGGTCACGCTCTTGGACACCGAGAACGTGCAGAACGGCGTGCGTGGCGTGGCGAGCACCTCGCCGTGCGCGTGTCCGATGGCGCGCTCGAGGACGAGCTGCCCGCGCCGCCGCACGGCCAGCGCGAGGGCCGGCTGCGTGCGCGTCCGGAAGAGGCGCTGAGCGGCGGCCCAGATCGCCTCGACCTGCGCCCGATCGAGGCCGCCGGCGGCGGGGTCGACCTCACGCGCGGAGCGGGTCTCGATGGGTTCCAACACCGCGGGCACGGCGACGAGGTTCGCTCGCGCGGAGAGGGCGCGCGGCGAGAACGATCGGAGAAGCGAGGCGGCCCAGGTCACGCCGAGGCGCGCGCCGCCGGGGCGTAGTCCCGGCCGCGATGATTGACCGGCCCCGAGCGGATGACGTTGGCGCGCAGCGGCTGGCCGATGAGCTCCTCGGCCATGCGCCCGTTGGCGATGAGCTTCTCCCGGTCGATGCCGGTCGCGACCCCGCACTCCTCGAGCAGGCAGATGAGGTCCTCGCTGCAGGTGTTGCCCGTGAAGCCGTGCTGGTACTTGTTCGCGCCGGTCGCCGGCTGCCCGCCGATCGCGCCGAGCGATGTGTCGACGTAGCGCACGCCGAGCTCGAGCGCGGCGTAGCTGTTCGCGACGCCGGTGCCGCGCGTGTCGTGGAAGTGCGCGATGAACTCGGCCTTGGGAAAGAGGGCCATCAGCTCGCCGTAGCGCTCGCGCACGGCCAGCGGATTCGCGGCGCCGGTCGTGTCGCCGAGCATGAGCGTCTGGGCGCCTTCGTCGAGGTAGAAGCGCGTGATGTCGATGACCGCGCGCATCGGGACGTCGCCCGCAATCGGGCACCCGAAGACGGTCCCGGCGCAGCCGATGACGCGCACGCCGAGCGCGTGTGCGCGCCTCATGACGGCCGCGTGCTCGCGCTTGGCCTCGCTGTGGTCCATGCGGAAATTGACGGTGTTGTGCGCCTCGCTCGAAGAGATCATGAGGATGATCTCGTCGGCCCCGTACCCTTCGGCGATGCAGGTCTCGAGGCGCTTGAAGCCTGTCATGTTCGGCATCAGCACGACGTAGCTCACGCCCGGGACGCGCGCGATGCCGCGGAGCACCTCGGTGCAGTCGGCGAACTGCGGGAGCAGCTTCGGATGCGAGAAGCTCGTCACCTCGAGCTTCTTCACGCCCGATGCGGTGACGCGATCGATCATCGCGATCTTGTCGGCCGTCGGGATCACCTTGGGAATCGACTGCAACCCGTCACGGGCCCAGCACTCGCAGAGGGTCACGGATTCAGGCAGCGCCATGGTCGACCTCGTCGCGTACGTTGTTGCCAGGAACGCGCGCGGCGTTAGCCGATAAATCGGCACCCAGCAACCGAGCGGCCGTTCGTTTGCACCGAGCGGCCGTCCGCTCGCCGACGGGCGGTCGCGGCGGCGCGCTACCGAACCAACTCGACGTGCATGAAGTCCGGCGAGTCCCAGACCCCGCCCCAGCGGAAGCCATGCCGCGCGAGGATGCGCATGAACACGGGATCCTGATTGCTGAAGCCCTTTTCCACCATCTGACCCAGCGCCGGATTGCGCTTCTCGGTGTCGCCGTCGAAGACGAACTCCCCGGTCGCGAGCAGCTCGGAGAGGCGCACAAGCCGCTCGCGCTCCTCGCTCCGGTCGATCCCCGTGGTGGATGCGTCGTGCTCCCGAATCTGAGCGAGCCGGGCCTCGAGCCCGTCGTCGACCAGAGGGATGATCCCGAGCGCCTGCTCCGCATCGGAGACCTGCGCCATGAGCGGCGCGATGCCCTCTCGCAATCCGGCGGCCCGCGCGCGTTCGGCCGGATCGGTCAGCGCCTCCTCGGCCGCGCGCAAGCGGCCCGTCTCGTAGCCGAGCGGCTCGAGCCCCAACTGGGCTTCCCAAGCGCCGAGCGCGGCCTCGATCTCGGACCGCATGCCCTCCATCGCTGCGACCTCCACCTCGAGGTTCGCAGGGGCCGCGCGGTCCGCCTCCGCCCGGTCGATCTCGGCCAGCGCTTCCCGGATCCGATCGAACCACGGAGCCAGTAGGCGCGGCAGCTCCGCCACGATCTCTGCCTTTCGCGTCCGGCTCGCCGACTGGTACTCGCGATAGAACGTCAGGAACTCCTCCGTGTGGTCACCGAGGCTCGCCTGGAACGTCTGGGACGCCTCGTTCATGCGCTCGACCTCGAGCTGGAAGCCGGCCAGGAATGCGTCCTGCTCGGGTGTGACCTCGGGCGCCGTGCCCATGTCCTCGATCATCGGATCGTCCCCGCGCTCCCGGTTGGCGTGGTAGTCACCGCCGGTCGTGAGGCGGATGAGGTCGCCGATGCCGACCCCGGCCTCGGTGTTCTGCCTGAGGTGCGGGTTGGCCGGCGTGTCAGGGAGATCGACCGCGTAGCCGAGCGGGTGGACGTTGCTGCCGCTGAGCGGCGCGTCGAGGCGAGACTTGAATCCCAGCGCGGCGACGCCATAGACAGGGGCGTCCCGACCAGTCTCCGATTGGAACTCCGCGCAAGCGGCATCGAATGGGCCCGCCGCGTCCCGGTGCAGCACGCGGTGTCCCGTCGCGCTCATGTTCTGGTAGTGCGCCTCGGCGGCGTCGGCCGAGCCGAAGTAGGCGACGGCCCGCTCGGCGAGCTGCTGTCGCAGACCCTCGTCGCCATCGAATTTGTCCTGGATGTACGAAGGCCAGCTGCGCGTGCGCGCGAGGAGATCGGCCACCTCGGGCGATGGGGTTGGTGCCGCGCACTCGCCTTCCTCGTTCTCCGGCGTGCCGTCCGGGCACTCGCGCTGGACCGGCGTATCCTTGGCGTCCGTCGCTTTCCGCGGGTCGGCCTTGGCGTCGAGGGCGGGTGCGAGCAGCGCCTCCTGCGCGGCGAACGCGAGGCCGCCGAGCGATCGCTTGAGCTGCACGATGCTCGCGAACGAGGCCGCCGAAGCGTTGTCGGCAGCGGTGGCGGAGCTGGACGGGTTGGCGCGGACGCCCCTGGGCATGGACGCGACGTTCGACATGGCGGACCTCCTGGCTGCGTGCGCCCGGTTATGCGCCTGCCTCCGAGGCACACGCAACGGGCGGCCGCGAAAAGCGAACGGCGGTACGCGTCGCGGCCATTCTCGCTCCTGGCAGAGGCCTCCGCCGCCGTGTAGTTTTGAACGATGCCGACCGCTCCTCCCGCGTCCCCGCCCACGCCGCGCCTGGTCCTCGTCACCGGCGCGACCGGCCGCCAAGGGGGCGCGGCAACGCGGGCGCTCCTCGCGCGTGGTGTCGCAGTCCGCGCCTTGACGCGCAGCCCGTCCAGCGCAGCGGCCCGCGCGCTCGCCGCGCTCGGCGCCGAGATCGTGCAGGGCGACCTCGACGACGCTGGCTCGCTCACGCGCGCGCTGGCTGGCGCGAGCGGCGTCTTCAGCGTGCAGGACCCGTGGGCGCACGGCGTCGCCCGCGAGGTCGAGCAGGGCACCCGCCTCGCCGACGTTTCCCAGCAGGCCGGCGTCCGCCACTTCGTCTACGGCTCGGTCGCGTACGCCGACCAGCCGACCGGCGTCCCGCACTTCGAGAGCAAGGGCCGCGTCGAGCGCCACATCCAGGCACTCGGCCTCCCGGCGACCATCATTCGGCCCGTGTTCTTCATGGAGCTCCTGCTGCCGAGCTACGACAAGGCGCGCTACATCTGGGGCATGCTCGCGCGCGCGCTCGGGCGCAGCGGGCGCATCCAGCTGACCTCGGCGCACGACATCGGCCACCTGGCCGCCGACGCCTTCACGGATCCCGACGCGCACGTCGGCCGCGTGCTCGAGCTCGGCGCCGAGGAGCTGTGCTACGACGAGCTCGTCGCCTGCTACCGATCGGCCTTCGGCAAGAAGCCGGCGAGCTTCTCGCCGCCGCTCTGGATCGTTGGCCTCTTCGACCGCGAGGCCGCCACCAACTTCCGCTGGATCGGTCGCCACGGCTGGCACCTCGATCTCGCCGCGCAGCGCGCGCGCTACCCGTGGATGACCGACTTCGAGACCTTCCTCGCGGGCTGCCGCTCGGCCGACGCGGCACGGACGCCCGCGCCATAGGCAACGCTCACGCGCAGGTCGTCGTGAGGACGGCCGCGGCACGGCGACCGGCTGCGGGGTGGGGGACGATGACCTTCGTGTGCGCTGTCGCACGACCACGCGCCGTCGCTATGCCCCGCGGCGACTCGAGCGTATCGTCGCGATCTCACACCCGTTTGCCCCTGGTGTCCCACCAGACCGGCGCCCGCGACCGTCATCCGCGCGTCGAAGCGAGAAGGAGATCCGTCCATGACAACCATGCGTCGAGCGCCCCACTCTTCGCGCCTTCCTCTGCTGCTCGCGCTCACCGCCGGTCTTTCGTGCGGGGGGAGCGGCGAGTCCGTCGATTCCTCGCAGGTCGAGCTGCGCGGCGCCGTGCAGAAGGGGCCGTTCGTGGTCGGGTCCTCGGTCCAGGTCTCGCTGCTCGACGCGGCGTTGTCGCCGACCGGGCAGGTGTTCAACACCCAGACCATCAACGACCGCGGCGAGTTCCTCATCAGCTTCGAGGCCGCCGGACCGGTCGCGCTCGAGGGGGTCGGCTACTATTACAACGAGGTCACCGGCGCGCTCGCGAGCTCCGATCTCACCCTGCGCGCGCTCTACATCCCGTCGGGCAGCGGCAAGCAGCAAGCCTTCGTCAACATGATCACGCATCTCACCCCGCAGCGCATCCAGACGCTCGTGACCGGCGACGGGGAGACCTTCGCCGCCGCGGTCGCCCATGCCGAGTCGGACCTGCGCGCGGCCCTCGCGATCACGCTGCCGACCTTCACGCCGGCCCTCGATGGCATCGACATGAACCTCGCCGGCGGCAACACCCCCGAAAACGCCTACCTCCTCGGCGTCAGCTCGGTGCTCATCGGCGTCGCCATGCAGCGCGAGGGCTCGGTCGAGGCCAATCTCCAGGAGCTGCTCAACCGGCTCGCCATCGATCTCGCCGACGGCGCGCTCGAGGCGGCCCTGCGCGACGAGATCCGGACGGCCCTCCTGGCGCTCGACGTCGATCGCGTGGCGCGCCAGCTGACGGCGCGCTTCGTCGCCATCGGCGTCACCGACGCCGTGCCCGACATGCGGCAGGTGCTCGACCAGGACGGCGACGGCAAGGTCAACGCCCTCGACAACTGCCCGCGCGTCGCCAACGCCGACCAGGAAAACGGCGATGGCGACCCCGCCGGCGACGCGTGTGATGCGTGCCCGACCAAGGCCTGCGACGACGCGTGCCTACCGGCGTCGAGCGCCGACGGGCGCCCCGAGGACCTGTGCTTCGTGGCCTGCGACGCCGAGACGTTCGCGTGCGATGCGGGCGTGTGTCGCGTCGGCGTCGGATTCATCCCGGCCGCGCGGCCTGATCCGAACGATCCGAACGGCGTCGGGGGCGGGACGACGCCAACCCTGTGCGCCCCGGCGTGCGACCCCCTGGCTTCGGGTGCGTGCGGCGACGGTCTCGCCTGCTGTTGGCTCCAATCCGTGACGCTGTCCGAGGGAGGCTGGGGCTGCGCGCCGACCGCACTGTGCGGCGCGAGCGTCGAGGGCGAGCGCTGCACCGGCGATACGTGCGGTCCCGGACTCGTCTGCAGCGGCGCGCCGACGTTCCCCTACGACGCGTGCCGCGCCGCGTGCCTTCGGGCCGACGGAGCCGCGTGCGGCGGTCGCGATTGCCTCGCCTACGCGCCCGCGGTCGGCGCCGCCGTCGACCTGTGCGCCCTGCCCGCCGGCCAGCTCGGCGAGGCCTGCGTCTCGCGACCGGCGAGCACGTGTGCCGACGCGTTCGTCTGCCTCGAGGCCGGACCCGAATCGGTGTGCGTGGCGGCCGGCGCCCAGGGGCAGCCCTGTCGGGGCGACGGCAGCTGCGACGCCGAGCTCGGTTGCATTCGCGACGACCCGGCGCGCTGCGCGCCCATCGGCGGCGTGCCGCTGCGCGATTGCTGCGTTGCGATCGGTGGCCAGGGAGAGCCCTGCGCCGCCGACAGGTCGTGCGACCCCGGCTTCTTTTGCGGCGGCCCGCAAGGATGCGGCGCGACGTCTGAGTGTTGCGTTGCGCTGGGCGGTCCGGGTGCGCGGTGCGACAGCGACCCATCGTGCGCCGAGGGGCTCGCGTGCCTCGGGCCCGAGGGGTGCGCGGGCCCGGGCTCCCGCTGCTGTCAGGGCGTCGGCGGAAAGGGCGAGGCGTGCCAGCAGGATCGCACCTGCGATGCCGGCTTCGAGTGCGGCGGCCCGTTGGGATGCGCCGGCGGGCGGGCCGAGTGCTGCGTGGCGTCGGGCGCCGAGGGGCTGCCGTGCGGCGCGAACCACACGTGCGAGGGCGGCCGCGAATGCGTCGGGCCGGCGGGGTGCCCGGGTGAGCTCAGCGAGTGCTGCCTGAGTGTCGGCGGGTTGGGCGCGCCGTGCCTTGCCGGCGGCACGTGCGATGCCGGGCTCCTCTGCCTCGGGCCCTCCGGGTGCGGCGAGGGGCTGACCGCGTGCTGCCAGCAGGACCCCGCCGGGGGCACGCCGTGCAGCGCCAGCCACACCTGCGCGGGGGATTTCGCGTGCGTCCCCGACGTTGGCGAGACGTGCCCCGGGACCTTGTCCGAGTGCTGCGTGCCAACGGGTGGGGCGGGCGAGCGCTGTAGCATGGGCGGCACGTGCGATGCGGATCTGGTCTGCGCGCATGGTGGACCCCAGGGCCTCTGTCCCCCGGGGTCACCGCAGTGCTGCCTGGCCGCGGGCGGGGCGGGCGAACGTTGCATGCCCGGCCACACGTGCGATCCCGGCCTGGCGTGCGTCACGGCGGCTGTCTGCTTCGCGGGCTCCGACGGGTGCTGCTACGAGAGCGGGGGGCTCGGACAGCCGTGCAATGCGGATGCGAGCTGCGATACGCCCGAGACGCTCGCGTGCAGGCCGGGCTCTGCAGAACAGTGCGCGGTGGGCAGCTTCTGCTGCCTGCCCCCCGTGCGTTGAGGCCTGGCGTTCTCGCGGTCGGGTCAAGTGGCGAAGCAGTGTAGCAGTGTCGCCGAGACGCTCAATGCTCCGGAAGGTCGACGTTCGGACCGACCGGATTGCACGCTGAGCCGGCGGTACAGGTCATCCAAGCGCTGCAGGCCATCGTATGGACGAGCTCCTCGGGATAGACCTGCTGCTCGTATCGCAGACCATAGAGAACGTGCGGCCGACCGGCGGCATCGATGGCCGAACGGATCCACGGAAAGGCACTCCACCGATCCTCGGTGATGACTCTCACCCCGCGGGTCGTCCACGTGCCGCCAGGCGAGGCCCACGCGAGCGAGATGACCTGGCGCGAGGTCTCGTCGAGCCAGACGAGAGCGACATCTCCGTACGCGGTCGCGTGCATGGCCATGACATCCCACGTGTCCGGTATCGCGGGCGTGACGACGTCCCAGGCCTGACCGCCGTTCTCGAGCGCGCGAAGCTCGTAGCGCCCGTCGCGCCACGACTTCAACCAGACGCGCCCCGTCGCGGCCGGCGACAACCCCACCGTTGCTCCGACGGACATCGGTGCGATTGCCACGGGCGTTCGATCGTCTTCCCGCCATACGAGCTGCGCCTGCCCGGTGCCCGGGTCTTCGGCGATCCAAACGGCGATGCGACGTCCCGTTGCGTCGAAGGTGGCATCCCACGAGGCGGGCGTGAGCCGGGGTCGCCCGAGCGCCGCGGTCGTGACCTCGCTGGGAACTCCGAGGTCGAAGTCCAGCATGTAGGCCGCGTCGGAGTCCGCGAGGAATGCCACGGCGCCGCCGCCGCGCGGTACCAGCCGAACGTCTTGGAACCCGACCGGGACGCCACCCAGGTTGCCGGTCCTCTCGACCGCGACTGACCCGAGCGTGTCGATGCTCTCGAGGCGCCAGTTGGGTCCGGGTGGCGCGCCGCAAAACACCCCCAGCGAGCCGCCCATCGCGGCGAGGACCGGAAGGATCGCGCAGCCCGTCCGAACCAGCGGCGCGTTCATCGTTGCTTCCTCTACCCAGCCGCCCCCGGCCGTCGCGAGTGCGTAGTAGAGGCGATCGCCGACCGCGGCCACGGCGGTCGCGGGGGGGATCCTGACCTCCCACGTGGGTTGCCTCTGCTCGACCGGCTCCGAGTCCGCGCGGGGGCATCCGTCGCATGCGACGAGCTCGTCGAGCTCGCCATCACAGTCGTCGTCGACGCCGTTGCACTGCTCGTAGGGCTCGAGGCCGCAAGCCCCGCACCGATTCAGGACGCCTTCGTCGGTCTCGCCGTCGCAGTCATCGTCCCTTCCGTTGCACGCCTCCACGGGCGCGAGCCCGCAGGCTCCGCACGCGTTCAGGACGCCTTCGTCGGTCTCGCCGTCGCAGTCGTTGTCGAGTCGGTCGCAGGCGGCCTCGACGGCCTCGTATCCAACTGCACGGGCCATGTAGTCGGCCTCCGTGCAGGTCCATCCGCCCGTCCCGCGACAGGTGCCCCTGAGACCGGCGCAGACCCCGAGCTGCTTCGGGCACAGCGGCGCCGGGTCGCTCAGCGGTGTGTCGTCGGTGGCGCCATCGCAATCGTCGTCGCGGCCGTTGCATGTCTCGGACGGTAGCGGCCCACACGTTCGGCAGGCGTTCGGGGCGCAGCAGACCGAGCCCTCGCACACGGCCGCGCCGCAGTCACCATCGCCCTCGCAGCGCTGTCCGAGCGTGCAGGCGGCACACACGCCGCCGCAGTCGCGATCGGTCTCCGCCCCGCTCTGGACGCCGTCGACACAGCTCGTACACGCCTCGCCTTCGCAGCGCTCCGAGCCACAATCACTCGGCGCATTGCAGTGATCGCCGTCCTCGCAGGGAGGACATATGCCGCCACAATCCGTGTCACTCTCGTCCTGATTGCGGACGCGATCACTACAGCTCGGATCACGACAGAGCCCAAAGACGCAGGTCGCGGTCAGGCAATCGCCCGGAGCAACGCATTTGAGACCTGTGGCACAACGTCGGCACGGTCCGCCGCAATCGAGATCGGTCTCCCCCGGCGACAGCTCGGCGTTTCCACAGGTGGAGGGCGCGACGCAGAACTCGCCTTCGCAAAGGCCCGACAGGCAGTCGAGCGCGACCCGGCAATGCCCACCGATGCCGCACGCGCCGCACGTCCCGCCGCAGTCCACATCGGACTCGCTGCCGTTCCACGTCGCGTCGTCACACGCCGGGGGCACCAGAGCGCATACCTCGTCCTGGCAGATCCCCGTGGTGCAATCGATTGCAGCACGACACGCCGCTCCGGGTTCGCACGGCCGGCATCCGCCCCCGCAGTCGACGCCGGTCTCGAGGCCGTTGCGGAGGCCGTCCTGACAGCGTGCGTTGAACTCACGCGCTCCCTCGCCGGGAGTCCTGCACGCCGTCGCTATCCCCGTCACCAGCAGCGCCGCCGAGGTCCACGCCGCCGCCTTCGATCCTTCGAGTGTCCGCGCGGCCGAACGTCCTACGCTCACAGGCAACATCTCTTTCTCCGGTGGCGGACGCGATCAGAGCGGCCGGATCACCAAGGCCTCGCCCGCCCCGCCGTTGATCAGCAAGTGATCGGCCGCTTCGAGCGGCTTGGACACGTTGAACCGGACCTCGAACGGAGACTCCGGCGCGATCTCGGTCGTGTCGCCGCGCTTGTCCTCCGTGAGCACGAGCCACGCCTCGCTCACGTGCGCCGCTGCGTTCGCATGCGCGAGCCCATCCCAGTGCAGCGTCCAGGCGTGGTTCGCGCAGTCGCCGCTGCACATGACCTGCAACGTCAGCACTTTCTCGCCATCGAGTGACGACCCGATCACACCGAAGTCACCGTCGGTGGGCGGGAGCGGTCTCGAGACCGTCAGGGGCTGGACGGGCCCGGGATAGACCGTACGCGCGAACACGGCCTCGCTTGTGCCGCCGCCGACTTCGTAGACGAGCGTCTGCTGCGGAAACGCCGCCCGGATGTGACCCATGAAGAAGCGCAACGGAATTTCATGCGCCACATCCAGGCCATCGGGCGCCGGCGGCGCGTCGCTCACCAGCGTGAACGAGAAGACTCGCTGGCCGTCGGTCACGGTGCTCTCGCCCGTCCAGTCGAGGTGCCACGGGTCCGTGCGGCACTCGGACTGGCAGCTTACCGCGAGGACAAACTCGTCACCGTCGAGCGTCGCGGCGATGACCGCAAATCCAGCTTGCGACTCGGGAATATTGCCGGTCACGCGCGGGCGCGGGCTCTTGGGGAGGCCGTCTTCCTTGCCCCCGGTCTCGGTGCCCGACGGGTCGGGGTTGCCCTCGTCGTCGGCACATCCTGCAAGGCCGGCGAGTACGAGCACGATCAGCGATGACTTCATGGTCTCTCCTCGATGAAAGCGCGATTGGGCCGCTCCACGTGGTGGTGCGGGGGCGCAGGCGGCGGCATGACACGAGCTTCCGGGCTCACGGAAATGGCATGGTCGGAACCCCGAGCTGGACACAGCTCATCGGGTTCGAGAAACAGCGCGCGTCGGGAAGGCAGGCCTTGCGCGTCGTGTCGCTCTCGTCGGGGCTGCACGTCAGGAAGTCGACGCTGACACCGCCGAGCTCGGGCATGGCGCAGTCACTCTCCGCGCTGCATCGAATGGTGCAGTCGCGCTCCCCCTGAAAGCCCGCGCAGATGGAGCCCGCCTGGAGCGCGTCGCACGCGGGATCGGTGGCGCACGGAAGGCTCGCCTGTTCTTCGGCGACCGGTGGGTCGTCCGGTGTCGGGGGCGGCGCCGAGGGCTGGCAGACATCGACGCTCAACACGCCGACCGACCCGCACGTCGCCGAGCCGCCGCACGTATCGGTGCTCACGTCGCAGAGCGGACGGCACGCACGATGGCCGTCGGCGAGTAGGCAGGTCGTCCCGTTCGAGCAGTCCGTGACCGTCTTACAGCCCTGGGTCTGTTCTTCGTCGGTGCAGCCGGCGACGCCCGCGAACACGGTCGCGATGACGAGATAGCGCATGGGGACTTCCTCGTGGATGAAGCCGCTGGTCGGCGCGAACGACCGACACGTGCGGCCCGGAACCGTGCGCGTCCGGCTTGGGCGCGTGCAGTTCAGATACCCATCCAGGCGTCCACCGACAATGATGCCGAAGGCCAGATCATTGACCGATCGAACCTCGGGGTGTGGGCCCCTCGCGAGGTCTACCAGGTCTGACCGTGAGACGGCGACCGGCGGTCGTAGGACCGCGGCGCCTAACGGTGAGACCACCAAAGGTCGGGCCACGCCCGCCAGGCGCTGGAATCGACGCAGACCGGCCCTTGCGCACCACCGGCCGGACCGGGCAGGTGCATGCAGATGGCGTCGCCGCAGCAGGCGGTGCGCGCGCAGGACGCGCCGCGCGGGACACAGCGCCAGAGCAACCGCTCGCTAGGGATCGGCGCGAGCTCGTACGGGTGCTCGATCCCGAGGGCCGCAGCCCGCTCGGCCGGCTCCGAGGCCGTCGGGAGCGGGCCCGCGCGGTCGTCCTCGATGACCATCCCATCGCAGGCCGCTCCACCGCCGAGCGTCAAGAGAGTCGCGGTCGCGAGCCCGGTCGCGAAGAGCTTGCCCGCGTGGAGTGTGCGAAGGCCGCGTGGCGGCTGCCCATGCGCATGAAATTCGATGAATCGCATACGTCCCTCCGTGCCGCGTTGCGCGGCGTGCGCGCCATCGGGGGATGGTCGCGTCGCGACCATAGGCACGGTGAAACGCCAGGCCCGTGTCGGGCAAGATGGACCTAGCCGAGGGCCGAGATGCGTGCGCGGGTCGCGCGCTGGCAGACGCGCGCGCCTTAGGCCACGCTACTCGCGGGTGGCCGTGAACGAATCGCCGTCCCACACGACGCGCACGAATTCGTAGGGCGAGCCGAAGACCCCCGGGGCGCTCCAGGTGAACGTCATCCAGCCGTGCGAGCTCTCGCCGGCGGTCCAGGCCTCGAAGTCGCTCGTCATCGAGGCGGTCATCGTGCCCGTGTCGATCTCGAAGTAGAGATGGCCATTGGAGTAGCCCTCGCCGACGCGGATGGTCCCCGACACCTTCATCGACTGCCAGCCGCTTTGCAGGTTCTGGGTCATCGTGAGGTCGAGCGTGAAGGTGTCGCCGTTCACCGTCACGGTGCCCGTGATGCCCGGGCAGGCGTAGGTGATGACGTTGCCGTTGTCGGTCACGCACTCCTCGCCGAGCGCCCGCGCCTGGCCGCTTGGACGACCGGTCGGCTGGACCGGGAGCGAGACGAGGACACCCACGGCGAGGACCTGGTTCGAGAGGGCGAACGAGGCTTCGGGGGTGTCCAGGGTTGGTGTAGCGAGGTCATCGAGGAGCCCGACCACCGCCGCCTGCTGCTGAACCGAGAGTGGGGTCGGGGTCGGGCTCGGGGCGGCGTCGGAGGCGCAGGCGGCGATCGTGAGCGCGGAGGTGATGGCGACGGCAGAGAGCTTCATGGGGACCTCGTGGATACGTCGGATCAGGGCAAGAGATCGCCCGTGAACGCGAAGCCGAGAGCGAGGTACGGAACGGCCTGGCTCACGTCGGCGCCCGTGCGCCAGCGGTGCGCGAGGTGCCAGTTCGCGACGAGCAGGATGGTCGGGCGGTTCCAGGACTCGCCGGGGGTGTCGAAGAAGGTGTACGCGACGAGGGGCCCGAGGCGGTGCGTCGGCGCGTTCTTGCCGCCGCCGCTCGCCGCCGCGTCGCCGTAGAAGACGTCGGCGAAGCTGTGGCGCACGCCGACGATCCAGTGGCGTCCGAGCTCGAACAGGAGGTCGGCGTCGTTGGTGACGAACCAGCCGTTGCCGCGGATGAGCAGGTCCGAGTACTGATCGTAGTACACGCGGTCGCCGGCGTGGAGTGCGACGTCGACGTAGGCGGCCTTGAAGCGGCTGCGCGCGATGACGGGGCCGACCTTGGCGCGCAGCTCGGTGTCGATCGTGAGCTGCCAGCCGTCGGTCGCGTAGTTCTGCTTGGCATCGCCGCCCTTCTTGAGGGCCGAGTCGGAGAAGTCGGCGCTGGCGTCAGGAAAGGACTGCAGCAGATCGAGGATCCCGAAGTAGGCGAGGTACTCCCAGCGCACCTCGAGCTTGAGGATGGCGAGCGGTTGGAACTTGGCGGCGAGGCCGACGCGCGCGAGGCCGGGCGTGAGCGTCGGGGCGAACGTCAGGCCGGCGAAGTTGTCGGCGAAAAGGCGCGATTCGCCCGGGTCGTAGAGGCGGTGGCGCCAGTCGAGCTCGAACTGGTTCTGGAGCCCGAGCGGGTTGAGGCGCAGCGCCGTCAGGTTCGTGTAGAAGAGGCGATCGACGCGCTTGGAGCGGTCGGGGGGTGGCGCGGCGTGGGCCGTTGCGGCGCCGAGCAGCAACGCGCCGAGGGCGAGGAGCGGGAGTATGGGCTCGAACACATGGCGGGCCAGGGACGCTCGGGGCATCGGAGCTCCGTGAGGGCGCGGGTGGGCTCGTCGCGACGCCGCCAACGTCGCATGAGGCTTGAGCCGGCGCAAGCCGCGTGGCCGCGGGCGTGAGGCGCGACGCCCATCGGAGCGGCCTCGGGCGAAGGAACGCGTGGCCTCCGTCGGGTTGCAGTGGCGCCGCGTGCGAGGATGAGTATGCTCCGCCCGGTTTCGCAAAGGCCTCGCTCGCGCGGCGAGCCGCTGCCCTCGGAGAGTGTCGTCATGGGTCGTGCATTTCAGAATCGAAAGGCCTCGATGGCCGCCCGCTCGGACTGGATGGCGAAGGCCTTCACCCGGATCGGTCGCGACATCGCCTTGGCCGTCCGTGCCGGTGGCGGCAATCCCGAGGCAAATCCGACGCTGCGCCGCATCATCCAGAATGCGCGCGCGGCGAACATGCCCAAGGACAAGGTCGAGTCGGCGATCAAGCGCGCCGCCGGCCAGGGTGCCGAGCAGTTCGACGAGGTCATCTACGAAGGCTACGCGCCGCACGGGATCGCCGTCATCGTCGAGACCGCGACGAACAACCCGACGCGCACCGTCGCGAACGTCCGCAATCACTTCAATCGCAAGAACGGGACGCTCGGCAACAGTGGCAGCGTGAGCTTCCTCTTCAAGCGCATGGGCGTCCTCAAGATCGCGCGCGAGGGCGTCGACCGCGACAGCCTCGAGCTGCAGCTCATCGACTTCGGGCTCGAGGACTTCCTCGAGGACGAGAGTGACAAGGGCCCGATCTACGTCCTGCGCTCGGGGTTCACGGACTTTTCGCATCTGGCACATGCGGTCGAAGAGCGCGGAATCACGATGATTTCTGCCGAGGTCGAGTGGGTGCCGCATACGACCATCGAGCTGCCCGACGACCAGGTGAACGAGGTGCTGGAGCTGGTCGAGCGGCTCGAGGGCGACGATGATGTCCAGCGCGTGTTCCTGAACCTGGCGTGATCCCTTGGGAACTCTTGGCGCGCGCCCAGACCCTCGATGGCGCTGATCTGACGCTCAATCGACACGGGCGCGACTACATCATCCTGGCGAACGGCAAGAGCCTCATGTCGAGCCAGATGCACGGTTCCGAGGAGGCGCTCGCCACGCTCGGGTGCGTGCGGGCGCGGGCGCTTCCGGCGCCGACGGTGCTGGTTGGCGGGCTCGGGATGGGCTTCACGTTGCGCGCGACGCTCGACGCGTTGCCCGTCGGCGCGCGCGTCGTGGTGGCGGAGCTGATGCCGGCGGTCATCGCGTGGAACCAGGGGCCGCTCGGGCCGCTCGCCGGGCACCCGCTCGCCGATCCGCGGGTCGAGGTCGTGCCCGGGGACGTCGGCGCGACGATGCGGGCGCGGCGCGGGCGCTTCGATGCGGTGCTGCTGGACGTCGACAACGGGCCGACGGCGTTCTCGCAGGCGTCGAACGCGAACCTCTACGACACGGCCGGGGTGGCGACGATGCGCGCGGCGCTGGCGGGGGACGGCGTGCTCGCGGTGTGGTCCGCGAGCGAGGACCGACGTTTCGAGCACCGCCTGCGCCACGCGGGGTTCGTGGTGCGCACCGAGGTCGTACGCGCGCGCCTGAAGAAGGGCGGCCCCCGCCACGTGATCTTTCTGGGTCTGCTCGGCGCATCGGCCACTGGCGCCCGGAGCGGGCGCGCGCCGTCGCGGGACAAGGGGACCATCGGGCGCGGTTCGCGCTGAGGCGAGGGCCGGGCGCCCTAGGGCCGTGACTCGGGCGCGCTGACCCAGGCGGCTTGCGGACGAGAGCGACTTCTGATCTACCACTCAGAGGGCTGCGAAGAAGAGGAACCCACGCTTCCCCGGCTTGAAACTTTCGCGGGCACACCGGGCCGAGCTCGAGGCGCTGAAGGCCGAGAAGGCGATGCCCGTTCGTCTCTGGAAGCGGGTTCGGGCCCTCGAGCTCCTCGACGAGGGCTGGGCCCCGACCTTGGCGGCGGCAGCGCTCCGGACGTATCGCCGAGAGATCCGCCGGATCGGATGGAGGTATCTGGAAGGCGGCCTGGCACATAGCTTGACGGATGAGCCACGCCCCAAGCCGCAACCAATGCTCTCGACATCACAGCGCGCCGCGTTGACCGCGATGGTCTGCGGATCACCGCCGGAGGGGGGTGCGCGCTGGTCCGTCCGGCTCATCGCCGAGGAGGCCGTGAGCCGGGCGGTCGTTGCCAAGATAGGACGAGAAACCATTCGCCGGTTCCTTGCCAGCCACGACCTCAAACCGTGGCGGGAAAAGAAATGTGGTGCGTGCCTGAGGTCACTCCCGAGTACATCGAGCGGATGGAGGACGTGCTCGAAGTCTTGGAGCGCCCAGTTGACCCCAAGGAGCCAGTTGTCGCATTGGATGAGCGCCCCGTGGTCCTCCACGACAACGCCCGCGACGCAACGCCGATGCGCCGGGGTCGTCCACGGCGCCGCGACTACGAATATGTTCGCCGCGGAACGGCCAACGTCTTTTGCATCGTCGAGCCCAAGGTCGGCCGCCACATGTCCCACGCCACGACCAACCGAAAGGCGCCGCAATTCGCCGAAGCGCTGCGCCGGATCAGCAAGGCCTACCCCAAGGCCCACACCATCCATCTCATCATGGACAACCTGAACACGCACTGCGAGCGGTCCCTCATCAAGGCGTTTGGAAACAAGCGTGGCAGCAGCCTATGCCAGCGTTTCACCGCGCACGACACCCCGAAGCACGCGAGTTGGCTCGACCCCGCTGAGCTCGAAGCGAGCGCCCCATCGATCGCACCCGCGACCCGGGCACGTGTGCACGAAATGCTTCGATTCTGTCATAGTGTCCGCCGAACTGGGGGACCGCATGCGCGCGAGAATCGTCACAACCGCCTTCATCGCCGCTATCGCCGGCTGTGGGAGCGACAACGCCCGGACCGCGGATTCCGATACGTCCGAGACGTCCCAAGACACCGCGTTGGAGACGTCCGTTCCCACCGAAGTCGTCGATGCGGTCGACGGTGTCGAAGTCGTCGATGCGGCTGACGTGGTCGACGCCGCCGAAGTCGCCGAAACGGCCGCGCCGATGACGCTGACGGCGATCCCCCCGACGATCGTCGCTCCGTTGGGTGGATCCATGGTCGTCGTGACGGGCACCGGGCTGGAGGGTCTGACGGCGCTCACGATCGGCGGCGTGGCGGCGACCGAGGTGCGGTCGGTCAGCGCGACCGAGGTCCGCGCACGCTCGGGCGCGGTCGCATCCGCGAGCGGGCTGGACGTCGTGGCGACGCGCGGTGACGTGCAGGCGACGCTGGCGGGTGCGGTCGATGCATGGAGTCCCGTCGAGATCGCCGAGGCGCGGGTCTTCGATGCGGCGTCAGGGATTCGTGGCGACGAGGTCCTTTCCACCTATGAATGGCAGCGGCTGACGACCGAGATCGCGCCCGACTGGAAGGGGCGCGATGGGGTGACTGTCACCTGGTTTCCCAAGACCGAGCAGTTCTGGATGGTCGGCGGGTGGAACCCGTTCCCGCAGCCCGACGGCTACCCGAGCGCGCCCAATATCTCCCCCAACGAGACCACGACGAACGAGGTGTGGTCGAGCCCCGACGGCGCGACGTGGACCCAGGTGTTGCCGCACCTGCATGATCAATTCGAGCCGCGCCACACGCACGGGACAGTCGCCTGGCATGACAAGCTCTGGGTGGTCGGCGGCGACACCCACCTCAACCACTACAACCACGATGTCCTCTCGAGCGTGGATGGCGCAAATTGGGTCGTCGAGGTGGCGGATCCTCCCTGGCCGAAGCGCGCCTTCTCGGTGATGGGCGTGTACGACGACAAGCTCTGGTTGTTCGGCGGGGCCGAGTTCATGCTGTGGGACAAGGGTCGAACCCTGAATGACCTCTGGCGCTCGTCGGACGGCGTGACCTGGGAAGAGGTGGCCGGCCATGCCGATGACGACGACCCCGCCGTCGGAGTCACGCGGCCGTCCGGGCGCGGGGCCGTCCAACATCTCGTGGAGTTCAAGGGACGCATGTGGCTCATCGGCGGCGGCCGCTACCGGGAGTGGGAGCCCGGGAGCGAGCACTTCGCCGAGGTCTGGTCGACCGCAGATGGCGTCACCTGGACCAAGCACGCGGATCCACCGTGGCTCGGCAAGCACTGGGCCGACGTCAAGGTGTGGGATGACAAGCTCTGGTTCCTTTTTGGGCACAGCCCGCATCTCGGTAACTCGAACGACGTCTGGTTCTCGGACGACGGCGACCACTGGACGGCGCTTCCGCCAGACCAGAACATTCATCCCGGAGATCACGCCCAGGGCATCGCCGTCACCGAGGACTTCATCCTCCATGCGGGTGGCAACGGGGCCTGGGCCAATGGGGCTCCACCGGGCGCACGGGAGATCCAGTCGACGTGGCGACTCAAGCGCTTCCGGGGCACGGCCGTCGAGCGCTGGACCGAGCGGGGCGCGGGTCAGCGGGTGCTCTCGGCGACCGGGGCGGCGCGGCCCGTCTACGCGCCGGACGCCTTGGGGCCGGGCATGCCGGGCGTGCAATTCGATGGGTCGAAGGCGACGCTCACGCTGGCGAGCGCCGACATGCAACCCGACGGACGGTCGGTGTTCTGGGTCGGCCGATCCCCCTGGATGCCAACACCGGTCGAGTGGGAGCCCGTGGCCGCGTACAACGCCCTCTGGACAGTCGTCGGCGACGAGGCCGACGCCCACAGCTGCGCGGTCGGTCTGGGCGCCGGGACGTTGTTCTATACCAGTGCGAGCGGCGGCGGCTGGCAGAGCCACGAGGTCGGATCCGACCTCCAGGTGGCCACGGGCGAGGTCCGATTCGTCGGGGTCACGCACGCGCTTGACGGGACCATCCAGAGCTACATCGACGGCGCGCCGGTCGGAGCGCCAGTGGTGCATGGCTACTATGCGCTCAATGGGTGGAGCCGCGTCGGGTCCTCGGGGTACGGATCGGTCGAAACCACGGGCTACCCGGGTGCACTCGGAGCGGTGATCGTCGTGCCGGGGGCGATCGACGCGAGCGTGGTCGCACGGATCCACGAGTGGGCGCGCGGGCGCTTCGGAGTGCGGTGAGGGCGGCCAGTCGTCGAACGCGAAGTCGACGCGAAACGCGCCGGACTCCTCGGCCCAAGAGCGGCGCCCGGCCAGGGGCGTGGGCCAAGCGCCCTCTCATCCCGAATCACGCCCTCAAGGCAGGCCGCGCGCCGCGCGACACATCTTGGTGTAGAGGTCGCGAAAGAGGTTGCGTGGGTCCGTGATCGCCTTGACCTGGTCGTAATTGGACTTGTTCCAGATGCTCCAGAACTCGGCTTCGCTGTAGTAGTTGTGGGCGATGAGGGTCTTGATGCCGCCGACACGCACGAGCGCTTCCTCGATGAGCTTGTGAAGGTTCCGGCCGTCGCGCTGCTTCATGCCGTAGATCGCGAGATCCACGAAGAGCTCGTCGCGCATGCCCTCGTAGAACGCGGGCGCGATCCACTCGTAGTTGCGGACGCGCCGATAGGGCACGCACCAGAGAGGAAAGAAGTCGAGCTCGCGATAGTACCAGTCGAAAAACGCTGGCACTTTCGAATGTGGCAAGAAGAGATCGAGCGTGACGGTCGGCCGATCGGCCGGAAGGGCCCATCGCAAGCGTTCCGCAAGCCACAGCATCTGGGTCGAGCGGACGAATTTGCCAAAAAGCAGCCGCCCGAGAAACGAGCTCGGACGCACATTCGTCACGCCGCGATCGTAGCGGAAGAAGTAGTCCGGCGTCGTCAGGTAGTCCTC